>JABHLN010000008.1 GCA_018693105.1 Desulfobacterales bacterium | reverse complement strand
TCCGATCTCTGCGTTATAGCATTTGGCCAGACGTTCGACATACTACATGTATGCCTTCACGTCTGGCCAAACGCTATGCCTTGTATATGAAGATTTTTACTTAGCCATCGGTTATACTTCCAAATAACTCATTGCTAAAATGCAATGGAATTAACAGGTTGTTTTTTTTGTTATAGTGGTGCAAATCGCCATTAATCAGATTTTTACGAGTTTATCATGCCTGATGACTTCTTAAGAGTCCAATATCTGCGTTGCGCTGTATCTCTCGTCACAGCGGCGTACGATGAGTACGCATCATTCCTCGGGATTTGCGGCGCCTTGATATTGAACATTCTACTTTGTCATCATGGATTGTTTTTTTACGAGTTTATCAATTTTATAAGTAATAAAAAATTTAATTGTCTTATTTTAGTTTTTCCTTAACAGATTCAATAATATTTGTTGTACTCATACCGTCTACCAGGGGAACAATTTCAACAGAACCGTTCCAGCTTTCAACAAGTTCATGGCCGACAACGGTTTCTCTTTTATAGTCCCCACCCTTTACCAGAATTTCGGGTTTTAGAAGCCTTATAAGTTCTAACGGAGTATCTTCACTGAAAAGAACAACCATGTTGACGCACTCAATTGCCGATAAAAGAGATGCACGCTCCTCTTCTGGCAGAATCGGTCGTTTATCTCCTTTAAGCCTCTTTACTGAAGAATCAGAATTTAATCCGATAACCAGTTTATCTCCTTTCTCGGCTGCATTATGAAGGAGCTTTATGTGGCCTGTATGCAGGAGATCAAAGCAACCGTTTGTAAAGACGATTTTGTTTCCTTCATCTCTCCATATGGAAATAATTTCACTTGCATGTGATTGTGAACATATCTTGCTTGAGCTACCAATATTTCTACCTTTAAAGGCGGATTTAAGCTCAGCATTGCTAACAGGCTGAGTACCGATTTTACCAACTACAATACCCGCAGCCAGATTTGCTAACTCTGCGGCCTTTGACATTGAAAGGCCTGTACCGGAGCTTGCGGCAAGTGTGCTTATAACTGTATCACCGGCACCTGACACATCAAATACATCTTTTGCTTCTGTTGGAATATGTATAGGTGATGAGTTCCCTGAAAAAAGAGACATGCCCTGTGAACCTTTTGTGACGAGAAGATATTTAAGGCCAAACTTTTCAATGACCTTTACCGCTTCCGCTTCCAGGTCGGAGTCATTTTTTATCGGTCCGGATGCTATCTGTTTAAATTCTTTTAAATTTGGTGTAATGCACGTGGCATTTTTATAACGGTCCCAGTTATAGTTTTTCGGATCTATAAAAACAGGTTTGTTTTCCTCATTACAGATCCTGATAAGATCTTCTGCAATTCCGTTAAGCAAAAGACCTTTCCCGTAGTCTGAAAGTATGACAGAGTCTGCATTTTTAAGTTCCATTCTGAATAGTTTAATCAACTCTTCCTTAATTGGATCCTCACACTTCCAGGTTTGCTCTTCATCAAGTCGAAGCAGCTGCTGTCCCTGTCCAATCACCCTGGTTTTAGTTGTTGTAGTATGGCTATGATCCACAATGAGATTGTCTTTAATCCCGGTCTCCGTAAGGATTTCAGAAAGATTGTTCCCTGCGGGTCCTCCGCCCCTTACTCCCTGCAGTGAAGTATTGCAACCGAGACCTGTAAGGTTCAGGGCAACATTACCAGCCCCCCCAAGTGTTCGTGTCTTTGTTTGAACTCTAACAACCGGAACAGGGGCTTCAGGAGAAATTCTTTCTACTTTGCCCCAGAAATACAGGTCAAGCATCACGTCGCCAACGACAACAATATTACAATTTGAAAAATCAGGAAAAGTTGTGTTCATTATTCAGCTTTCGTTAGTAAAATACTGTTCTATCATTCCGGCCCAGAAATGAAGAATGAAAATATGTGCTTCCTGTATCCTGGCAGTTACCGTTGAGGAAACCGTCACAGCAAGATCAGCACAATTATTTAAATGCCCCCCGTCATTGCCGAGAAGAGCGATTGTATTAATTCCCATATTTTTGGCTTTATTAATTGCATGGATTACGTTTTTTGAATTACCCGAGGTTGAAATCCCGATTATGATATCACCTGATGCGCCCAGGCCTTCAACCTGTCTGGAAAAGATATCATCATAAGTGTAATCATTTGCAATAGCTGTAATTATGGATGTGTCCGTTGTCAAGGCCAGTGCAGGCCATGCCGTTCGCTCCTTTTCAAAACGTCCGACTATCTCAGCAGCAAAGTGCTGAGAATCGGCAGCAGATCCACCGTTTCCACATATAAGGATGCGATTACCTTTTTCAAGGGATGTTGTAAGCATTTCACCGGCTTTAATGATAATTTCCTTTATATCAGCCAGGTTTTTAATGCATGATATGTGATCGTTTATAGTCTGTTCAAACATATCCCGATTTCCCCTTAAAGGTAAATATCGTTCTGCTGTAGATAGTTTTTGATATAATCGTCAATACTGTCTTCTAAACTTGTATATATAATATTACAGCCTTCATCAGACAGTTTTTGCATTTCAGCCTGGGTGAAATACTGGTATCGATCCTGAAGCTGTTCGGGCATTTCAATATATTCTATGTTTTCTTTAACACCCATAGCAGCAAAAACCGCTTTGGCAAGAGCATTCCAGGTCCGGGCTTTTCCAGTTCCTATGTTATAAATACCGTTAATCCCATGGTTTTCCAACATCCGGCTGATCACTTCTACGCAGTCCTTTATATATATAAAGTCCCGTCTCTGTCCACCGTCAGGATATTCCGGTCTGTATGATTTAAAAAGACGTATGCACCCGGCTTCACGGACCTGGTAAAATGCTTTGACAATAACGCTTCGCATATCATCCTTGTGGTATTCATTCGGACCGAACACGTTAAAGAATTTCACGCTTGCAAGCTTGTCAACGGCTCCCGTGTCAAGAGCCCACAGGTCAAAAAGCTGTTTTGAATAGCCGTACATGTTAAGCGGTTTCAAATTTTCAATATTATTTATGTTATCTGAAAAACCGCACTCTCCGTCACCATATGTTGCAGCACTTGAAGCATTGATGAAGCGTATATCGTTTTTTAGAGCATATTCTGCAAGTGTTTTTGAATAATGGAAGTTATTTTCCATAAGGTAGTCAGCATCATTTTCCGTTGTTGAAGAGCATGCCCCCATGTGAATTATGGCTTCGATATTTTCGATTTTGTTGTTTAAAAGCTTTTCAGTAAAAACCGACTTATGAATGTAATCCTTATAACTTAAGTTAACAAGGTTTTTCCATTTTTCTGTCCGGCCAAGATTATCTACAATCAATATGTCGTCAATACCTTTAAGGTTAAGCTTCCAGACTATTGCGCTTCCTATAAATCCGGCGCCTCCTGTAACCACAATCATGCAGAACCCCTTTCATTTGAGACGAGACTTTTCAAAGGTCTATGTCAACTATTTTCGTTGGAATCAGGAATAGTTTTTTTAAAGGCCTATCTTGGGGCTGGTATATAAAATACAGTAAATACAATATTTTAGTATAAATCCAAAGGCCTGCAAAACGACTGTTTTCCCAATTAATGTATAATGTGAAAGAAAACTTCTCTCACATTATAATAAAAATATCAAGGTTGACAATCAATTTCTTATAAATATTGGTATGATAAGAATAGGCGGTAATACAAATCAGGATATCTATTTTATTTCTTCCGGGTTATTTCCTCCGGGCTGTTTGAGGCTATGAAAGAAATAAAATATCCTATTATACTCCTTAATGCCAGATTGGATTTACTCTACCTTCAAGTGCAATATCTTGTAATAGTTAACTATTTCTCATATGTTACTCAATTTTATAGAATAAATACAACCTGAATATAAGTAAATTACTGGAAACTCATATTTTTTAAAGGTTCTTACAATTTTAAGTGAAAATAGAAAAAGTTTGACTTGTATATAACAATTTAATATTCAAGCATAAAAAATGAATGATAGTGAGTCACCAGCCGGAATAATATTTTCCAATTTTTTGCCATGATTATTCCATTATAAAGATATTGGTAAAAGATATTTGGATCAGACATACAACCATTATGCCTTAGTACATTAAGGTATATACTTAACAAGGGGTTATACTTTTTAAGAAAGCATCAAATTGCCGCTAAATTATTTTGTCTTAAAAAAGAGTGTTATTATACTTTGTTCTGTAACAAAATGTAAGATTTTTTCCGTTAAGGCAATAAGGATATTTTTTCTATGAGCAACAAAATCATAATAAATGCAGTAGACTCGGAAGAGTGCAGAATTGCAAAGATAAAAGACAACAAACTTGAAGAATTTCATCTTGAAACAACAGCCAGGGAAATTACTAAAGGCAATATTTATAAAGGGATAATTACTCGCGTTGAACCAAGCCTTCAGGCGGTTTTTGTTGATTATGGTTCGGATAGGCACGGTTTCATGCAAAAACATGAGATTCACAGTGATTATTATCAAGATGTTAATTCAGGGGACAGATCTTTGAAAAAGATTGTCAAGCGGGGACAGGAGCTTGTTGTTCAAATATCAAAAGATTCTGTCATGAAAAAAGGGGCCACACTTACGACCTTAATTTCTTTACCTGGAAGATACATTGTTCTTATGCCCGGAAGCAATACTCGTGGTGTTTCCAGACAGATTGACAAAGATGATGAGCGCAAAAGACTGAAGGATATTTTAAGCGGGTTGAAAATACCAGAAGGTTTTGGTGTAATTGTCAGGACCGCCGGGAGGGACTGTACAAAAACAATATTAGCCAAAGATTTAAGCTATTTATTACGAATTTGGCGTAGTATTAAGAAACAGGTTAATCAGGAAAGTGCTCCGGCACTTCTTTTTAAGGAACGGGATCTTGCTGTCAGGTCAATTCGTGACTACTTTACACCTGATACAACTGAAATTCTTATAGATGATGAATCGGTTTATAAAGAGGTAAGAGACTTTGTAAGTATTATATCACCCAAGCATAGAAAAATAGTAAAACAATACAATAAAGCAAAACCGATATTTACAAAATATCAGCTGGAAAAACAGATAGCTTCGATTTTTGACAGCAGGGTTAGTTTGAAAACCGGAGGATCCATTGTGTTGAACCAGACAGAAGCTCTGGTCGCTATTGATGTGAACTCAGGCAAGGCCACTACGAAAGAATCGGTTGAACAAACTGCTCTTCAGACTAATCTTGATGCAGCAGAAGAGATCGCACGCCAGTTGAGGTTGAGGGACTTGGGGGGGCTTATCGTAATTGATTTTATTGATATGAGAGACTCCAAGCATAAGATCAGGATAGAAAAGTCAATGAAAGCTCATCTTAAAGAGGATAAGGCCAGGACAAAAACAAGCAGGATTTCCAGGTTCGGACTTATGGAAATGTCCAGGCAGAGAATCAGGCCATCAATTGAATCCGGAAGTTTTGTGCCATGCATTCACTGTCAGGGTAAGGGTCTTACCATGTCTGTTGAGGCGCTAGGGCTTATTTTTTTACGAAAACTGAGACTTGAAACTCTGAAAAGTGAAAAGACAGGTGTAAGAGGCATTGTACCTGTTGAGGTAGCTGCTTATCTTTTGAATAAAAAAAGAAGCGAACTACTGGATCTGGAAGTAAGGCGTGAGCTGAGTATAGCAATAGAAGGCGACAGTTCCATGAAGCCTGGTGATAGTAAAATTGTTTATGAATAGCAGCTTTGTATAATATATATAGGACAGCCTGATGTTTTTCAGGGGTTTTTGTAAATTAAGATCAGATAAGGATATCTTGAATAGGGGATAATAAATCGGGCAAAAAGGGATATTATGTAAATGTCTCATATTGACACATTTATATGATTATTGTATCTGAATCATTCAACCTTCTAAAATACCGGAGGTAGTATGTCAAAAAAAACATTTAAGGCTCTTAACAAGACTTTATTGTTTTTTTTGGTAGGCTTTGTCGTTATTGTAACAGTTGCTCTTGTATTTATATTTCGCGATGGATCGGAAAGCCTTTTGTTTAAGCAGAAAGCTTCAGGGGAGGTTAATAGTAAGATAAAGACAAAGACTGTTCTGGATTATAACAGTCTGGGAAATGATCATGAACTTTCCGACCTCATGAAAAAACGTAAGGAGAAATATGGGGTCGACAAGGGATTGGATATGATCGTTAAACCGGGTGAAGATCTCACAGTCGGTGATGACACTGTGTCAATGCAGAATATATTGGACCAGACTTCATTAAATAAAGGCAATATTATTGAGAAGGATCTTGATGAAGGTAAATCGGGGTCGCTCAAATATGGTGTGAAGGGGGCAGGAGAAGAAAGAGAAGCGTTAGGGGAGTACGGTGTATATGTAGTACGACCCGGAGATAATATATGGAATGTTCATTTTACAATTTTAAAGGAATATTTTGAAACAAAAAATATAACTATTTCCTCTTCTTCAGATGAACCCGGTTGGAATGGATATAGCTCAGGAGTCGGGAAACTGCTGAAGTTTTCTGAAAACATGGTTTCAATATATAATCTTAAAGAAAAAAGAGTTGATACTAATCTGAACCTGATTCATGAGTTAAGCAAGATCGTCGTGTATAATATGGTAGAAGTATTTTCACTTTTAGATCGGATAGATGATCAAAATATTGATAATCTTGAGTTTGACGGAAAGACAATATGGATACCCGCAGATCAATAAGGGTCTGTATAAAAAAGAGTCTGTACTAAAAAATGTAAACTTCTTTTTGAGTGTAATCTAAGAGATCTAATATGAACAGGCGGAGTATATTCGCCAACTAAATTTCAGGAGGTATAAGCTTGTTAAGTATAGCATTTGCAATGGGCACAAACAGTCCGGGTGGCGGTGCCGGCGGAGCAGAAGCTGGTGGCGCACTGGGCGGTATGTTGGTCCCTATGATTCTCACTTTTGCGATATTTTATTTTCTTTTTTTTCGTCCGCAGAACAAAAAAACACAGGAACACCGTAAGATGCTGGATAATATTAAGAAAGGTGACCGTGTAATTACGAGCGGAGGAATTCATGGGCGTGTCACATCAGTGGATGATACTGTTACTACAATAGAAATAGCCGATAAGGTCAGGATAAAGGTAAGCAAGGGAAGCATTTCATCCATTAATCTGCCGCCTGAAAAATGACTATATACGGCCTGTATTTAAAACTTGTATGATAGGGCCTTGTGGTTAAAGAAACACTCTGTAATAAAAAAGTCTTTAAAAGCTTTTTAGCATCATCAAGGTAAATTTTAAGACTGTTATTTTTGTACGAAAGGAATCGATAATTGAAGAATCTTTCATGGAAGCCTGTTTTAGCTCTTTCTGTTATAGTAATTGCTTTTTTATTTGTATTTCCCACCATTCATATGATGGCGAACGGTAAGGACAAACCGGTTATATGGCCTTACAAGGCAATTAATCTAGGTCTGGATCTACAGGGAGGAATGCACCTTGTCCTTGAAGTTGAAACCGAAAAAGCGGTTGAAATCACAATAGAACGTATATCACAGGAACTTCGCGGCCTCTTGAAAGAAGAACATATCAGGCATCGCGGTATAAAAAAAGAAAGTGCTGATAAAATAGCGGTCCTGATTAAAGGAGATGCTAATTTACAAAAGTTTGAGGATCTTCTTGATAAGGAATATAAAAATCTGAGGATCAAAAAAGAATCTGCAGACGGTGAAATGACCAGGTGCATTTTAGACCTTCCTGATACAGAAGCTAAAAATATTAAAAAGATGGCCACAGAACAGGCTCTTGAGACTATCAGGAACCGTATTGACCAGTTTGGTGTAAGTGAGCCTGATATCCGTATTCAGGGAGAAAGACGTATATTGATACAGCTCCCGGGTGTTAAAGAAACGGAAAGAGCAAAAGACCTTATAAAGAATACCGCCCAGCTTGAATTCAAGCTGGTAGATGATGTAAACGATCTTGATGCGGCAATTAAAGGTTCACCACCTCTGGGGAGTGAAATACTTTATCAGGTAGAAAAAAACAAGGAAACCAACCGTACTTCCAGAACTCCGTATCTTATCAGAAAGAGAACTCTCCTGACCGGTTCATCACTTACCGATGCCAGGGTGCAGATAGATGCTCAATATAATGAACCTTATGTCTCAATAGAGTTTGACAAGAAAGGGGCGAGGGATTTTGAAAGAATAACAGGTGATAACATTAAAAAACGCCTTGCGATCATTCTGGATAACAAGGTTTATTCTGCTCCGGTTATTCAGGACAGAATTGGTGGTGGCTCTGCCCGTATAACAGGCAATTTTTCAACCGAAGAGGCACATGACCTTGCTATTGTGCTTCGCGCAGGAGCAATGCCCGCACCCGTAAAAATCATTGAGGACAGGACCGTAGGCCCATCTCTCGGTAAGGACTCAATAACCCAGGGCCTTATATCCATGCTTGTGGGCGGCATCCTGGTGATTTTATTTATGATTATATATTACCGGAGTTCAGGACTCATTGCTGATCTTGCACTTGTATTAAATATAATTCTAATTGCAGGAGGCCTTGCAGCATTCCAGGCCACTTTAACCCTTCCGGGTATAGCAGGAATAATTCTAACAATAGGTATGGCTGTTGATGCCAATGTTCTGATATTTGAACGCATAAGAGAAGAACTTAACCTTGGTAGAACGCCGCGTGCGGCAGTCGCCGCAGGATTTGAGAAGGCGACCCTCACAATCCTTGATGCAAATGTAACCACATTTATTGCAGCAATAATACTATTCCAATTTGGTACAGGAGCTGTAAAAGGATTTGCCGTTACTTTATGTCTGGGGATAGTTTCCAGCCTGTTTACAGCATTAGTTCTATCCAGGCTTATTTTTGATTTTCTTCTGGATAGAAAAATAAACGTATCTGCCAATTTTATGCAGGTTGTTAAAACCGGTATAAATATTAGTTTTATCAATAATCGAAAAAAAACATTCTTTTTATCTTCCGTAATAATACTTGCAAGTATCACTTCTCTATTAATGCATAAAGGACCGAAGTACGGAATTGATTTTGCCGGAGGAACGTTGATGCAGGTCAAATTTCTTGAACCAACGGATATAAAAGAAATAAAAAACGGTCTGGTGGGAATTGATATGGACAAATCAACTGTCCAGCAATTCGGAGAAGAAGGAGACAATGAATACCTTATACGCACAAAAAAATCAATTGAAACATCTGACGGGTTCGCCGGTGAGGTCAAAAGTGCTTTGAAAAGCTCTACAGGTAAAGATGTCGAAATTCGACGTATTGAAATGGTCGGGCCACAAGTTGGTGAAGATCTTCGGGAAAAGGCTCTGATGGCAATGTTTTACGCATTGCTTTTTATTACTATTTATATATCAGGCCGTTTTGAATTAAAATGGGGGCTAAGCGGTGTTATGGCCGGAGCACTAATGAGTGCGGTTTATTTTCTGTCTATTTTCAATGTCAGCATCCCTTTTCTTATAATAGCCGCACTTGTTGTAACCCTTGTTCTTTTCTGGTTCCTTGAATTGAAATATGCCATGGGAGCTATTGTTGCATTGATTCATGATATTTCCATAACAGTCGGTGTTTTTTCAATAATGGATATTGAGTTTACACTTCCGATTATTGCAGCCCTTTTGACAATTATAGGTTATTCACTTAACGATACTATTATTGTATATGACAGGATAAGGGAAAACCTTAAAAAACAGCATAAGAAACCACTTGATGCTATTATCAACAAAAGCATTAATGAAACCCTTAGCCGTACGATTCTTACATCCATAACAACCCTGGTTGTTGTAATATCATTGTATGTCCTCGGAGGAAGTATTATACATGATTTTGCATTCGCGATGATGATAGGAGTCATAATTGGTACATACTCTTCAATATTTATTGCCAGTCCTATCCTTCTTGCCTGGCAGACGCGTGGGAAATAGAAGAAATTTGTAGCTATATTGAGTTGATTCTGCAATGGCGGAATCAACTCAATAAATTAATTGTACGTTTAGAAGATAATACAGCCTTTAGATCATATAAGATTTTTCCATTAAGTTCTGCGACAGTCTAAGGCAGGATTGAAGCTTATAAAAAGTAAAGTGAAAAACTCTCCGACTTCTGATTTTATATATAACCTGCTTACGTTATTTTTGTAAAAAAGAACCGCTTATGAGTGAAGTTCTATCATGGCTTACTTTAAAGAGTATACCCGGACTGGGTAACTATCTTATAAAAAGGCTGATTGACAGGTTTGCGTCTCCGGAGAAGATTTTTAAAGCGCCACGAGATAGTCTCCTGGGTGTTGAAGGTATAACTCCGCGACTCGTATCTGCGATAAGAAATCATAAGACTTCTGACGCTGTAAAAAAAGATTATGGTCTGGCTCTTGAAAAGGGATTTCAGATTATTACTTTGGAAGACTCAATGTATCCTGAACTTTTAAGACAGATACCAGACCCACCTTCTGTCCTTTATATTTATGGAAAGATAGACAACTCTATTAATAATATTGCAGTAGTGGGATCTAGAAATGCAACCGGATACGGTATTTCGATGACTCAACGTCTGTGCAGGGATCTTGCTGCGTATAAGATCAAAGTAGTTAGTGGAATGGCAATGGGTATAGATACTGCAGCCCACAAGGGGACTTTGTCCGGTAATGGGAAAACTTTTGCTGTTCTCGGGAGTGGTCTGGGGAGAATTTATCCCGCTGAGAACAGGAAATTATTTCACAGTATTGCGGAAAACGGTGCTGTAATATCTGAATTTCCCGTTATGACCGGGCCGGATTCACATCATTTTCCCATAAGAAACAGAGTTATAAGTGGAATATCATTAGGTACTGTAGTTGTTGAAGCCACAAAAAGGAGTGGCTCTCTTATTACCGCCCGCATAGCCGGGGAACAGAATCGTGAGGTATTTGCAGTACCTGGAAGTATCCAGTCTTTCAAAAGCACAGGGACTCACAGCCTTTTGAAGCAGGGAGCTAAGCTTGTGGAAAATGCACAGGATATTATTGAAGAACTACCATGGGCATTGAATATTGAACCGGGGAATATGAATGAAAGTAGAGATAAAATAAAAACTGTTGTTTCATCTCTTGATTCCGACGAATTACTGGTGTATGAGGTGCTTGGACCTTATCCGGTGCATATTGATGTTATAATGAGAAAGACATCTATAGCATCAGGAAAATTAGCAGGTATATTGCTTAAACTTGAATTAGAAGGGCTTGTGAATCAGAACCCTGGAAAATTATTTTCGATTAGTGAGGAAATGCTGTGACTAAACCGCTTTTAGTTGTTGAATCACCTACAAAGGTAAGAACGCTCAAAAAGTATATTGGCAAGGATTATAATGTGGCGGCTACTGCAGGACACATTAAGGATCTTCCCCCGAAAGAAATGGGAATAGATGTTGAGAAGGGATTTAAAAGTAAGTACTTGAATATCAAGGGAAAACAGAAAGTCATAAAGGAGTTGAGAAGCTCTGCTGGTGACGCAAAAGATATTTATCTTGCACCTGACCCTGACAGGGAAGGAGAAGCTATTGCGTTTCATACCGCTGAAATATTAAAAAAAGAGGGCCGGAAGTTTCACAGAGTTCTAATTAACGAGTTGACAAAGAACGGGATTAACGAGGCTTTAGATGCGCCAAAAGAGCTTAACCAGAACAGATATAACGCCCAGCAGGCCCGTCGGATACTTGACAGACTTGTTGGCTACCAGATTTCTCCGCTTTTATGGAGAAAAGTGCAGGGTGGGCTGAGTGCCGGTCGTGTACAATCTGTTTCGGTAAGAATTATTTGTGAACGGGAACGTGCCATCCAGGCTTTTGACTCTGAAGAGTACTGGTCAATAACCGCTTCATTGGAAGCTGACTCTCCGCCTGAGTTTGAGGCAAAACTTGTAAAAAAAGCCGGCAAGAAAATTAAAATTCCTGACAAAAAGGCTGCAGACAGTATTTTGGAAGAACTGGATGATGCTGATTTTATTGTTGAAAAAGTAACTAAAAAGACAACAAAAAGAAACCCTCTTCCTCCGTTTATAACAAGTAAGCTTCAACAAGATGCTATAAATAGACTTAAATTTTCAGCTAAAAAGACAATGGCAGTTGCACAGCAGCTATATGAAGGTATTGATCTGGGCCCCGGTGAACCGGAAGGGCTAATAACTTACATGCGTACAGATTCTATCCGTATTGCAAAAGATGCTGCAATGGATGCTATTGAGCTTATAAAAAAGACTTTTGGTAAAGAATATGCTGTTGATCAACCCAGGAATTTTAAAAATAAAAACAAAGCACAGGACGCCCATGAAGCTATAAGACCAACATCTGTGGGCAATACACCGGAAAAGGTTAAACCATTCCTTACAAAAGACCAACTGGTTTTATATACACTTATATGGAAACGTTTTGTAGCCTCCCAAATGCAGCAGGCTTTAATAAATCAAAGCTCAGCAATTATTACTGCAGGCCGTTATAATTTTACTGCAAGCGGTTCGCATATAAAATTTCCTGGTTTTATGACGCTTTACCAGGAATCTGAAAATTCGGGAGGAAAAAACGGGAAGAAACCAACCCTACCTGAACTTACCGATGGTATGAAGCTTAAACTTTTAAAAATTGATCCAAAACAGCACTTCACAATGCCTCCTCCAAGGTTTTCGGAAGCATCCCTTGTAAAGGAGCTTGAAGAAAACGGAATCGGTCGTCCGAGTACGTATGCGAGCATATTATCGGTTATCCGTGAAAAAGGTTATGTGGAGTTTGTTAACAGATATTTCAGGCCGAGTGAACTTGGATTTCTCGTCAATGACCTTCTGGTGGACAACTTTCCTGATATTCTGGATGTTGAATTCACTGCCCGTATGGAAAATGATCTGGATCGTATTGAAATCGCTGACATTGAATATAGAAAAGTACTGGAAACTTTTTATAAACCGTTTTCAAAAAAGCTTGAATCTGCAAAGACCGATATGCTCAGCATAAAAGGAGTAGGCGTTAAAACAGGTCTTTCCTGCCCTGAATGTAAAAAAGATCTGTATATTAAAGTCGGGAAAAACGGTCCTTTTATTGCCTGTAGCGGATATCCTGACTGCAAGTATTCCAGAAACTATGCAAGGGATGAAAAAGGAAAAGTCTGCCCCATTGAACCATCTTTTGAAGAGGCTGAAGGAAAAGTATGTGAAGCGTGTGGCGAACCTATGGTTGTGAAACAGGGAAGATACGGTGAATTCCTTGCCTGCAGCGGATACCCTGATTGTAAAAATACTCAGTCAATAAATTCAGGTACAAATGGAAAGTCTACAGGTGTTAAATGTACGGAAAAAGGGTGTGACGGAGATCTTGTTGAGAGGAAGTCAAAACGCGGTAAAATATTTTATGGCTGTAGTAGTTATCCGGAATGCTCATTTGCATTATGGGATAAGCCGGTACCTCGGGAATGTCCGATATGCAAGGCTGGATTCATTGTTGAAAAATCTACAAAAAGAGAAGGCAGTTTTGTTAAGTGCCTTTCAAAAGATTGCGGGTATAAAGAAAAAATCGAGTAAAAATTGATGGCGTCGTAAAAAGTCCAATATCTGCGTTGCGCTTCATCCCTCGTCACTGCGGCGTACGATAAGTACGCCTCATTCCTCGGTATTTGCGACGCCTTGATCTTGAACTTTTTACTTTGCCATCCTATGTTGAACTTTTTACTTAGCCATCAGTTATAATACTTTGCCATCTGAAGTTGACTTTTTACGACGTCATATAGTTTGTTCTCGTGTTTTATATAGAAATATAATAAAGAGTATTGAAAATATCAGATCACCAGAAGTTCCGATAAATGCAGTAGAAGTTACTAATCCGGCTTTACAATAAAATCCCCATGCAGTAAAAACATAAAGCTTACCCATAATACCAAGCCAAACGATCCCTCTGTTTTTAGAAGGATCTTTTCCTACAATAGCATATCCGATGCCGAAAATGATTACGAATACCAGAAATGCCGTGGTGTTTATGCTGGCAGCAGGATTATTTAGAGCTGTTTTTGAACCATACATGAGCAAAGCCGTGTTTTCCGGGGTAAGAAGTGACCATACAGCAGCCAGAATATTAAAAGCTGCTGCGATAAAAAACATTATACTCCACCATTTTGATATACCTCCTGACTGGACTTCATTCATAATACCCCCTTAATAAATTGAGTTAATTAAATATATCCGGAGCTTTATTTTTACATAAGAGTTTTATGCATGTATGGCAATTATGTGTCAAGGTAATTATAATTACAATGTGTTGTGTGAATGATACAAGAAAACTTAAGGGTAGGTGAATCGGCTTTATACGCTCTTATAGCTTTTTTTTAAATTAGAGCTTTTGTCTGCGGTGATTTTGATAAAATCATCCCATGGCTTTCATTTAGTAGAGATGAAGAAATATTAAAAAAATCAATCTGGAGTGGCAAAGTAAAAAGTCCAGGATCAATGCACCGGAAACCCCGAGGAATGAGGTATACTTATCGTATGCTGCAGTGATCCCGCCATGGCGGAACAGCGCAACACAGTTATTTGGAAGTATAAACAATGGCTAATTAAAAATCTTCATATACAAGGCTTAGTGGTTGATCAGGAGTGAAGGCATACATGCAGTATGTTGAACTTCTGATCAACTGCTATAACGCAGTAGATGGAGACTTTTTACGACGCCATCAATACTATAATCCTGCAACTTCCTTGCTGCAATGCTTACAAATCTTTGCTCTTTTTTTAATGATTTCTGCGCAGAAAGGGCATTCCCTGGTAAAATGACGCTCATGGATTTTCTTTACGGCATTGTTTGTTTCTTTTTCCAGAATTTTATTCCCGAAGTTTCGATTCTGAATCGCTTCGATGGCTTCGAGATCACCTATGTCTCCGATCATTTCCGCGGCTTTTACCCTTACACGTGACGGTTCTGATGGATCAATGAGTATTGTAAGAACGCTTACCCAGTCTTTTTGTACAAACGAGTCTGCCAGTATGGCAAAGCCGCGTTTAATTGCCTCTTTCGATGCTTCCTGTTCTGCAACTACCTGATCGTCAATAATTTGTCCTTTTGCTCCTTCAGGGCTGAAAACAGGTATACATTCAAATTGAGTGGTGCCTGGAAAACTCATGCATCTATATGAGGCGTTGTGTGCGTAATTATCTTTAATATTTTCCCAGCCGTTCACATACATGGGGCAGCTGTCATTAAAGCATATAAAAAGATATGGTGTTCCCCATCCAAGACCGTCCCCCATGGCAATATCGGGGACTTCCCACAGGCTCATTTCAGTATCGCAATTCGGGCATTTCGGTTTTTTCATGGCAAGAACTTGTTGTAATACTTCTTCTTTGGTTTCAAAGGCCATTTTTATTTCTCCATTGGTATAATCATTCTTATATAATTAATATTATATAAGCTAATTTATAAAATTCATCCAAAACCCCGTTGTTACTTAAACTTTCTCCAAAATATTTCTACTCCAATCTGAAGACTTGAAACCCATACAGACAATAAGCATTTTTTAGCCTGGCTAAGGTTTTGAAAGGGCTGTTTGTAAACAGATAATCTAAGCTTTATTATCCGTTTGTCAACCTGACAGGCTTTTGAATAACTCAATATTTGTAAAGTTTACCCAGAATATCTTATTGTTAAAAATCCTGAAACAAAAATGCTAATAACACTGGATCCGGCGAAGAAAGATTAAGAAAAATAATAGATAACCTGAAACATAATACGGAACATGTTTTTGATGATCTTGCAATAAAATATAACTGATGACGTCGTAGAAAAACCACATAAACAGATATAGCTCAGTAGATGGAGACTTTTTACGACGCCATCAATTTTTAAGATGTGCATATTTTATGAAGAGCCTTAACCATAGGTTGTATCCTTGACTGATCTTCAGGGGGAACAGGAAGAACCTTTAACGGGTAGTTTGGAACAATTTCTTCAGTTGGCTGTGAAAAGCCGTTTATATATGATTTGAGATTTTGTCCGGACTCTAAAAAGAGCATAATATCTGCAAAGTTTCCAGTGAATCCACGCTGGTCTATATGCTCAATATATTGAAGGAAAACATTGTTTACAGATAAGGTGAACGGGTCAACCTGTGCTTGCCCTTCTTCACTGCAGATAGTTTCTGAAACAAAGCATCTGCATCCAAACGGCCTGACCGGATATATCAAGCATTCATTATCTTTCAAAAGGGGGCATGTTCCCCATATTTCACCAATTTCATCCTGTGGTACTTCTTTACCCTGCATACAGAGTTCGGCGAGCCTATTGGTTGTAATTTTAGGGCGATAACGGTTTTTGCCTGAATTTGTACTTATAATTTCAAAATAATCGTATAAATTTTCTGATTCCAGAAACTTTAGAATTTTGTACCCTTCAATCGTTGTCATGGTAACATTGTCTGTGCAGCAGTCTGCACATTGCTTTTTGCAAACAATATTTACAGTGGCGGTATAATTATTATACAGATCGTAAATCCGGTCTAATATTTTCAGTTTAGTATACATTGCCCATCTTTTTTTTTATGACTCATAAAAGTATAATCAACCGCTATAACGCAGTATATGGAGACTTTTTGCGACGCCATCTTTCTTATGTCTTGACTTTGTTATATTCAATTATTAGTTATTATTGAAAAAAACAATAATAACCGGAGGATTGTATGAAAAGCAAAGTCTATTTTATCGACCTGAGAGCCTCTTTCAAGGAAAATTTTGTGGAAAAAATTGGAAGATTAATTGACACCACAGGTCTTCATGAGACTGTTAGTAAAAGAGATCTTGTGGCAATCAAGCTCCATTTTGGTGAACTTGGTAATACATCGTTTATTCGCCCCGTATATATTCGAAAGATTGTTGAAGCAGTTAAAAGTTTCGGTGGCACACCTTTTCTCACCGACTGCAATACTCTTTATGCCGGAACCAGAAGTGATTCACCACATCATATTGTTACTGCCATTCAAAACGGATTTGCTTTTTCTGTTGTGGAAGCCCCGATTATTATTGCTGATGGATTACGGGGAAAGAATGAAATACCTGTAATTATAAATCAGAAAAGGTTTGAGAAAGTGTATATAGGTGCTGACATTGTAAATGCCGATTCTCTTGTATCTGTAGCGCATTTCAAAGGTCATGAACTTTCAGGCTTTGGGGGGACATTAAAAACTCTTGGAATGGGTGCTGCTTCACGAAGAGGTAAGCTCGCGCAGCATTCAACCGTTTCTCCCAAGGTAAAAAGAAAAAAATGTGTAGGCTGCGGTAATTGTACTGAACACTGTTCCCAATACGCAATAATTTTAGAAGATAAGAAGGCTGTAATTGATCAGGGAAAATGCATAGGATGTGGAGAATGTATTCTTGCATGCCCAAATGAGGCTGTACAGATCAAATGGGATCAGTCGATACCTGTCTTTATGGAAAATATGATGGAATATGCAATGGGAGTAATAAAAGGCAAGGAAAAAAAATCTATTTTTGTAAATTTCATAACTGATATCTCTCCGGCATGTGACTGCATGCCGTTAAATGATGCCCCTATAGTAAGAGATATTGGTGTTGTTGCTTCTACAGATCCTGTTGCAATTGATCAGGCTTCAGTTGACCTTATTAACAAGGAGCCGGCTCTTCCTGACACATGCCTTGAAAACAACAGGGAAGCCGGTGGTGATAAGTTCAGGGGGATATATCCTAATGTGGACTGGTCTATTCAGCTTGACTATGCAGAAAGTATCGGTCTTGGAACCAGGAACTATGATCTTGAGAAACTATAGGTGATGGTGTCGTAAAAAGTCTTCATCTACTGTGTTATAATTGTTGATCAGAAGTTCGACATACTACGTGTATGCCTTCACTCCGGATCAACCATTATGCCTTGTATATAAAGATTTCTACTTAGCCATCAGCCATACTTTTACCTAAGTATCATAATATTTTCTGAAAAAATAAAAAAGGCACCTGCAATGCAAGTGCCTTTTTTGTGTATTATATTGGTCGGGGCGAGAGGATTTGAACCTCCGACTCCCTGCTCCCAAAGCAGGTGCGCTACCAGGCTGCGCCACGCCCCGAAAAAAAGATTTAGTTATCATGCATTGATAATACGTGCAACCCTAATGTTAAAATAATAACTTTTGATGGCTTCGTAAAAAGTCTAATATCTGCTTTGCGCTGCACCCCTCGTCACTGCGGCGTACGATAAGTACACCTCA
The DNA here is from genome assembly GCA_018693105.1 of Desulfobacterales bacterium. Classification (GTDB taxonomy): domain Bacteria; phylum Desulfobacterota; class Desulfobacteria; order Desulfobacterales; family SURF-7; genus JABHLN01. Next base: position 37,229 of record JABHLN010000008.1, on the reverse strand, counting down.
TTCATAGGGATTTACAACACCTTGATCTTGAACTTTTTACTTTGTCATACCAATTTGACTTTTTACGAGTTCATCAATTTTTAGCTAAAAATTTTTCTATCCCTTTAATTATTCCATTTGCAATATTAGATAAATATTTTTGATCATTAAGTTTTTTTTCTTCAACCGGGTTTGTTAAATAACCGATTTCTAATATCAAAGAGGGCATATCAGCACCGGAAAGTATAGCAAGGGGCGCTTCAAGAATATTTATTTCAGAAAGGTTAATCTCATTGAAAATACTTGATTTTAATTTACCTGCTAAAGATTTGCTTTTTGTAATGTGGATAGTCTGAATATTATTCCATGAAGTTTTAATTATATCACCAGGCATATCTTTATTTGAATTGTCGGTATTATTCGGTAATGAACTTGAAATATCTTTATAGTAGAGAATATTAATGCCATCTGTTTTATGAAGGTAACTACCCCCGGTATGTATGCTGATGAAAAGTTCCGCTTTCAAAGAATTCGCTTTAGCCGTTCTGTTCGGGATATCAATCTGGTAATCGTCAGATCTCGTGAGTTCTACTTTTAATTTGTTTTTTAGTCTTGTTTTTATCATACGGGCGAGTTTTAAAGTTACCTGCTTTTCATATGAACCATCAGCCCCGGCTACTCCTTTATCATGGCCGCCATGTCCGGGATCTATTACAATTGTTCTGTTAGCTTCCAAGGGCCTGGTTTTCTCTTCAGCTGATAACTCGTTGTTCATGTAAATTTGATAAAATAGAATTATAACTATTGTGTAAATAATAGCCATAAACCGTTTCTTTTGATGCATTTTTATATATTTAGACACTATGTTGTCTCCTCAATTTTTCTTGACACTTATAGGTGGAGGTATTAATCTACAAAATTTATAAATAATCATTGTAATGATGATTGATGCTGGTAATATTAGCATCAATAGTTTTTGTGTGCAAACAGAGACCTTTCATAACGTCCCTTTTTGCCGTATTTATGATTAATTTTTTTATTTCTAAAATGCTCGATGCAGATAAATCATCGAAAGCACAATGTATTCATATGACTAAAATATTGAGTCTTGGTTTTTTTAAAACTATACTTATTTTAATTTATAAGCGAGAGTGGCGGAATTGGTAGACGCACTGGACTTAGGATCCAGCTCTGGCGACGGAGTGGGAGTTCGAGTCTCCCCTCTCGCACCATATAGATAATTGATTCATAATTAATGAAAGGAAGATTATGCAGGTTAATTTAGAAAATGTCAGCACTGTCAAGAAAGTGCTTCATATTGAGGTATCTGAAGAGGATGTCATAAAGGAGCTTGACTCAGCATATAAGGAGCTTAAGAAAACAGCAAAAGTAAAGGGATTCCGTCCGGGAAAGGTACCTCGTCCTGTATTGGAAAGAATGTTCAAAAAGGAGGTGCATTCAGATGTTACTGGACGGCTGATTCAGAATTCTTTTGTAGATGCCATAAAAGAGATAGATCTAAATTTTATAGGAGAGCCTGCAATTGATCCTACCGAACTGGAAACAAAAGGCCCTTATAAATATGATGCAACAGTAGAAATTAAACCCGAGCTTGATGAAATTGACTTCAAAGGATTGTCACTAACGAAGACATTATACAAGTACAGTGATGCAGAGATTGAAGGTCAGCTAAACATGCTTCAGAAAAATCTAACCCAGCTGAAAAACATTGAAGATGACCGGCCTGCACAGGAAGGCGACTCGGCTATGGTTGATTATGAGGGTTTCAAGGATGAAAAACCTCTTGAAGACCTTGGGAAAACAGAGAATCATGTTATGAAAATTGGTGCGGGTACTTTGACAAAGGAATTTGATGACAATATAATTGGAATGAAAGCAGGCGAAGAAAAGTCATTTTCCGTGAAATTCCCTGAAGATTATTACAAAGAAAAAATCGCAAATCTTGAAGTTGATTTCAAGGTTACTCTGAAAGAAATCAAGGAGGAAATACTCCCTGAAATTGATGATGAATTTGCAAAAGATTTAGGTCCCTTTGAAAACCTTGATGCAGTGAAAGAGGAAATTGCAAAGAACCTGACACAAGGCTATGACAAAAGAATCGAGCAGGAAATGAATGAACAGATTTTTGAAACTCTTATTTCCCGGCATGATTTTGAACTGCCTGAGGTTATGGTGAAATATGAGCTTGAAGGGATTCTTGAGGAAACCGAAAGAACATATGCTCAAAACAATCTGACAATGGAGATGCTTGGTCAGACCAGAGAACTATTATCTGAAAAATATCGTGAAACTGCAGAGAAACAGGTTCAGCGGCATATTATTCTAGGCAAGATTGTCGAGCAGGAGGAACTTAAAATATCCGATGAGGAGCTTGGTGAATCATATAAAGAGATGTCTGAGGCTTTTTCACAGCCTGTAGAAGAAATAAAAAAGTTTTATATGCAAAACCCTGACAGAATACAGTTTTTAAAACATACCCTACTTGAAAAAAATGCAATAGCACTTATTATTAAAAATAGTGACATTACGGAAAAGGAACCTGAGGAAATTGAGGGTTCTGAATCTGAAGAAAAAGATAAAGAATGAAAAAGATTCAAATAGATAACTTTTTTCATTCTTTTGTGTTAAAAAACCTAATTATAAGTTTAATAATTAAATAAAATAAAAAAGGAGGCTATCTGTGCCATTAGTACCTATGGTTATAGAACAGACCAGTAAAGGTGAGCGTGCTTATGATATTTACTCACGGCTTCTTAAAGACAGGATAATTTTTGTCGGCACTGCGATAAATGATGAGGTCGCAAACCTTTTGATAGCTCAGCTTTTGTTTCTTGAATCTGATGATCCTGAAAAGGATATCAATTTTTATATAAATTCACCAGGTGGTGTTGTAACGGCAGGAATGGCAATTTATGATACAATGCAATACATAAAACCTGATATTGCGACTGTTTGTATCGGGCAGGCTGCCAGTATGGGTGCTCTTCTCCTGGCTGCTGGGGCAAAGGGAAAGCGATACTCTCTCCCAAATGCACGTATCATGATACATCAACCACTTGGGGGTGCTCAGGGACAGGCGACTGACATTGCAATCCAAGCCAAGGAAATTATCCGTATGAGGGATACCCTTAACGAGATCCTGTCAACACATACAGGAAAAGACTTTAAACAGGTCGAAATAGATACTGATCGTGATTTTTTTATGACTGGAAGTGAAGCAAAAAATTACGGGATTATTGATCACGTTATCGTCAATAGAGACGATCTTAACGATCTTGAGGATAAGGAGGCTTGATATGACAAAGCAAGGGGATTCGAGTGACAACCTCTTCTGCTCATTTTGCGGGAAAAATCAAAAAGAGGTGAAAAAGCTTATTGCCGGTCCTGCAGTCTATATTTGTGATGAGTGTATTCAGCTATGCAGTGAAATAATTGAGGAGGAAAGTGAGAAGGACAAAGATCCTCTTGGCATTTCCCTTATCCCGAAAGAAATAAAGAACATGCTTGATGAATATGTAATTGAACAGGAGCAAGCAAAAAAAGTCCTTGCTGTTGCCGTTCATAATCATTACAAGCGACTTGATTCAGCCGTTCTTTCTGGTGATGTGGAGATTCAGAAAAGTAATATTCTTCTGATCGGCCCAACAGGATGTGGGAAGACTCTCCTTGCTCAAACCCTGGCAAGATTTTTAAATGTCCCTTTCACAATAGCCGATGCGACTACCTTGACAGAAGCTGGATATGTAGGTGAAGATGTTGAAAACATTATACTTTCACTTCTGCAAAATGCTGATTATGATGTTGAAAAAGCTCAACGCGGTATTGTTTACATCGATGAAATTGACAAGATAGCTCAGAGGTCAGATAACCCTTCAATAACACGGGATGTCTCTGGTGAGGGTGTTCAGCAGGCATTATTGAAAATAATTGAAGGGACCACCGCCAGTGTTCCTCCTAAGGGTGGAAGAAAACACCCCCAGCAGGATTTTGTAAAAATTGATACTAGTAACATACTTTTTATATGCGGTGGAACTTTTACCGGGCTTGAAAAGGTAATCGAAAGGCGCATAGGGAAAAAGTCTATGGGCTTCGGTGCAAGGATTGTCGCAAAGGAAGAAAAAAACATAGGTGAAATTCTTAAGATGCTGGAAGTTGAAGACCTGGTAAGGTTCGGACTTATTCCGGAATTTCTAGGTCGGCTGCCAATTCTTACGACACTTAGTGAATTAAATGAGGATTCCCTTGTCAAGATTCTTACTGAGCCAAAAAATGCATTGATTAAACAGTTTCAGAAACTGTTTGAGATTGAGGACGTAAACCTGCGTTTTACCGATAGTGCTCTTTCTGTGATTGCAAAAGAGGCTATGAAACGCAAATCGGGAGCAAGGGGTCTACGTTCAATTCTGGAGACCTGTATGCTCGATATCATGTATGATATTCCTTCAATTGATAATGTTAAGGAATGTGTAATAGGCGAGGAGGTTGTCCTCAACAAAGAAGATCCTATACTGCTGTTCGAACAAACAAAAAAGCAGGCCTGATTGATACAACTTAATGACAAGAATGGTTTGTTTTTTTAAAGTGAAGATAAGTTAAAGTTTAATCAGATTATATATTCAATATTCCTATTAGTTATTAACCTCATACCGGTTGAATTTTAATCTAAAGCAGGTATGTCGTTGTGTTTATCTAACCGAAAGGTGCAATCAGTATAACTGTTCAGTGCCAAAGTGACATTATTCAATAATCTAAAAGAATCATATCTTACGTAACAAAAGGTAGTTTTAAATAATATGATCAATTTGCCTAAGAAAATATTCAAACATGATGAGTCCTCACAAAAGAACCTTCGTTTTCCGCTACTGCCATTACGGGACATTGTTGTATTCCCTCACATGGTGGCGCCGCTTTTTGTAGGGCGTGAAAAATCAGTCAACGCACTTGCCGATGCGATGAATAAAGATAAAAGTGTCTTTCTTGCCACTCAGGTAAAAGCTGGTGTTGACGATCCCGGGGAAAAAGATATCAGCAGGATTGGAACAATAGGAAAAGTATTACAGCTCCTGCGCCTTCCTGACGGTACAGTGAAAGCTCTTGTTGAAGGAACAAAAAGGGCTCGTATTATCAATTTTATTCATGAAGATGATTTTATTCAGGTAGATCTGGAAATGATTCCTGAACCTGAACTGGATCATGCAAAAAGAGATGCTCTTTGTCGGTCACTTGTTAATGGTTTTGAAGAATACGCTGCAAATAATAAAAGTATATCAAAAGAGATTGCAAGTAATGTAGGTTCCATCTCAGACCCATCAGAACTTGCAGATACTATAATAGCACATATACCATTCAAAATTCAGGACAAGCAGCGCCTTCTCGATACTGCAGATCCTGAAAAACGCCTTCCACTTCTTCTTCAGCTCATGAAATCCGAAGTCGAAATTTTAGACATGGAGGAAAAAATTAAGGTTCGCGTCAAATCTCAGATGGAAAAAACACAAAAGCAATACTATCTGAATGAACAGATGCGGGCTATAAAAAAAGAAATGGGGGGAGATGACAGCCACTCTGATGAGCTTAAAGATCTTGAGAAAAGAATAAAGCGAAAGAAGCTGTCCAAAGAATCTGCAGGGAAAGTCAGGCAGGAATTTAAAAAACTGAAACTTATGACTCCAATGTCTGCTGAGGCAACTGTTGTAAGAAACTATATCGACTGGATTATTTCGCTACCGTGGTTTGATCGGGGGAAGATTCATCAGGATATTCAGAAAGCTGAAGATATTCTGAATGAAGATCATTACGGTCTTGAAAAACCTAAAGAGCGTATTCTTGAATACCTGGCTGTCCAGATACTTGTCAAGAAAGTCAGGGGGCCGATACTATGTCTTGTAGGACCTCCCGGAGTTGGTAAGACTTCTCTTGCAAAATCTGTTTCAAGAGCTACAGGGAGAAAATTTGTACGGCTTTCACTCGGTGGTGTAAGGGATGAGGCTGAAATCCGGGGCCATAGAAGAACATACATTGGTGCTATGCCTGGAAAGATAATTCAGTCTTTGAAAAAGGTTGGAATTAATAACCCTGTTTTCTGTCTTGATGAAGTGGACAAAATGAGCATGGATTTCAGGGGAGACCCTTCTGCTGCTCTTCTCGAAGTACTTGATCCGGAACAGAATAACACTTTCAATGATCATTATCTTGATGTTGATTATGACCTTTCAGATATACTTTTCATAACAACAGCCAACACACTGCCTGATATTCCACTTCCTCTTCAGGACAGGATGGAGGTAATTCGTATCCCTGGGTATACTGAATATGAGAAGTATTTTATTGCCAGAGATTTCCTTATCCCCAAGCAGGTAAAGCTAAACGGCCTTGATGATGAAAAAGTAAAATTCTCTAAAAATTCAATAATGAAGATAATAAGGCTATATACCCGTGAAGCCGGTGTGAGAAATCTTGAACGTGAAATTGCCTCGGTTTGCAGAAAAATTGCCCGTAAAACGGTTAAAAATAAGGATAACGGCTCTTATAAAATATCTTCAAAATCAATTCAGAAATTTCTTGGTCTGCCAAGATTCAGATATGGTGAAATCGAAGAAAATGATCAGATAGGTCTTGTTACCGGACTTGCCTGGACACAGGTTGGTGGCGAAATTCTTTCTATAGAAACAGCTCTTATGCCCGGTAAGGGTGAACTAATAAATACCGGCAAACTGGGTGATGTGATGAAGGAGTCAGCCAGAGCAGCTGTAAGTTATGTTCGAAGCCGTTCTGAACGTCTTGGAATTGAAAGTGATTTTTATAAAAATTTTGATATCCACATTCACATCCCGGAGGGAGCAATCCCAAAAGATGGACCATCGGCAGGTATTTCCATGTGTACTTCTATAGTATCTGCTCTTACAAACAGGCCTGTTTATCGTGATTTAGCCATGACAGGAGAGATAACCCTTCGCGGCAGGGTGCTTCCCATTGGAGGGCTCAGAGAGAAGGTTCTTGCTGCACATCGTGGCGGGATAACAAGGGTAGTCATACCTCGTGATAATGAGAAGGACCTTGTTGATATTCCTACTGCAATATCCAAACAGATTGAATTTGTTGTGGTTGACCATATGGATGAAGTTTTATCGGCCGCACTTATAATGGGAAAAGGAGAAGCACTTTTCAATGAAATAGAGGCAATACCTGCGGGAAAAAATGATTAGTATTATAGTCTAAAGTGTAAAGCTTGAAGCGATTAATGAATTTTACCCTTTATCAAAAGATTGCAGGAAAAAAGTTGTCCCGTTTTATTTATTCTTTAAAAAATTTAGTAATATTCACTTGACATTTTTTAAGCAAATTGGTAGTTATTACCTTCGTTTTTTGAGATATTAAGGTTATTGGAATAAAGATACGGGCGGGTAGCTCAGTTGGGAGAGCACCGGCCTTACAAGCCGGGGGTCACAGGTTCAAGCCCTGTTCCGCCTACCAAAAACAGTAACCGGATTATTAATGTGGGGGCGTAGTTCAGTTTGGTTAGAACGCCGGCCTGTCACGCCGGAGGTCGCGAGTTCGAGTCTCGTCGCTCCCGCCACAATAAAATCAAGGGCTCAGGAGAAATCCTGAACCCTTTTTTTATGTGTTAAAAAAACAATTCCCCACGATATTCCCACAAATCCAAAGTAAATTGAGGTAAAAAGCAGAAAGTCAAATTCTTCGGGCTGACCCGCCTCATGAAAACTGATCCAAACATATAATTGAAAATTTGATATTATTCTGGTCAAAATAAGGGTGGAATACAACAATGTGAATCCGCAATGTTGAGATACCTTCATGATATATGCAATTCAGTATTTTTTTACCGCATAGATTATATATGCAAGATATCTGCAATCTTATCCCTCTATTGAACAAGCTAATATCCAATTTCTAACTATATATATAAACCTTGCCAGTCTAAGAAATCACACGTGAAAATTTAAATCTTCATTGGTTCGCCCAGAAAGTAATCACAAAAAAGACTTGACAAGTATAGAAAATTTAAAGATGTCGAAAGGAGGTCTTTGACTTTTGGGCTTTCCCAAAACAAAATTCTACTTTTAACAGAAGAAAATTCATCAAAAATTGGTAAATAGCCATGCGGAACTGCTTTTTGAGAAAAGTGCCGAATAATTTGTTTTAATAGGAAAGGAAATATATAATGGAATCCATCATTATCGATCATGACCGTTGTATACATTGCGGAATGTGTTCAAACGTTTGTGTTCGAAAAGTTATAGATGATTCAGAAGACATTTTAAAGTTGCGAGATATGGAATGTATATCATGCGGCCACTGCAAGGCTGCCTGTCCTGAAGATGCCATTGAGATCCCTGATTTATATGCTGAAGAATTTATCCCCTTTTCCAGGGTGCCGGATTTTACTTCTCCAGAAAAATTATTAACTTTCTTTCGAGCCCGTAGAAGTACACGGATTTATAAAGAAACTCCCGTAGAAAAAGATACGATAGAACAGATAATAGAGGCGGGCAGATTCGCACCCACCGGAGGAAACAGGCAACCGCTTAGATATGTTGCGTCGAATTCATTGGAAAAAATCGATGAAATCCGCACATTGACCTTTGATTCTCTCCTGAAACAAGTAGACCAAATGGTAAATCCCACAAAAAGCAAGTCGAATACCGACGCAGCCCCTTCCGTTGTCTATAGAACAATGCTCGATTACGCCGAATTGATAAAAGACATGGCCAGGGCTTGCGATAAAGGGGTGGACAGACTCTTATGGCACGCCCCTGCCCTTATTGCCATTCATGCTTCAAAAGAAGTGGAATCCCCGGAGATTGAAGCCGGCCTTTGCGCAATGCAGATGGTATTAATGGCCGAGGCGTTGGGCCTCGGCACATGTTTCATTGGATTTATCAATATGGCTTCGGACAATTCTCCCGAATTGAAAAAGGTGATGCAAATACCGGATCATCACAGGGTCATAACTGCTTTTGTTGCCGGTTATCCGGATGTTAACTATTACAGACTGGTGTCAAGAAAACCAGCGCAGGTTCGATGGATGTAGCATGGGAAAAATACAGGGGTAATTCATTGGTGAGCAAGGGATAACGTATCAAGGACCACTATCCATACACCGGAAATATCGAATAGGTCACTGTTCGTCTAATCAACTAATTATTTGAAGAATGAGAGTTTATTTAACAGGCCTTAAATATGCCCACCTCCCTTTGAAACGATACAGAAATGTGCAGGCAAGGATGGCAATACAAGAATGTTAGTACGGAATATTGTGTTATCTGTAAATAAGGGGCTTTTACTTCGTCGTTGATATATGCAAGATATCTTAAATTATTAAAGGCATGGTTTATAAAACGACGAGGGGGCAGATCTTCATTATGACAAAAAAATCGAATTAAAGAATGAAAATCTGCCTATATACGAAAAAGCAGGAAACCTAAGCCTTCCCACAAACTCCATTTTCAATACTCTTAACCATACCCCGCTTCATCAGTACCTTAACAGTGTCATTTGTTTTTTGGAAAAACAGGGGATGGGGAAACTATATTTTAACGTTTCGCGGGCGTCCTGAATTCTTCCCGAAAAAGCGGCTAAGCAGAATTTAGCATGGTGAATCTGTGCAATTACTCTTTACGTTGTGGTTTTACGCGAGTAATATTTTTTTGCGTCATGGATTTTGATCCATGTTATTAGTGTCCTATCAACGATATACCCCATAAGCTTCAACGCGCATTGTAATATGGGAATTCCATGTGACGGGGTGAAAACGCAGATAGCGTGCTTTAACAGGCTTTTTCAGGTCATTGCTTACAGCGGTAGTCGTATCTGTATTCCCTGAAAAAATTTTATCAGCCCCGTTTGCTTTAACAAATTTCCAGACTGAGCCATCTAAACTGTAGGCCAGTTTGTAGGATTTAACATACTGGTTATAGCCGGTTATGCGGCCCATTGTACCAACAGCCGCAATTATTGCCGTTTTGCCAAGGTCAATCTGAAGCCATTGATTTGTATTGTTCACATTCGCACTCCAGTTGGATTCAGTTCTGATATCGCTGAAATGAGCGTTGGAAGGGCCATAACCAGTGTAATGATTGGACCATGTTGAAGATGCGGTGAATGCGCTGTTCGATAGAGAATCAATAAGAGGAGTAACATTAACCGGCCTTGCCGCTTCCTGAGCCAGGGAGGCTATTTCAGCAGGATAAACTATGCCCTCAAAACTGGCGCAGTAGGTTTCTGTATCTTGTATAAATCCTGTCTTAGTAAATTTCACTTTATGGGCAAGGCGGAGTACATCTTTTTCCTCTACATCCCTTAGCTTTGGTTCATAGTTAAGAAGTTTGCTGATAATTGCTTGGTCCATAATATGCTTCTTGAGCTTGCCTGTGGACATGTTCGGATCTGAGCCACAATGTTTTTTTGAAATATTTACAGGCGCAAGTTTTGTTCTGTCCTGTTCAGTAATATAAGCGTTTATGGTGACACATACTTCGCCGAAATTCGATCCATTGGCATAATGAGGGCTGCCTTGGATGCGTACCATGCCGGATGTATATGCCATTATCCTGTCTTTGGTAAGGACAAAATCTTCGGACTTACTAAATCCGGAGATCATTTCACCGTAAAGCTGTCCAACTGCCATGCGTTTGGCCTGAAGCAGGAGTTCGGCCTTGAGGGCGTCTATATTTTCATAACCCACTGCGGGTATGCAGAAGGTTTTCTGTACGGATTCAGCGGCAGGAGAGACAGATGCCACGCAAATAAGAATAAACAAGGTGCCAAACAGTTTCTTCATATGACCTCCAAAATTTTACTGTTACAATTGTTTTTATTAACCAAAACTTGAGAATTGATATAAATTGGATTTATTGTTTTTTAATTGTTTTGTCAAAATATATATTCACCAAGTATTTTAAAATGGAGCATCTGATTATAATGATTGGAGTGAATAAGTCGCGTGAAAGAAAACAACTATCCCAAAAAATATAATATAGAATGACTGAACATATTTGAATATGAAAAATAGTAATCAGTAGAGTTTACTAAATATTATAATGTGAATCTAAATATGTGAGTTTTTGGAGTGTCAAGTGTTAAGGTAAGTCTGAAATATTGAGATATCTGCATGCTTTCTTTATGGTGTGTGGAAATTTCAAGGTTTTGTTTTCAGATATCAAGAACATCTTACTGTAAAATGATGTCGTGACTAATTTTTTGAATTTGTAAATTCAAATATTGGTAAGGACACTTTAAGTTTTTAATTTCAATATCTTTAGATTTTGATTGTTGTGAAATCATCTTCGTCTACTGACACCTAATTTAACCTTACTTTATTCACTAATTAATTGTACCAATACTTTGATTATTTGTGATTAAATAAATTGGTAATTCAAGTTGAATATATTGTATAAAAGAATTACAAATTTTATTCAATTTACATTCACGGCAAATAATAATATATTTAGGGTGATTTTGATATATTTCGTTTTAAGCTGAGATTCATTAATAATCGAATAAATACATTTGGAGAGTAATTATGTCTAAAATGATTTTATGTGTAAAATTTAAAGCATTACCCGGTAAGCGAAACGAAGTTAAAAACGTTTGGGAAAGGTTAGTAAAACCTCATGCAGAAACCTCACAATCGCTTGATTTTTGCTGTTATTCATTAGTTAATGAAGATGAAGATGCTATAATTTTATTCGAGATATTAGCTGAAGGTGTGGAATTTGATCTTTCTTCTCAAGAAGATTGGTTTAAAAAATATCTTGAAGAAATGGGGCCATTATTAGCAGGCCCGCCGGAGCTTTTGACCGGCAAACCAATTTGGATTAAAGGGCTTTAAGCAAATATTCAGGAATGAGCAGTTACAAAAAAGGGGGGTAGCTTTTTACTACCCCCCTTTGTAATTTATATGTAATAAGTAGCGTAAAAAAAACTTATTATATACTACTTGTCCTGTTAACTGTTATTAAATTGTTCCTGCCATTAGGTCCCCGATAACTTTTGAAAATTGTGACGGGTTATCGATTTTTCCACCTTCACTGATAATTGCCATATCAAACAAAAGCCCTATATAGTCTTTTAAGACCGGGTTTGTTGTGTCTGTTTCAAAAATGTTTTTTATCTTGTCAATAACAGGATGGTTTATGTTTAGTTCAAGAACTCTTTTTTGATCGGGAACAGCCTGGCCTGAAGATTTAAGAATTTTTTCCATATATGCGCTCATCTCGTATTCGTCACCTGAAAGGCATGAAACAGAATCTTTCAGACGTGAAGAGGGTTTTACTTCTTTGATTTCTTCTTCAAGCTGTTTCTTTATAAAATCAAACAAAGCTGAGTAGCTATCTTTCTTTTTTTCGTCAACCTTATCCAGTTCAAGGTCACCTTTTTCAGCACTTTTGAGTTTCTTCCCTTCATATTCTGTCAGAGACTGGGCGACCCATTCGTCTACCGGGTCAGTCATTAAAAGAACTTCATAGTCTTTTTCTTTAAGCGCTTCCAGATGAGGGCTGTTGATAAGTGAATTAAGGTTTTCACCAGTGATAAAATAGATGTCCTCCTGATCCGGCTTCATGTTTTCAACGTATTCTTTCAGGGATATTAATTTGCCGTCTGTTTTTGTTGTTTTGTATCTTAACAGGTGTGAAAGCTTGTCCTTATTTTCAAAGTCCATTGGAACTCCTGCTTTTAAAGACTGCCCGAATTCAGTATAAAAATTTTCATACTTTTCCTTGTCCATTTTTGTGAGGAGGTCAAAAAGTTTTTTTACGAGGTTTTTTCGAATATTTCTTACAAGATGATCCTGCTGCAAAATTTCACGACTGATATTAAGGTTCAGGTCAGGGGCATCGACAACTCCATGAATAAAACCAAGGTATTCCGGTATCAATTCCTTGCAGTCATCCATTATAAAAACACGTTTACAATAAAGATGCATTCCGTTTTTCCTATCCTGATGGAACAGGTCAAAAGGAGCTTTTGATGGGATATATAAGAGAGCGCTGTATTCTGTCGTACCCTCAAATTTCATATGAAGACGTTCAAGGGGTGGATTCCAGTCATGGCTAAGATGCTTGAAAAACTCTTCATGTTCTTCATCTGTAACTTCATTTTTATCTCTGGACCATATTGCCTTCATAGAGTTTAATGTTTCATCTTTCCGGACTGTTCTTGTTGTTGAACCAACCGGTTTGTTTTCTTTGTCAAGAATTTGTTCATTTTCAGGTATTTGTTCTTCTGTTTCGACATTCATTATTACAGGATAATTTACAAAGTCTGAGTGTTTTTTTACTACATGTTTTAATGTGAACTCCTCTGTAAAGTCTTGATCATCCTTTTCAGTTTTTTTCAGGTGCAGCGTTATGGTTGTTCCATAAGTGTCTTTTGAGGTTTCCTCAATAGTATATGAACCGTCACCACTTGACTCCCATTTAGTTGCTGTTTCTGTTCCGGCGGAACGTGTAACCAAAGTAACCTTATCAGCCACAATGAATGCACTGTAAAACCCGACTCCGAACTGGCCTATTAATTCTGGTGACAGGGCAGAACCATTCTTTGATTTATCAAGTGCTTCCATAAAAGCAGCTGTTCCGCTTTTGGCGATTGTGCCGATATTTTCAAGAACTTCATCAAATGTCATACCGATGCCATTATCTGATATTTCAAGTTTTTGGTTTTCCTTGTCTGGGGTCAGTCTTATATGAAAATTTGAATCACCTTCAATTATGTCCGGTTCTGTTTGTGATTTAAATCGTAGTTTGTCTATTGCATCAGAAGCATTGGAAATAAGTTCTCTAAGGAATATTTCCTTGTTTGAGTACAGTGAGTTAATAATAAGGTTCAGAAGTTGCTGTACTTCAGTTTTGAATTTACGTGTTGATTTCTTACCGCTCATAATATCTCCTGTATGTGTTTAAAAATATAAATAGTTATATGTACGTGAAAACTTTTTATCTGAATTAAAATGGTAGCAAATATGGAATTGTCAACCCCTGATGGTAAATTTGTTTATTGAAAATGGTTGATTTTGGATGGACGGTATACATGTGGATGTCGAACTTAGGAACAATTGTTATAGCGTAGTATGTAGAGAGTTTTACTATACCATAATTTGTTACTTATGATCAAAAATATATCCAACCGATCTTCGGCTTTTAAAATACTTAGGTTTTTTTGAATTTTCCTCAAAGTATTTTCTGAAACGTACAATAAAGTTATCAACGGTTCTTGTTGAGGTTCCCTGAGAGTAACCCCAGCCTATTCTTAAAAGCTTGTTTCGTGAAAGAGGCTTTCCCCGATTTGCAATGAAAAGCTTTAAAAGCTTCACCTCCTGTTCTGTCAGGTTTATTTCACCTGCCCGATTGTATGCTGTTGATATACTGAAATCAATTCTATTATCTCCGAATGTATATATCTGATTTTTATCAGCAATACCCGGCTTTTCAGAGGAGATGTCTTCCTTGCTCCATGAGGTTCTTTTTAATAACCTGTCAACTCTTAGAAGGAACTCTTCAAGGTTAAAAGGCTTTGAAAGATAATCATCAACTCCATATGCTAACCCTTTTATTTTGTCATTAGGAGCATTCTTTGCAGATAATATCAGAATTGGAAGACGCTCATCTTCTAGACGTATACTCTGTAATACTGATAATCCGTCAAGGCCTGGAAGCATGATATCAAGTACGATAAGGTCAGGTTGAAGTTTTTTCCACATCCTAAGTCCTGACACTCCATCAGATGCTATATCAACGTTATATCCCTGTAAAGAAAGATTAAGCTTCAAACCTTCAGAAATATGTTCATCATCTTCAACAAGCAGGATCAGCTTTTTATTTGATTTTGTCATTTGGCATTTCCCAAGGTTTCATTAATACATGGATTAATATGGTAGAATCAATGTAAAAAGAGAACCCCTATCTAAACCTTCACTTTCAGCAGTGACTTTTCCTTTATGAATTTTTGCGATATTTTCAACAAGGTAAAGCCCTATACCACTACCCTTTGCTGTCATATCGTCAGATCGGCCTATCTGGAAAAACTTTTTAAAGATTTTTTTTCTATTTGATTTGTCAAATCCAATACCGTTGTCTTCGAAAATGATATTGAGCCTGTTCTTTTTAACAACGAATGTGATATCTATTTCCGGAATATCTGAATTATTATACTTGATGGCGTTTGTAAGGAGATTCATAAGCAGCATTTCAAACAGAGAAAGGCTGATCTTGTAGGGAAATGATCGTTCTGCAGGATTAAAGACATTGATTTTGCATTTCATGAAAAGGTGTCTGTTGTTTTTTAAAAACAGATTAATGGTTTCAACAAGTTCTAAAGTTACAAATTCTACCTCATAACTCTTGCTTTCAATTTTGGCAAGGTTCAGAATTCTATTAATATTTGCCGATAAACGATCAGCATCATTAATCATATAATGTATATACTTGTGCTGGTCATCTTTGGAAAGATCATGTTTTAGAAATGTTTCAAGGTATAACTTCAAAGATGTAACAGGTGTTTTAAGTTCGTGAGTAAAATTGTTGATAAAATTGTTTTGAAGCCTGTAAAGTTGAAAAATTTTTAGATTATAGGCAGAGATCAAAAAAATCCCCGTTAAAATTATTCCAACAAGAATTGAAAGCACCAATATTACAACCCATGTCTGGGATTCAAGTACCTGACCACGGTCAAGGTTAAATCGTCGTATAACTCCTTCAAGCCCAGTACTTACTTCCATATACCAGTAAATATACAGAAAAAGCGAGAGGCCAAGGGCAAGGATCGAAAAGACAAGTATAAATATTGGATGGAGAAACCATTTAGTTCTATTCATAATATGTTTTATTTTATTATTATAAAGGGCTTTTTGTGTCAATATTCAACTATTAATCCATATAAAGTGACTATACTTGATAAAAAACTTAAAAGTTCTATTAACTATAAAAAATATCAATATACTATGCAGTTATCGTGACTAATTGTAATATTTTTGTAAAACATGATTCTTTCCTGTTATTTCCAGTTATTCTCTATTAAGATAATTCTCGTAATCTAACCGGATATATTCTTTATAGTTGTGAGGAGACTGAATTGTGAAAATTCCTGAGTTGAAATTGGGTGATCTGAAAGTTAGAATTCCAATAATCCAGGGTGGTATGGGGGTTGGGATATCTCTTTCCGGTCTGGCTGCTGCTGTTGCAAATGAAGGTGGTATCGGGGTGATTGCCTCTGCAATGATCGGTATGAGTGAACCCGATATTTTTGATAACAGTCGTGAGGCCAACGGCAGGGCTTTACGGCGGGAAATACGTAAGGCTAGAGAATTGACAGATGGCATCCTTGGAATAAATATAATGGGTGCCTTAACAAATTATGAAGATATTGTTAAGCTAGCCATTGGGGAAGGTATAGACATAATTTTTTCAGGTGCCGGTCTTCCGCTTGATCTTCCTTCCTATCTTCAAAAAGGGGTGAAAACAAAACTCTTTCCCATAGTATCTTCCGGAAGAGCGGCAAGGATAATATGCAGAAAATGGGAATCAAAGTATAATTATTTGCCGGACGCTTTTGTTGTGGAAGGTCCTATGGCAGGCGGGCATCTTGGTTTCAAACCTGAACAGCTTGATGATCCGGCTTTTGCCCTGGAAAACCTTGTACCTGAAGTTATTGAGGCTATAAGGCCGTTTGAGGAAAAATCAGGTAAAAGTATCAAGGTTATTGCAGCTGGTGGGGTTTATACAGGTGAAGATATATTTAAATATCTTGAAATGGGTGCAGCAGGTGTTCAAATGGGTACTCGTTTTGTGGCAACCCATGAATGTGATGCTGATATAAGGTTTAAGCAGTCATATATAAAAGCAACAGAAGATGATCTAGTTATTATAAAAAGCCCTGTCGGGCTACCGGGAAGAGCGATTAAGGGAAAGTTCCTTGATGATGTAAATTCCGGCAAGCGAAAACCTTTCAAATGTCCTTACCAGTGTGTTTCAACATGTAATTACCAGGAAAGTCCTTATTGTATAGCATTTGCACTTATAAGCGCTAAAAAAGGTAATCTTAATAGCGGTTTTGCATTTGCAGGCAGCAATGCTTACCGGGTTGAAGAGATTATGTCTGTTAAGGAACTTATAGGTACCTTGATCGATGAATATGAATCCTCATCTGCAAGTGATATCTTATCAAAAAAAGTTTGCGTAAAATAAATAAAATCAAGGACATCACTCCCTTTTCTTAAATTATCCAAGCCATTTGAAGCCGTGACCGTTTCTTAAATTATCCAAGCCATTTGAAGCCGTGACCGTTGCTTTTAAATGGTTTTTTTGTTATAACAAATCATGCGTTTATGCATTTTACCATCCTTAAGTATTAATAATTAATTGATAATTTGCAGTTTGCATAAATTGTATAAAAAAATTACTTGTTGACACCCAAGGCTCTTTAATTCAAATTAGAAATCCACGTTCTATGAACGTGGTCAGAGACTGAGGGCTTTGCCTGAAGATAGCTCACGTGCTATCTCCTGATTCGAGTTGTTCCCGCAACATCGAGAAAGGAGAAGCAAGTGAGCAGGTTTAAAAAGTTATCACATGTCATATGGCATTGCCAGTATCATTTTGCATGGGTCACAAAGTACCGTTATAAAGTTCTTGAAGGCGATATCGGTCAGGAAGTATATAATTGTATTCAAGTGTTTGCAGGTTATAAGGGGTGCCAGATAGTAGAGTTAAATGTTCAAAAAGATCATGTGCACATGATAACAATGATTCCGCCAAAGATTTCGGTTTCTGAAGTGATGGGGATATTAAAAGGGAGGACAGCAATACGAGTATTCAAAAAGTTTCCTAATCTCAAAAACAAACCATATTGGGGAAATCATTTTTGGGCACCGGGTTATTGCGTAGATACAGTAGGTTTAGACGCAGAAAAAATACGAAAATATGTTAAATATCAAGAAAATAAAGAACGGTTAGAAGAACAACAATTAAAGTTCAACTTTACATAGGATTTCGAAAAGTCGGAGCAACTCATATAACAATAAATGTTATTAGAACTCAGCCCCCCTATGGGGGGCGCAATTAAAGCCACGTCCTTTGGGCGTGGATTCTTTACGCCTGTTCTATCTCCTGACCAGTGCACAAGCTGTGGAACGTGCGTGGATATATGTCCCCCCAAAGCTTTATCACTTAATAGTGAAGATGTTCTTGATGTGGATTATGACAAATGTTTTGGCTGCGGTCTTTGCGCAAGTAGTTGCGATGAAACTGCGATCTCAATGGACAAAAAGGAAGACGCGATTGAACCACCTGCAAATATGCATGCGTTGAAACAAGCAGTACATGCATCCAGAAACAAATAAAAATCAGGATTGTTACGTTTACCATGAGGTATCAGTAATTATGTAATAAAATTTGATATAATATCATATGGTTATTAGAACAAGTGATACAGATATATATCTGTATAACTTGACATACCGATATTTTTAATACTATAGATCTAACACGACTCACCAAAGACTAACAGACTTAGATTAGCAATTATAATTATAAGCATCAACTTTAAGGAATATGTTTTGGGAGAAAAAAAGAAAATTCTAATAATTGATGATGAAGAAGATATTACATATTTTCTGAAAATGAATTTAGAAATGCGAAAGAAATTCAAGGTTTATACTGCAAATAACGGTGAAGAGGGTATAAAAAAAGCTATTAGCAAAAAACCTGATTTAATATTATTAGATGTAATGATGCCCGGAATAAACGGCTTTGATGTTTTAGCTGTGCTCAAGGAAAATATGGTGACTATTTCAATTCCGGTTATTATGATGACGGCTTATGAGAAGAGTGACACAAGTGAAAAAGCAAGCGGGCTATATTCCGCTGATTATTTTACCAAGCCGTTTGAAATGGAAAAATTAATTGCCGGGATTAATCAGGCATTAGGTGTTTAGAAAATAACAGGACCTGCACAACAGTTGGGTTAATCATTTGAAAAGATGGATTTATCTGTAGGTAAAACGAAATACCGTAGTACTTGATATTTTAAATATTATAAAATCTAAAGAGACTCACCAAAACCCCACAGATTTTATTTCACAAAATACATTGCTTTTTTATACAAGTTTTTTCCTCAATATGAAATTCTAAATTATCATATTTTTAAAACCTTTGGACTTTATCTGTAAGGTTTTATATTCATTCCCGATTTAATAAACAATTATCATCATGTAACACTCTTTGGTTTTTAGCTGTTGCCAAAAACAGTTATGTATTTTATGGTTTTTGGTCCGGAGTGATTGGTATAAAAATTAGTATAATCTGAATCTTGTTTTAAAAGCTAATGGAGAACTTTCTTATGATCAGGAAACCGACCTATCAGGAATTGGAAGAAAGGATTAAAAATCTGGAGAATTCCAAAAGGGAATATTTGAACAATAATATGAATTTATTGGAAACTATTTCTGATGGTGTCATTGTGCTTGATTATGATTTCAGATGTATAATGGTAAATGAGGCTGCATGCAAGTTTATGCAACTCCCCAAAGAAAAAATATTGAATAATAAACCTTTTGATGTTTATCCGGGCATTGAAGGAGAACCTTTCTATAAAAATTATGAAAATGTTATGAAGAATCGACAAACATCTGTATTCACCAATGATTATACTTATCCTGACGGAAGAAGAGAATGGTATCAAGAGCGGGTTCATCCCATTCCTGAGGGTATTCTTATGATAATAACTAACATCACCGAAAGTAAAAATTCGGAAGAAAAATTAAAAAAATTAAATGAAGAACTACATGATAATGAAAGAAAATATCGATTAATTGTTGAGAACATCAACGATGTTGTCTGGGCAATGGATGATAAAATGAGTTTCAATTACTTGAGTCCGGCATCTGAGAAGCTCCTGGGTTGGCCTGTTGAAGAAGTTCTTAATAGAAAAAGTGAGGATTTCCTGACGAAGTCTTCTTTTAATGTACTCCAAAAAAAAGTATCAGAGCATCTTGCTGAATGTAAAAAATCCGGGGATTATAAAAAACCAATAGTAGTTGAATTGGAAATGATTAAAACAGACAAATCGATAATTTGGACAGAAGTTAAAATCTCTTTTAAGCTTGATAAAAGAGGCTATCCGATAGGTGTATATGGTGTAACACGGGACATAAACGAAAGAATAAAATCTCAGAAGGCATTAAAAGAAAGCGAAGAAAGGTTGAATAGAGCTCAGTCAGCAGCTGGGATAGGTAGTTTTGAATATGATATTTCTACAGGAAAATTCTGGGGATCTGAAGAAGCTTTTACAATTTGTGGAATAGAGAGATCATCATCTTATTTCACAAGAGAAACAGCCCTGAAAATTATTAATGATAATTCAGTAATAAAAAAGGCTATGAGTGAGTTAATAAGTGAAGAAAAGAAATACGATATTGAATTTGAAATTCGTCAGGAGATCGGCGGGGAAACAGCAGTATGTCGTTCAATAGCTGAATTGGTATTTGAAGATGCCAAACCTGTGAAAGTTATAGGTGTAATTATAGATATTACTGAGCAAAAAAAAGCGGGAAAAATAAGAGAAGCCCTGGAAGCTCAACTCCAACATGCACAAAAGATGGAGGCTATCGGGACATTGGCCGGAGGGATAGCCCATGATTTTAATAATATTCTTTTCCCGATAGTTGGATTTACAGGAATGATGATATCAGAGTTACCGGATGACAGCCCTTATCAAGATTATTTAAGTGAAATTTATAATGCTTCCTTGCGGGCAAAGGATCTTGTTAAACATATTTTGTCATTCAGCAGGCAGACAGATCAGGAAAAGTCACCGGTAAAAATACAGTATATTATTAAAGAGGTATTAAGTCTATCCAGGTCTACACTCCCATCAACCATAAAAATTAGAGATTTTATTCATAACAACAGTGGTATGATTATGGCTGACCCTACCCAGATTCACCAGATCGTAATGAATTTAATAACCAATGCCTTTCATGCGATGGAGGATGAAGGAGGTACACTGACTATATCCCTTAAAGAAGTTGAATTTGCATCTGACAAGCTGTCCTTAGGTACTTATGCCTGCATAACTGTTATTGACACCGGAACAGGAATTGAAAACAGCTTTAAGCAAAATATTTTTGATCCGTATTTTACCACCAAAAAAAGTGGTAAAGGTACCGGCCTGGGGCTTGCAGTGGTTCACAGTATTGTAGAAAGCTATAAAGGTGAAATTACGGTTCAGAGTGAGCTTGGTGTCGGTACAGAATTTAATGTTTACCTTCCTATTATATTACCTGAAACTGTAATTAGTGACACAATAACACCTGTGATTGATCATAAAGGAAATGAACGAATCCTGGTGGTTGATGATGATGAGGCAGTTGCACAACTAATAAAGAAAATACTGGAGCGCCTTGGTTATAAAATTACTATACGATACAGCAGCCTTGATGCGCTTGAATTTTTCCGGATATTTCCGGACAGGTTTGATCTGATCATTACCGATATGACAATGCCAAACATGTGTGGAGACATCTTATCAATTGAGATAAAAAAGATTCGACCTGATATCCCGATCATTTTATGCACCGGTTTCAGTGAAAAGGTTACAACGGGAAACTCTACAGAAAACTTTATTGATAAGGTTCTTTTGAAGCCGATCCTCAATAATGAACTCATGAATATTGTAAGAAATGTTTTAGACAATTAGGGTTTTATAAGGCAAATTAAACGGTGTTAGCTTATGTGTATAAAAGTAATTATGGTCTGACGACTATTGATTTTCAATCCTTACTGTATTTGAAAAGAACTACAGAAAAAGGCATAAGACACTTCACACGAGACTTTAAACGGAAAAGTCTTTAGGCTTCTTGAAGAAGGCAAAAAACGATTATAAAAATATTGTTAATTTGATATAAAATTCAGTTCAAAAACGCCTTTAAAAAAACAACAAGGATTTCCCCCCGTCTCTCTATAGTCACAGGTTAAATCTTGTTTTGTACAAATTCTAAAACATCTATGGCCTTTGCATCTAATGCAAAGTGATTTGTAAGTGCATAAGCCATTTTTTCTAGAGGCGCCTCATTATATCCATGCTGCTGAATCTCATAAATGTAACGGTTAATTAAGTTTGGTGCTCCCAGCAAATTCCATTGTGCTACATGTACAAGCTCATGGAAATGCAGATGCAAATCTTGTTCTAACTCCCTACGAATATAGTAGGTGTTCTTGTAAGTTATTCCAGCTACAGGCATATCAATAAAATTGTCCATACCGATTTGCCGAAGTTCAGGAAAGTCAGGCCTGGGTATATCTTTAACTAAAACAAAATATGATTTGCGGAGAAAATCCGGCGAATAAAAACCATCAAATGCAGCTTCAAAGGAAGTACATGAATTACGTTGAGTAACAAAGGCAACGTTGGTTTCATCGATCCAGTTTTCAATCTTTTGTATCATCGCAGTCTCAGGAAAATATTACAAATATAATTAGTGAGCCGGCTCGAACAAATGTCGTTTTGGTAGTTTTGAAATATTGTATAAATCATCAAGTATTTTCCCACAAGCATTATTAGTTATATCTTCATAAGAGCCAATTTCTACTTTTATGCTATTCTATTCTTCCGTTTTACAGAACTTAAATGGGCCGTTCTTCGTATTCACAGTGAGGAAGAAGAACTTGGATATACTAACAATCGTAAAAATGTCACATACAGATATACACAGACCTTGCGAATGAATGTACCGCTTGACACGCCGCTATTTTTAATACTATAAATTCAAACCTGAAACACGAAAGACTTAGATTTACGGTGCAATTTAAACTTAAACCCGGATGAACAATAACATCTATAGCCGAAGATATTATATAAGGCATGATTATGATTGATGTAAACTCAACTAATAACGATCGTAAAGAGCCAAGAAATATCTGGTCATATATTTGGTACCCTACTAAAAAGTTTAATACTGGATCTCAGATTTTATTTTATATTTCTATCCCGTTAAGCATGTTATTCCCCGGTTTGATGAACGCTGTTCAGAAAAGCGATATATGGTCTCATATTGCTACGATATACGTAATTATTATAGTTATCTTCAGAATAACAATAGCTATACGGTATAATAATAGTTCTGAGAAATAAATTTTGTTAAAAAAATATTGATGGTGTTTTATGATGTCAGGTAGTTAGTGTGCCCCTTCCCCGAGATTTACCTAAGCCCAGAGCCGTGTATTTTACTTATTAAGTTACAATTAATCCTATGAATAGAGAAATTGAATTATTGGCACCAGGTGGAGATGTTGATTCTATAAAAGCTGCAATTGTAGCAGGGGCGGATGCTATATACTGCGGCCTGAATAAATTTAATGCCAGAAACCGGGCAAGAAATATAAATTTTGGAGACTTAAATGGTATTTTAAGACTTGCTCATAGCAATAATTGCAAAGTTTTTCTAACCATTAATATAATTATAGTTAGTAGCGAAATTCCCGCCCTTATAAATTTATTGAACAAACTGATTAATACAAGTATCGATGGAGTAATTATTCAGGACTTAGGATTGTTTTATTTATTATCTAAATACTTTAAAGGTTTTAAAATACACGCATCTACACAACTTACAACTCATAATGAGGGTCAAATAAAGTTTTTAAGTAAACTGAATGCTGCCAGAGTTAATCTCTCAAGAGAGCTAAATATTAAAGAGATAAAAGCCATAACCTCGGTTGGACATAAAAATAATGTCTTAACTGAAGTATTTGTTCATGGTTCATATTGTATCTCGTTTTCAGGTATTTGCTATTTAAGTTCTGTTCTTGGAGGGAAATCAGGAAATAGGGGTACATGTAGTCAACCATGTAGAGATAGATATTTAACTACTCCCGAAGGTAAAAACTTTCCACTAAACCTTAAAGACAATTCGGCATATTTCGATCTACGGGAAATATCTGATGCAGGTGTTGCCTCAATAAAAATTGAAGGAAGAATAAAGAAGTTTGATTATGTATATACTGTTGTAAATTGCTGGAAAAAACAAGTCCATAATTTTTATGATAAAGGCAGGCTGAATCATGACAATAGTGATCTTTATAAGGTTTTTAACAGGGATTTTTCAAACTCATATTTGAAGGGGGATATTGATAAAAACATGTTTATTGATAATCCCAGAGATAATTCTATTAAGCATCTTTCTGATATCAATGATTATCCTACGAATGAAAAAATGCTAAAAGACCAGATAGAACTTTATGAAGAGAAATCAGAAATTACAGCCAATGTTAAAAGTAAAATTAAAGATTTAAGTATAGCTAAAGCTCCTTTAAGGATAAGTGTTTCAGGAGAGCTTTATACTCCTCTAAAAGTATCTGTAAAAACTCCGCACACTTCGTTTATTGTACTCTCAGATATGAATCTAGTAAATGACAATACGTACACCCCGAACCTACACGGCCGGAACCAAAAAGGTTATTCAGATATAAACAGGGGGAACAGTGATAAGTTTCTAAATTACAATACTTTATTAAAAAGATTTAGGGCTTTTAATAATACAGAATATTATATAGAGCATTTAGAATTGGAAAATCTTCAAAGTAATCTTTTTATATCTTTTAGTGAGATTACTTCAATAAAGAAAAGAATTTTAGCCATCTTAACCGGTATAAAAGAAATTGTTGACCCGATCGATGTTCCCTTCCTGAAAAAACAAAGTAAATTAGAAAAACAACCCGTTCTATATGTACTAATCTCTTCCCAAAAGGATTTGTCTATATGCGATAAGACAGCAGCAAATATCTTTTTTGAACTTCCCAATTGTTTTAAGAATGAATGCTCAGAGTTTATAGACCTATTTAAAAAAAACAAAAGAATAATGCCCTGGTTTCCATCTGTATTAATAGGAGAAAACTATACTGCTGCGGTTGAACTTCTTCAACAGGTTCAACCAAAGCTGATTGTAACAAATAATACCGGAATTGCCTATGAAGCCTATAAAAAAGGAATTCCCTGGATCGCAGGACCGTATCTTAATATTGTTAATTCCTTTAGCCTTTTATGTATAAAAGAAAATTTTAATAGTTATGGCGCATTTATTTCAAATGAAATTAATGATAATCAGATAAAAAGTATTATTAGACCTGAGAACTTCAATCTATACTATAGTATCTACCATCCCATTTTACTTTTAACCAGCAGGCAATGTTTACTTCATCAGGTTACCGGATGTGAAAAAAACAGAATTGATGAAGAATGCATTCATAAATGTAACAAATCTTCATCAATTACAAATTTAAATAAAGCTCCCCTTTTTATTGAAAAAAAAAGAGGCAACTATCATTGTATTTATAATAACAAGAATTTTTTGAGTACAGATATTGTTAATGATTTACCTGGTGTCTTTTCCGGTTTTTTCATTGATTTAAGGGATATAGAAACAGAAACTAAAATAGACATTGATAAACCAGGAATAATAAAGATTTTTGAAAACTTTATAAATGGGAATCCCGATTCGGAAAGTAAACTAAAACAAATTATTCGTTTTTCTACAAACTCCCAATATAAAAAAGGAATATAACAAAAACCTGGAGTATTGGGCCAATAAAAAAGCCACCAATCTTGTTGGTGGCTTTGAATAAAATATTATAAAGTAATATTGCCTTTGAAAAGGTATTCCCGATTTATCCAGGAACTCTTTTTACTGTTTGATTTGCCAGAAGATCCTGAAGCTGCTTAAGAAGAGCCTGTTCCTGTGAGTCGATTTTACCATCTTCATATGCCAGGGCAAGGATTTCATCATATTCTGAGCTTGTCAGTTCACAGTCTGCAATAGCTTTTTTTATCATGTCACCCATTTTTCGTCCGGTTTCACCTTTATCCATTATTTGTCTCCTTTGTTAAAGTTTTTTCAATTATTGAATAAATACTCTTAATTATAAAAAAAGTATTTAGTATCTTATCAGAAAATAATAATATTAATTATTATTAAAATGAAGTTTTTCTGTCAAGGAGAGAATAAGGGCGAGTTGATCACAATACATTTAAAATTATGTAAACTCATCAAAAGTGATGAACTCGTAAAAAGTATTAACGATGGCTAAGTAGGAATCTTCATATACGAGGCATAGTGGTTGGCCTGGCGTGAAGGCATACATGTAGTATGTCGAACGTCTGGCCAACCGCTATAACGCGGTAGATGGAGACTTTTTACGACGCCATCAAAGTTGATGATTTATAGAATCTATGATTAGAATAATAAATTCAAATATTAATAAAATGATGGAAGATAATAAGCCTGAATATAAAAAGGAACACTATTATGGAAAAGTTATTTTACCCTGATTCAATAGCGATATGGGGTCTGTCTAGAAAGAAAAGAAATATACCGCGGCTTATCCTGGAAAACCTTTTACGATGGGGGTATAAAGGAAGAATATTCGGTGTTAACCCTTCCATAAAAGACAGCCATGTAGATGGTGTTAAAATGTTCAAAAAGGCTAATGATCTCCCTGTTGTTCCTGATCTTGCTGTTACACTTATACCCGCAAGATTTATACCTGAAACTATTGAGGCTTGTGGAGAATTCGGAATTCGAAGAATTGCAATTCCATCGGGAGGTTTTAATGAATCAGGTGAAGAAGGGGAACAACTCGCAATAAATATTAAGAATATCGCGAATAAATATGGTATCCGGTTTGTGGGGCCGAACGGACTAACCGTTGCAAATACATCAAATGGTATGTGTGTGCTCTTTGTGCCGTTATACAGGCCTAAAAAGGGTGGGATGTCGATTATCAGCCAGAGTGGTGGTTTAGGTTTGATGTTCTGGAATCTAATGGCAAATGAAAACGTGGGGTTGGCCAAGTTTGCAAGTATTGGAAATAAGCTTGATTTGGATGAAGTTGATTTTCTTAAATACTTTGGAAATGATCCAGAAACAAAAGTCATTTGTATGTATCTTGAAAATATAACGAAAGGCAGGGAGTTTGTAGAAGCAGCTTCTAAGATAGACAAACCTATAATTGTATACAAATCAAATACGACAGATGCCGGTAAAAAAGCAGCAATGAGTCACATTGCAGCCTTAAGCAATAATGATGAAATTATCGATTCTGCTTTTGAAAGGTCAGGTATTATTCGTGCTTATAATTTTGAAGATTTGATCAACATTGCAAAAGCTTTTGAACTTCCTCCCATGAAAGGGAACAAAATCATGGCGATGAGTCCTGCTGGTGGGTTTACAGTTATTATGGGAGATATCTGTGAAAAGGTGGGTTTTGAGTTTGCAGAGCCCGGTAAAAATTTTTACAAAGGAATTTCCGGTTTTGGAAGTGCCGGTGTTATCAGTCATTCAAACCCCCTTGATATGGGGGATATGTATAATCCCAACGATGTTGCTGATGTTTTTCATTCGGTTCTTCATAATGATAATATTGACGGGGCTGTTTATGTAGATCAATGGCCGCTCATGCCGAGAGGTGAAGATGTTTTTTCAAAATTGTTCAATAAGGATATTTCCCAGGAGACAACCGGTGCGATTCGTTCATCAGGAAAGCCACTTGCAGTATGCCTATTCGGGCTTGCAAAAACAATTTCAGTAATAAAAAACAGACTAAGCATACCCCTGTTCAATACTCCTGAGGAAATGATAAAGGCCTTAAAGGTGCAGCAGGAGTATTATGCAAAAGAAAAAGAATTTCCTTTTATATCAGAACCTCTTGATAATATGGATATTGATTCAGCAAAAAAATGGTTAATATCACGAAATAATATTGTCGGGGAAGAAATACTTGAGCTGATGGAAATATTCGGGATTCCGGTTGCCAGGTCTATAGTTGTTTCAAACGATAATGATGCTGTAGATGCTGCTTCAAACATAGGATATCCGGTGGTGATGAAAGTCATATCTCCTGATGCTATTCATAAGACCGAGGCAGGCGGGATCATTTTAAATATAAATAATGAAGATGATGTAAGAAAAGCGTATACAGAAATCAGAGCAAATCTATTAGATTACAAAGAAGATGCAGAATTCAACGGGGTCAGGGTGATGGAAATGGCAGGGGAGGGTTATGATATGTTTGTCGGAGGTGAAGTCGATGACACGTTCGGCCCCGCTGTTTTTTTTGGTTATGGCGGTATTTATGTTGAAGTATTTAAAGATGTTGCGAATGCTCTTTGCCCATCAAATTATAATGAAATTTATAAGAAAATAAAAAGTCTTAAATCATATGATTTAATCAAGGGGGCCAGGGGGAAAAGGGCCGGTGATATTGAACTATTCATAGATATAATTTTAAGAGTATCTCATCTTATAGCCATGTTTCCTGAAATTAAGGAGCTTGACCTTAATCCTGTCAGGATTCTTGCTGATGGGTCAGGGGTTATAGCTCTTGATGCCAGAGCAAGAATTATGGCGTCGTAAAAAGTCTCCATTTACTACGTTATAGTGTTTGACCAGACGTTCGACATACTACATGTATGCCCTCACGCCTGGCCAAAAACTATGCCTTGTATATGAAGATTTCTACTTAGCCATCGTTTATACTTTTTATGAGTTCATCATAAATAATGGCGTCGTAAATCCCGTTATAGCGGGACTACTGCATTATAGGTTAAGCTTTTAGCGGAAACATCAATAATAGGAAATTGATGTCTTATATATTCTCATGAATATCGGAAGACACCTTTTTCCAGGATGGCACCCGACTTTTTTGTGGTACAGGTATGTGCAACTCTTTTAATATATCATCCACATAAAAATCTTTTCTCATGCCGACCAAAACAGAGGAAACCCCTTTTGTAGAGCGTACACACCGAAAAGCTTTTTGACTGAGGGTGTCAGCCGAACTCCAGTCGGCATCTGCATTATTGACTGACTCTTTCATCCGGTTAGCTTTTTTCTGTGCAGCTTCTGTATAAAATGATGCAACAGCCCTGAATGCATTTTCCATGACTTGTTGATAATCTGCCATCCAGTTTGTGATTTCTTCCATGTGTGGAGTATTGTCTTTAAGAAAGTCCATGACTCCTTGGACACGGGGCAAATAGAAATTGTCTCTTGCCTGACGCCATTTTTCATAGGAACCAAAGTTAAGGTGATAGTGTTTTAGATGATCACCTATTGCTATCTGTTCCTTGATGCGCATAGTTAGGCCGGGCAGGAGATCGGTTTTTGGTAGAATTTTCATCCAAAGTTTTTTTTCTGAGCCCGCAAGAGCCCTTATTTTTTTTATAATCTCGTTGCGATCCTGTCTTTTGATTGCTTCAATGTCTGCGAGGCGGATAAGCTTGTTGTCGCTAAATGCGTTTAAAGGACGATTGATAAGAACTGCCAGGTTTTTTGATTCTGAGTATTGGAGTATATTGTGATTTCCCTGCTGATTTTTTTCCAGCACGGCACCTACTTCCATAAGATTTAAGGGGAACTGCACAAGCTGAAAATGGTGATTTTCTGATATTGATTCTGCAATACTCCAGATCTTGTCCAGGCTGGTGAAATCAGAGGCATCAGAAGCAGCTGTAAATGTGTTTGAACTTATCCCGTATGCACGGATACGTCCGTTATTGACCTCTTTTTCCAGGTATTCAAATGCGTTTTGAATTCTTCGGTAATATTCTTCCCGAGCTTCATTTATGGAGTCTCCTTGCTCTATAGCCCATTCCAGGTAGTATTCCGGGTTGTGTAGGAGTAAGAAATCAAGTGTTTCCAGGTTTAACCGATCTAAGCTCCGTGCAAGCTGATCATTCAGAAAATCAGGATGAATGCAATGTTCCATCTCTTTTCCAAATGTCACAAGTTCTTTGAATGCGTTCCCTTCATGTTTCCGCTCCTGACTAAGAGCATAGTTTTCACCCTGAAGATAGCCGGCCTTGGATACCACAATCACTTCCTGCCGGGAAAGGGCACCTTCTGAAATCATATCATCCAGAACTTTTCCAACAAGTTTTTCAGAACCGCCGTTAGCATAATTAGTACTGGTGTCAACAATATTGATGCCTGATGTGAGCGCTTTTCGCATGGCGTTTTCATGGTGCTTGACATCTATACTTACACGATAACAGCCAAATCCAGCCTGACTTGCAGTAAGGTTTGAAGCGCCCATCGTTTTGTATTGAACAGGCCTGTGTCTGGCCGCAAAATCCGCAGTGTTTTTTTCTTCAGCATGTCCCTCTATCATGCAATCCTCCAAGATATATTTTATACTGATTTAAAATATTATATATAGAACATTCTCAGGTACATTTTCAAGGGATTGATGGTAATTGAAATATTCGGCATTGTATTTACTATGCCTGTGCATCTACCTTTAATCAATTGAATAGTTTTACTATTTATGATAGCAATATAATATTATGAAAGAGTTTTTTAAAGTTACGGACCTTGATAAAGTCCTTGAATATGCTTCCAGTTTTCCTCAAGCAGGAACCGAAAAGGTCTCATTGTTTGAATGTATTGGTAGAGTGCTTGCCGTTGATATTTATTCTGATGCCGACCTTCCGGGGTTTGCAAGGTCTACAATGGATGGTTATGCCGTTCGTGCTTCATCGACCTTTGGGGCCTCCGAAGGTAATCCTGCATATGTTAATGTTAAAGGGGCAATTGCCATGGGGGAAACCCCCTCCTTTTCAATAGGGCCTGGTGAAGCAGCAAAGATATCAACGGGTGGAATGCTGCCCGACGGTACTGACAGTGTCGCAATGATAGAGCATGTGGGACAGATCGATGATATGACAATTGAGGTATATAAGAGTGTGGCTCCGGGTCAGCATATTATTCATGCGGATGAGGATTTTAGAAAAGGGGAGAAGATTCTTGGATCAGGTAGTAAATTAAGGGCCCAGGAAACAGGGCTTCTTGCTGCTTTCGGGATTGACTCTGTGGAAGTATACAAAAAGCCGGTTGTCGGCATTATATCCACCGGGGATGAGATTATCCCAGTTTCGGAAGAACCGGGGCCCGGGAAAATTCGCGATATTAATACCTATACCTTATCGGCACTTGTAAAACAAAACGGGGGAGACCCTGTTGTCTACGGGATAATTAAAGATGATTTTCAACTACTTCTTGAGACCTGCACCACAGCATGCAAAAATTCGAATATGGTTATAATATCCGGTGGAAGTTCTGTCGGGACCCGGGATTTTACAATTGATGTGCTGAATTCTATTCCGGACACTAAGGTCCTTGTTCACGGGATTCCCATAAGTCCCGGAAAACCGACAATTCTTGCCAGGTCAGGAAATATGAGTGTCTGGGGGTTACCGGGACATGTAGTTTCCGCGATGGTGGTTTTTGAGGTTGTGGTCAAGCCTTTTATTAAAAATGTATGCGGCCTCTCTCCTGAAACCGGCAACATTCCGGAACTTTCTGCAGTTCTATCGAGGAATGTCCCATCCGCACATGGGCGTATTGATTTTATACGTGTACGATTGGTTGAAAAAGAAGATACTCTTTATGCCGAACCTGTGCTTGGGAAGTCAGGACTTATTAATACAATGATTAAAGCTGACGGTTTAATAAAGGTGGATGAAAATACAGAAGGGCTGGATAAAGGTGGCATGGTGTCGGTTATGCCGCTCTCATAAAAAGATGGCGTTGTAGAAAGTCATCATCTACTGCGTTATAGAGGTTTATCAGAAGTTCGACATACTCCAGTATGCCGTCACTCCTGATAAACCTCTATGCCTTGTATATGAAGATTTCTACTTAGCCATCAAATATATACTTTACGAGTTAATCATAAAAAGATGGTGTCGTAAAAGTCACTATCTACTGTGTTATAGAGTCTTATCAGAAGCTCGACATATTATGGTATGCCGTCCCCTCTGATAAACCACTATGTCTTGTATAAGAATATTTTTACTTAGCCATAGGTTATAATTTAACGAGTTCATCAAAAAATGGTTTAAAATGAATACAAAACGAAACGTATATCTGAAGAAAAAGACGCTTAAAGAAGCACATGAAATTCTATACGCAAATTTTCCGGGAAACGGTGTCTTATCCAGCGAGATAGTTCCGGTTGCGGACAGTGTCGGCCGTGTTCTTGCAAAGTCAGTTTCCGCAAGGTTTTCTTCTCCTCATTTTCATGCGTCTGCAATGGATGGTATTGCAGTAAAAGCTGAATATACATACGGGGCGGGGGAGACGTCTCCAAAAGAACTTGTTATGGGAGTAGACGCTTTTTATGTTAATACCGGACATGTGCTCCCGGAAAATACCGATGCCGTAATAATGATTGAAAATATAAATGATGTTGGTGATAGCAGAGTTGAGATTGAAGCTCCGGCATTCCCCTGGCAGTATGTAAGAAAAATGGGTGAAGACATCGTTGCAACAGAGCTTCTTTTTTCCCGTAATCATGTAATTACCCCATATTGCATTGGAGCGCTTATATCGGGAGGGGTTTTTGAAGTACCGGTACTGAAGAAACCAAAAATACTAATTATACCCACAGGCAATGAACTTGTTGATTGGAGAAAAGATTCCTTCAAAGACTTGAAGCCTGGACAGGTTCTGGAATCAAACTCTTATGTGCTCGGCAAGCTCGCCGAAGAGTGTGGTGCTGTTTATGAAAAGCAGGATATGGTTTTAGATGACCTGGATACAATTACAGAGGCTGTTTCAACTGCAATTGAAAAAGATTGCGATATGGTTTTTATAATAGGAGGATCTTCAGCCGGGTCTGAAGATTATGCAAGACCTGTAATCAGCAGTATCGGAGATGTTCTGGTTCACGGCGTTACAATTATGCCCGGTAAGCCTGCTATTATCGGAAAGATCAGTGGTAAACCTGTTTTCGGCATTCCGGGATATCCTGTTTCTGCAATAGTCGCATTTGAACAGTTTGTCCGTCCGATAATATTAAAAATGCTTGGTCAGACAGTTTATGAAAGGGATACAGCAACGGTTGAACCCACAAAAAAAATTGCATCAAAGCTTGGTGTTGAAGAATTTCTGAGGGTAAAACTCGGGGAAGTGGGCGGGAGAATTGTGGCTACACCTCTTCCAAGAGGAGCCGGAAACATAACTTCAATTACTGAAGCTGACGGAATAATCAGAATCCCAAATGATATTGAAGGTATAAAAGACAATGAACATGTAAAGGCAGAACTTTTAAGGCCTTTGCAATCGGTTAATAATACAATTGTTGCTGTAGGAAGTCATGACAATACCCTCGATGTTTTAGCGGATCAGATCAGGGGTGGGCACACCGGAGTAATACTTTCATCAAGCCATGTGGGAAGTATGGGTGGTCTGATGGCAATAAAAAAAGGGGTATGCCACATTGCCGGTTCTCACCTTCTTGATATAAACGACGGCACATATAATATTTCTTATGTAAAAAAACATCTGCCGGATATAACTGTTAAACTTGTTAACCTGGTTCTTCGAGACCAGGGACTAATTGTGCCAAAAGGAAATCCTAAAGAAATCAAAGGTATTGAGGACCTTGGGCGTGATGATATATTTTTTATTAACAGACAAGGCGGTTCCGGTACAAGAATTCTGCTTGATTATAGGCTGGGACAGTGCGGTATCGATCCGGGTAAATTAATGGGATATGATAATGAAGAGTTTACCCATATGAATGTGGCAGCGGCAGTTTTAAGTGGTCGTGCCGATGCGGGTCTGGGCATATTTGCTGCGGCAAAGGCCCTGGATCTTGATTTTATACCTGTTGTTACCGAGCAGTATGATCTTGTTATTCCTGAAATATATTTCGAGACCGATAATATTCAGATACTTCTTGAGACTATAAACAAGGAAGAATTCAAAACGCGAGTCGTAGCCCTTGGAGGGTACAGTACTGATAAGACAGGCACTATTACCTGATTGTTGCACGAGCCGGAGCCTTCCATCTGCTGCGTTATTAAAGGTTCGCAATAGTTTACTATGGCCTCACCTTTAAATGCCTTGCATATAGAAGGCTCCGGCTCGTGCAATATTCAGGTATTGATGGTTTTGTGAAAGTTAATTAAAAGCACTTTACACTCCTACATGAAATACACATTGATAGATCATACTGCTGATTTTGGCATACGGGTTTCCGGTTCAGACCTGAAAGACCTCTTTGAAAATACAGCGTATGCTATGTTTGATCTCATAATTGATGCTGAATTATCTAAGGATGGAAAAGAATTTGATATCTCGGTTTCCGGTTATGATTTGCCGGATCTTATGTTCAACTGGCTGAGGGAGCTTTTATATTTATTTGCGGGTAAGGAAATGGTCATTAAAAAAGCGGACATTGTTTCTATTTCGGAGAACAGGCTTTCTGCCCGGATAACATATAGTGATTATGATCCCGGCCGGCATGAAATAAAAAATGAGATTAAGGCTGTAACATACCATCAGCTCAAGGTTGAAAATAAATCTGATGGATGGGAAACAATAATAATATTTGATGTGTGAATATCATGAGTGAGCTTAAAAGAATTGACGATTATAGATGGGAAGTGCCGAAAACCGGTGCAATGCATGTTCCGGGGCGGGTGTATACAAGTGCGCGGATGATGAAGACGCTCGAAAAAGAAGATGCCCTGAGGCAGGTTTCAAACGTTGCAACCCTTCCTGGGATTATTTCGGCATCTCTTGCAATGCCGGATATCCACTGGGGATATGGATTCCCAATTGGAGGTGTAGCCGCTTTTGACTGGGACAACGGTGTAATCTCCCCTGGTGGTGTGGGTTATGATATAAACTGTGGTGTTCGGCTGGCAGTTACATCTCTTGAAAAAAAGGACCTGAAACCACGCCTTGATGAACTCGCAAATGCTCTGTATCAGAACGTTCCTTCAGGTATAGGTTCAACAGGTTCAATCAAACTGTCAATAAAAGATGAGAAAAAAGTCCTGGAACAAGGGAGTCGCTGGGCTGTCAGGCAGGGTTTTGGAGAAGACAATGATATAGAGAATACTGAAGATAACGGGTGTATGGAGAATGCCGACCCTTCTGAAATAAGTGGAAGGGCTCTTGAAAGAGGACGTAAACAACTTGGCACACTGGGGAGTGGTAACCACTTTATTGAAGTAGGGTATGTAGAAGAAATCTATGATGAAGAGACAGCCCGCAGGTTCGGCCTTTATAAAGACCAGGTGACCTTGATGATTCATTCGGGTTCCAGAGGGCTTGGGTATCAGGTTTGTGATGATTCTCTGGCAAAGATGACAAAACATGTAAGGAAGCTTGATTTTGAAATACCCGACAGACAGCTTTCATGTGCAATGATACAGTCTAAAGAGGGGCAGCAGTATTTTAATGCTATGGCATGTGCTGCAAACTATGCCTGGGCAAACAGGCAGGTTTTAATGCATCTGTCCCGTGAAACGTTCCAGAGGGTTTTCAGGATAGGTCCAGGCAGCCTTGGTATGAATCTTGTTTATGACGTATGCCATAATATTGCAAAAAAAGAGGAGCATGTTGTTGAGGGTAAAAAGCGTATCGTCTGTGTACACAGGAAAGGTGCTACAAGATCTTTTCCCCCGGGACACATAGCTCTTCCTGAAAGATATCGTGATACAGGTCAGCCGATTCTCATCCCCGGTGATATGGGAACCGCTTCTTATGTGCTTTCAGGCACACAAAAAGCAATGGAAGAAACATTCGGTTCCACCTGTCATGGTGCAGGCCGTGTATTAAGCCGTACTGCAGCAAAAAAGGCAAGCAAGGGCAGAGCACTTCACAGAGAACTGCAGGACATGGGAGTATTGGTAAAATGGACCGGAAGGTCTACTCTTGCAGAAGAGATGCCCGAAGCCTACAAAGATATTTCACAGGTTGTGGAAGTCGTTCATGAAGCCGGAATTTCCAGGAAAGTAGCAAAACTCAAACCTTCAGTGGTCATAAAAGGGTAGACAGCTTGAAGTTTACAGGTTTTATATAGAATCTATATGAA
Source organism: Desulfobacterales bacterium (assembly GCA_018693105.1). Classification (GTDB taxonomy): domain Bacteria; phylum Desulfobacterota; class Desulfobacteria; order Desulfobacterales; family SURF-7; genus JABHLN01. Next base: position 1,329 of record JABHLN010000008.1, on the reverse strand, counting down.
AATAAATATAATTACATAACAAGTAGCTCCATCGGAGTTTTATTGCCCTGTGCTTAGTAAAACCCTGTGAAATAGAGCTTTAACATTAATAAGGAAATAAAGAGTATGGGAAAAAATCATGTGTGCCCCGTTGAAATGGCTGGCAGCCTTGATAATAGATTCAGGAGATGGTTTCAAGATCCCCAAAAAATTCTAAGACCATATGTTAATAAGGGTATGACAGTTTTAGACATAGGGTGTGGTTCGGGTTTTTTCTCATTAGATATGGCACATATGGTTGGGAAGTCCGGTAGGGTTATAGCTTCTGATCTACAAGAAGGAATGCTCCGGAAACTACAAAATAAAATTATGGGGACTGAACTTGAGGAACGAATTATTCTGCATAAATGTGAATATGATAAAATTGGTATCTCAGAGCAGGTTGATTTTATTTTAGCTTTCTATATGGTTCACGAAATTTCTCATAAGGGTATTTTTTTCAAGGAGATTGAATCTATACTTAAAGCGAATGGATCTATGTTAATAGTTGAACCTCCAATGCATGTCTCAAAAAAGGCATTTAACCGGGCTTTAGAAAAAGCACGGGCAGCCGGGTTAATAGCCATTGAGGGTCCAAAAGTACTTTTTAGCAAGACTGCGATATTGAAAAAGAGCTAACTATGAAATGCACCTCATTTCTATTACGCTATGCTCAATAAAAACAGGTTGTATTACTATTCCGGCTTGATAAAAAATACAACCTTCGATAAGTGCACCATCACACAACAAACATGAATTGAGCTGGATTTATTTTAATGTTTATCCCCACAACTAAAAAAGAGCTGAATGCTATAGGTTGGGAATCTTTGGACGTCATACTGGTGACAGGAGATACCTATGTTGATTCTCCGTATATCGGTGTTGCGGTAATTGGAAAGGTATTGATTGATGCCGGTTATAAGGTAGGCATAATAGCTCAGCCCGATATTTCCAGTGAGAACGATATAGGGCGGTTGGGGGAACCGAATCTTTTCTGGGGTATTACTTCCGGATGTATGGATTCCATGGTTTCCAATTACACTGCTACAAATAAATACCGAAACAAAGATGATCTGACCGGTGGTGGTCAAAACAATAGACGCCCTGATATGGCGGTTATCGCATATACCAATCTTGTTCGCCGATATTTCAAAAAGACAAAACCGATTGTTATCGGCGGGATTGAAGCGAGCCTCAGGCGAATATCTCATTATCACTACAAATCTAATAGTATAAGGCGATCCATTCTTTTTGACGCCAAGGCAGATATTATAGTCTATGGAATGGGTGAAAAACCGATCTTAGAACTTG
>JABHLN010000079.1 GCA_018693105.1 Desulfobacterales bacterium | reverse complement strand
AGAAGCTGTAAAGGAAGGACGGATAAAAGAAATACCGATAAACCATCATATCAAAACACTACTAAAGACAACCCCTATAGCTTTACACCATGAATACGTTATTTCATATATGGGAACACCCATGAATGGAAAAAATAGCCTTAAGAAACAATTCCAAGCGACATGCATAAAAGCAAATATACCATATGGTCGGAAGTTACCAGGCGGTATTACCTTTCATGACATCAGGCGGACAGTAAAAACAAATATGGTTTCTGCAGGGATAGATAAAGTATATCGCGATACAATATTAGGTCACAGTCTTAAGGGTATGGATATTCATTATATTATCCCAACCGTTGAAACTTTAACAAATGCTATCGAGAAGTATACTAACTGGTTTGATAAGCATGTTGAAGTAGTATCTGCAAATGTTGACCAAATCGTTGACCAAAAGGTAATGTTAAATAAATGAGTATTATTATATATCCACGTAAAGAGATAATGGGAAAGGATATAAATTCATACATTCTAAGAATCTACTATATATGGGGTATTTAAAAGGCATGACTTCCGTAAAGTATTGGCGGAAGTGCATGGGAATCGAACCCACCCGGGACGGTATTAGCGCCCCACACCGGATTTGAAGTCCGGGAGCCTCACCAGTAAGCTGCGCACTTCCGTTTCTATGGGAAATTTGATATAGTATTATTAATTTTCTGTCAATAAATATATAAATCTGTATAATTGGGAAAATAACATATATGATGAATCTCTGTTAGTATTTGATGAATGTCAATTAATTAACACGGAGTAGAAGAATGATAAACAGAGACAGGCTGGCCGCAACTTTTAAAACACTTGCAGAGATTGACAGTACCTCAAAAAGTGAAAATGCTGTTGCATCTGAAATTGTAAAAATTACTAGTGAAATTGGAGCTGAGACTTATATTGACGATTCAGCTTCAGTCACCGGAAGCGATACCGGAAACCATATAATAAAATACAAAGGTAATATTAAAACAGAACCGATACTGCTTAGTGCTCACCTTGATACGGTTGAACCGGGAAAAGGAATAAAAGCAATATTAAAGGACGGCGTCTTCACAAGTGACGGAACAACGATTTTAGGCGCTGATGATAAAAGTGCTATTGCAATAATATTGGAAACATTAAGCGTTGTGCATGAGAACAATCTTCCATGCGGACCGATTGAACTGGTACTTACAACCTGTGAAGAAATTGGTCTTGTCGGGGCAAAAAACCTTGATTTCAGTCTGATAAATGCTAAATACGGATACGTTCTTGATACTGCTGACACGGAAGGAATTGTTATCCAGGCTCCTGCAGCAAACCAGCTTGAATATAATATATATGGTAAGGATGCTCATGCCGGTGCATTTCCGGAAGAAGGAATAAATGCAATTACGCTTGTAAGTAAAGCCATTGCCGGACTAACCATTGGAAGAATCGATCATGAAACAACCTGCAATATAGGAATAATTAACGGAGGAGTTGCAACAAACATCGTTCCCGGATTTGTTTCTGTAAAGGGAGAAGCCAGAAGCCATAATTTAGAAAAACTGAATAAGGTTACTGAAGAAATAACCTCTTCCTTCAGAAATGTAATTGAATCATATATTAGAACATATCCTGGAAATGGTGTACCACGTCTTGAAGTTAATATAAAAAACGATTTCCCTTTTACAAATATACCGGTAGACCATTTAATAGTTAAGATAGCACAGAAAGCTGCTGCAAATCTCAATAAACAAATGTTCTGTCAACAATCCGGAGGCGGTTCTGACGCAAATATATTTTTCAGCAAGGGTATTATTACCGGAGTACTTGGAACTGGCATGAAGGACATGCATTCAGTACGTGAATCTATAAGACTGGATGACATGATAACTATGGTAGAACTCCTTCTTGAAATACTAAAACTTCATTCTTTGGAAAGAAATATATAAAATGATAGCATATTTTGATTGTTTTTCAGGCATTAGCGGAGATATGACCTTAGGCGCCCTTATTGACCTTGGTGTTCCTGTAGAATGGCTCAGGGAATCAATATCAAGTATACCGTTAAACGATTTTGATCTTGAAGTATTTGATGTCAAAAAAAACGGAATAAGTGCAAAAGATGTTCATGTCCATGAACTTGGGCATAATCATACTAACAGTGATGAACATTCTCATAGTGAAGATCATCATCATTCACATGAAAAGCATCACCACCATGAACACGAAAAAAAACATGGGACGTCAAGGGATTATAAAACAATTACTTCCCTTATAAAAAACAGCCCCCTTTCAGGTTATGTAAAAGAATTATCACTTGAAATTTTTGAAAATATTGCCGCCGCAGAATCTGAAATACACAAACGCCAAAAAGAAGATGTTCATTTCCACGAAGTGGGAGGTGTTGATGCAATCGTAGATATTGTCGGTACAGCCCTGTGCATAGAATACCTTGGGATAAATACTATTTTTGCATCAAAGATTCCATTAGGAACCGGTTTCGTTAACTGTGATCACGGGAAAATTCCTGTACCGTCCCCTGCTACGATTTCAATCCTGAAAAATGTTCCGGTGTACGGAACTGAAACTCCCTTTGAACTTGTAACACCGACCGGTGCTGCAATAATAAAAACTCTATCATCCAGCTTTGGGGCCATGCCTGACATGATTGTTCAGAAAACAGGCTATGGAGCGGGGAAAAGGGATACCGGCCCTACACCTAACCTTTTGCGCGTAATCACCGGCAATACTGCTGTCTCACATAAAGACATATCAGGGGTTTATGATAAAGAAAGTGCTGTTATTGTTGAAACCTGTATAGATGATATGAATCCGGAGATATTCGGATTTCTCATGGAGAGACTACTTGAAGATGGCGCTCTGGATGTATACTGGATCCCCATATTCATGAAAAAGAACAGGCCGGGTACCATGGTACAGGTCTTATGCGGACAAGACAAAAAAGATGCGGTTATCAACAGACTTTTATCTGAAACGACTTCAATAGGCGCAAGATATTACAATGTTCTGAGAGACACCCTTCCCCGCGAACTGATTCAGGTAGAAACTTCTTATGGTACTATAAAGGCAAAATGTATTAAAGACCCGGTAAGAGGCTCAAGGATTACACCTGAATATGAAGAATGTAAAAAAATTGCCATTGAAAAAAACATTCCTATAAAAGTTGTATATGAAACGATATTAAAAGAGATATCTAAATAGTTATATTAGTTATATTAGTTTTATTGGTTAATCAGTTTAGTTAGTTAACCAATTAAACCAATTGAACCAACCAAACCAATTAAACCAGTTAATACAATTGAACCAATCGAAATCTTGACATATAGCATGTCAGATTATAGATTCAGGCCATGAATTTCAGACAAAAAATGGTCATGTTTCTGGCAACCGGTTTCTATTCCGGCTATGCTCCCTTTGCTCCAGGAACTTTCGGAACAATCCCCGGCATTTTAATCTGCTATTTTATATCCGGATCAGATATAACTATTGCATTTCTGTACACTTTATTAGTAGTTATAATATCAATACCGATTGCACATGAAGCTGAGAAAATAACAGGAAAAAATGATCCCGGATGTATAGTAATTGATGAAATCGCCGGGATACTTGTCACACTTTCAGGCATACCTTTTAATACAACAACTGTAATATCAGGTTTTATCATTTTCAGATTTCTTGATATTTTAAAACCATTTCCGATCCGTTATCTCGAAAAAAAAGTTCCCGGTGGTGCCGGTATTGTTATAGATGATGTAGCAGCAGGAGTTATCGCTAATCTAATATTAAGAGTGATGACGTCGTAAAAAGTCTCCATCTACTGCGTTATATTGTTTGGCCAGCCGTTCGACATACTACATGTATGCCATCACATCCGGCCAAACAATAGGCCTTGTATATGAAGATTTATACTTAGCCATCGGTTATACTTGTTATGTGTTAATCAAAAATTGCTTTAAATTTTATTCATCGAATGACAAGGCTTTACAAAGTGGCTGAAACAATTAGAAGTTTTATTGCGCTTGAGATACCGAAAAATATCATCTCGCAAATAAGACAGGTTCAGAATGATATTAAAGCCTATGATTTTAAAGCTCATGATATTAAAATAAGGTGGAGCAGACCGGAAAACATCCACCTGACATTAAGTTTTCTGGGGGATATTGATGAATCACAAATATTGATGGCCAAAAATGCAATTAAAGTTTCATCCACCCAATATACACCTTTAAACCTTTCCGCAAAAAGAGTCGGTGTTTTTCCTAATATGAAACGTCCGAAAGTTTTATGGATAGGCCTTGGCGGGCAGATTGATATTCTTTCCGCCATACAAAAAAAACTGAATCAAAATCTGGAAAGATCAGGTTTTAATATTGAAAAAAGGCCATTTAAAGGGCACCTGACTATTGGAAGAATTAAAGGCGGAAAACTTCCGGGATTATTTGGTGATGTTATAAATCAATATAATGATTTTAAAACAGAAAATTTTATTTGCAGAGAGGTTGTTTTGTTTAATAGCGACCTGAAACCGACAGGACCTGTTTACAACAGATTATTTTCAGCAGAACTGTAATTTTTGATGGCGTCGTAAAAAGTCTCCATCTACTGCGTTATAGCGATTGGTCAGACGTTCAACATACTACATGTATGCCTTCGCGCCTGACCAATTTCTATGCCTTGTATATGAAGTTTTTTACTTAGCCATCGGTTATATCAGTTATATCGGTTATACTTTTTCGGAAGCATAAATTTTCATTATATTGATAACTTCCGGAAATTTGCTCTTTCGGAATGCAGATAATATTAAATTATTTTGATTACGTTCCTTAAAATACTGACAGAAAATACAATTTGTGTTATAAGCTCTAAAATTAAAAAATATAACGAAAATCGATACGGGGAGGATATAAATGAGCAATTCAACAGACAAGGAAAAAGCCGTAGAATCAGCTATAGGTCAGATTGAGCGGCAATTCGGCAAAGGCTCAATCATGAAACTTGGAAGCAAACCTGTCGTAGATGTACCTTCAATACCAACAGGTTCTATAGCTCTTGACAAGGCATTAGGTGTCGGTGGGATTCCAAAAGGCAGAGTTGTTGAGATTTTTGGCCCCGAGTCCTCAGGAAAAACAACACTCGCACTTCATGCTGTTTCCGAATCCCAGCAACAAGGAGGGATTGCGGCTTTTATTGACGCTGAACATGCCCTTGACACCTCTTATGCAAAAAGGCTGGGTGTAAACTGTGACGAGCTCCTTGTCTCTCAGCCTGATACAGGGGAGCAGGCTCTTGAAATTGCAGATATGCTTGTAAGAAGCGGAGCAATTGATATCCTTGTAATCGACTCTGTAGCCGCCCTTGTCCCCAGAGCTGAAATCGAAGGTGAAATGGGAGACTCACATATGGGTCTTCAGGCAAGGCTTATGTCACAGGCATTGAGAAAGCTCACAGGTACAATCGGCAAAACCATGACAACCGTCATTTTCATCAACCAGATCCGTATGAAAATAGGCATCGTCTTTGGTAATCCCGAAACAACTACTGGAGGAAATGCGTTAAAATTTTACTCATCAGTAAGATTGGAAATTCGCCGCAGTGCGGCTATCAAGAACGGTCAGGATATTATAGGCAACAGGACAAAAGTCAAAGTTGTAAAAAACAAAATGGCTCCACCTTTCAAAGCTGTAGAGTTTGATATCATGTATGGCGAAGGTATATCAAAAACCGGAGATCTTCTTGATGTCGGCGTAGAAGAAGGTTTAATTGAAAAAAGCGGATCATGGTACTCATATAATGGAGAACGGATCGGCCAGGGCCGTGAAAATGTAAAAAAGTTTTTTTATGAAAACTCTGATATCTATGATGATATATATATAAAGACTAAGGAAGCATTGGGACTGATAAAAACTGAAGAGACTAAAACCACTGAAAATTAAGCGACATGTAATACCGGAGTTTTATTAATGACTGGGAATGAAGCACGAAAAGTATTTATTGATTATTTTATAAAACATAACCATCGAAATATAAGAAGTTCATCTCTTGTTCCACATGATGACCCTACCCTTTTGTTTGTTAATGCAGGGATGGTACAGTTTAAAAGAACTTTTCTCGGAGAAGAGCTTAGAAATTATACAACCGCCGCAACATCACAAAAATGTGTCAGGGCTGGAGGGAAACATAACGACCTTGAAAATGTCGGTTATACTGCACGGCATCATACCTTTTTTGAGATGCTGGGAAACTTCTCATTTGGTGATTATTTTAAAGATAAAGCAATAGAATTTTCATGGGATCTTTTACTAAATGGATACAACCTTCCGAAAGAGAAGTTATATGTTTCAATCTTTCTTGATGATGATGAAGCATATGATATCTGGAGTAAAAATATCGGGGTCCCAAACGATAGAATTATCCGGCTTGGTGAAAAAGACAACTTTTGGTCAATGGGTGATACCGGCCCATGCGGTCCATGCTCTGAAATACATATAGACCGTGGTGAAGAATTCGGTTGTGGAAAACCGGAATGCAAAGTTGGATGCGACTGTGACAGGTTTCTTGAGATATGGAACCTGGTGTTTATGCAGTTCAACCGTGATGAATCAGGAAAGATGACACCTCTTCCGAAACCAAGTATTGATACAGGTATGGGACTAGAACGTATTGCTTCAGTTATACAGGATGTTCCTACTAACTTTGATACAGATCTTTTCCGGCCTATAATTGAAAAGGTTGAAAATCTATCCGGGAAAAACCTCGGTCATTCTTCCAAGGATGATATTTCAATGAAAGTAATTGCAGACCATAGCAGGGCTGCAGCATTCCTCATTGGAGATGGGATTCTTCCTTCAAATGAAGGCCGTGGATATGTACTGCGCCGAATCATGCGAAGAGCTATAAGGTATGGCCGTAATATTGATCTAATTAAACCGTTTCTTCATGAAACTGCTTCAGTCGTTTTTGATATAATGGAATCGGCTTATCCTGAACTCAAGGAGGCTGAATCTTTTATCACAAATGTTATAAAAAACGAGGAAATCCGTTTTTCAGAAACCCTTGACAATGGGCTAAAACTTCTTGGAGACACCCTTGCTGATATTAAAGCAAAAGGTGATTCAGTTGTGCCTGGAAATGTTATATTCAAACTTTATGACACATACGGATTTCCTGTAGATATCATAAAAGATGTAGTAAGAGATGAAAACATGTCTCTGGACATTGCAGGCTTTGATGATTCCATGGAAGAACAGAGAGTTCAATCAAGATCAGTATCTACATTTTCCGATATGGGGACAGCATACAAAAATCTTTCCTCAGAGGGTATAGTATCCGAATTCACAGGATACGATAAACTAAAGTGCGATTCAAAGGTTCTTGTTATAGTGGAAAACGGAAATGAGGTTTCAGAGGCTTCAGAGGGCAGTGAAGTTGAAATTGTTACCAAAACAACTACTTTCTACGCTGAAGCCGGTGGTCAGACTGGAGACCGGGGCACAATAACAACACAAAATGTTGAAATAAAAATATCCGATACAATTAAAACTCCAACAGGACTTATAATACATAAGGGGAAAGTCATTACGGGTAGGATAAAAAAAGGTGATTCTGTCGTCCTGAAAGTTGATGAAAATAAGCGGGAATCAACCGCATTAAACCATACAGCTACCCACCTTCTTCATACTACATTGCGTGAAATTCTTGGAGACCACGTAAAGCAAGCAGGTTCTTATGTCTCTCATGACAGATTAAGATTCGATTTCACTCATTTTTCATCAGTCGATGAAAAAGATATTGAGGAAATCGAAAGAATAGTAAACATGAGAATTCGTAAAAACTTTATCATTAATATAGAAGAAATGGATTCCGAAGAAGCATTTAAATCAGGTGCTACTGCTCTTTTTGAAGAAAAATATGGTGATATTGTAAGAATTGTTTCCATTTCAGACTTTAGTAAAGAGTTTTGCGGTGGATCCCATACAGGATTAACCGGTAACATCGGTTTTTTTAAAATAATTGGAGAGACCGGAATTGCAGCTGGTGTACGAAGGATCGAAGCTCTTACAGGGAATTCAGCGATAGAATTCATTCAAAAGACAACAGATACATTACAAAAAACAGCTGTTATAGTAAAAGAACAGCCCTTTTTAGTTCCTCAAAAAGTTGAAAAAATTCTTTCAACTCAAAAAAACCTTGAAAAAGAAATTTCAAAATTTAAATCAATAATTGCATCAAAATCTACCGATACAAGTGATGATGATTATAGGATTATAGATAATGTAAAGATAGTTGCTAAAAAAGTAAATGTTGATAATCCGGCAGATCTTCGTGATCTTGGTGATAAGTTCAAAGATAAAATCAAGTCGGGGGTTATTGTATTAGGCAGTGTTTCCGGGTCAAAAGTATTCCTTTTATCAATTGTAACTAAAGATCTAACTGACAGGTTCCATGCTGGAAAAATAATTAAAGAGATAGCACCTGTTGTTGGAGGCGGTGGAGGTGGAAGGCCTGATATGGCCCAAGCCGGCGGCTCCAAACCTGAAAATCTTGATAAAGCACTTGAACGGGCCTATGATATTTTTGAAAAAAGTTTAGAAAATTAATAATTTACACGAGATATAGATCTAATGAGAAGAAATATTGTACACGTGGGGTCAGGACATCTCACGTATGAAATAAGAGAAATAGTTGGAGTCGCCCAGGAACTACAGGAAATGGGTGTTGAAATAATCTGGGAAAACATTGGCGATCCTATCCAGAAAGGAGAAATACTACCAGACTGGATAAAAGATATTATTACGGATCTTGTAGCTGAAGATAAAACTTACGGTTACGTTGAAACTCAAGGGGTTACAGAAACACGCGAATTCCTTGCAAAGCAGGTTAATATCAGGGGTGGATATCAAATAACAAAAGATGATATTTTGTTTTTTAACGGCCTTGGAGACGCTGTGGCCAAAATATTCGGTTTCCTGAAAAGAGAAGCAAGGGTTATCGGCCCTTCGCCTGCCTATTCCACTCACTCATCAGCAGAAGCAGCACATTCGGGGTATGACCATTTAACATATGATCTTGATCCTGATAAAAACTGGATGCCGGATCTTGAAGATCTTGAAAACAAGGTAAAATATAATGATTCCATTGCAGGACTTTTACTTATAAATCCGGACAATCCAACCGGTGCTGTATATCCCCGCCCTCTTCTGGAAAAAATGATGGATATTGCACGGCGATACAGAATATTTGTTATCTGCGATGAAATTTATGCACATATAGTTTATAATAATGCAAAAACCGTTCATCTAAGTGAAGTAATAGGGGATGTACCCGGTATGGCTCTTCGAGGGATTTCGAAGGAATACCCATGGCCGGGGAGCAGGTGCGGATGGATTGAAGTTTTTAACCAGGATAAAGAACCCCTGTTTAAAAATTATATTAAAACCATCAAAGACGCTAAAATGCTTGAGGTATGTTCAACAAGTCTGCCACAATATTCCATTCCTCTTATTATGGGTGATCCAAGATACAAAGACCATTTATCACGGCGCGAGTCTGTTTTTGAACAAAGATGCAATGAAGCATATGAAATATTCTCAAAGGTTGAAGGCATCCATGTTACAAGGCCCCAGGGCGCATTTTACATGTCTATTCTCTTTAAAGACGGTGTTTTAAATGATAAACAAAGATTAGTTATCGCTGATAATGATATAAAAAACTTTGTTGAAGAAAAAGTTAAGGGTGTAGAAACTGATAAACGTTTTGTATATTATCTTCTCGGCGCAACAGGAATTTGCGTCGTACCGCTTACAGGTTTCTGCTGCAACAGGAAGGGTTTCCGTGTCACATTTCTGGAAACTGATGATAATAAACGTAAATATACCTGGGAAACAATAGCCGAGAATATAAAGGCATATATAACCTCAGCTTAGATTTTATTTATGGACGAAAATATAATACAGGAAGACATTAAGAGTATGGTCAGGGAGGAACTTTTCTCCCTGCTTGAAAGATACAATTTCAGTTCGGAAAATCTTGAATCAATTCTTAAATGGAAACCGATTGTTCTTATTATCGGAAATTATTCCTCAGGAAAATCCACACTTGTTAATGAACTGTTAGGGAAGGAAATTCAAAGAACCGGCCAGGCCCCAACAGATGACTCATTTACAATTATTACTTCCCCCGGACATGACGAAAATGAAGGTGAAATACCAGGGCCAACCCTTATAAATGATAACAGGTATCCTTTTACAGCATTAAAAACATACAGCGAACGACTGGCTTCTCATCTCCGGATGAAACTTGTTAAGTCCCGTCTACTTGAGAATCTTGCCATTATTGATTCTCCGGGTATGCTGGACTCTGTTACCGAAAAAGGCCGTGGATATGATTTCCCCAAGGTTATCGGTGACCTGGCTAAACTTGCAGACCTCATCGTTCTCATGTTTGATCCTCATAAAGCAGGAACAATAAAAGAAACATATACAACGATTAGAAATACTCTCCCGGAATCAACAGGTGAAGATCGTATCGTTTTTGTTATGAGCCGCATAGATGAATGTGACAACCTTCCGGATCTTGTCAGGTCATACGGCACTTTATGCTGGAACCTGTCACAGATGACAGGCCGCAAGGATATACCAAGAATTTATCTTACATTTTCTGTAGACGTTGCCAGAAACTCCTTATTTCTTGATGAATGGATTGACGAACGTAATCAACTTAAAGTGAAAATGCTTGAAGCCTCCGGCTTAAGATTAAATCATATACTTCATGATATAGAAAAGCAGGCAGGTGAACTCAGACTCGTCATTCAAGCCATGACGAATTTCAGCCGGTCAGGACTTCAACTCCTTAAAAACACCATAAAAGGAACTATTGTTCTCGCTTTATCAGCTTTCTTTTTATTAGATATAATTTGCCAAAATCTTACGGGACTTCCGGAAAACACATTTCTATCTTCTTTCTTTGCCGGTTCTTTAAAGCATTTCCATTTTTATCTTCCGGTTACAGGTTTTATTTCCATACTTTTACTTTCAGGATTCTTTTTTGCTAAGTGGCAGATTCCAAGATACATAAAAAAATGCTGTAAAAATGTGGACCAGTTGGCAACTCTCAAAAACACATATGAAGAAGATTCCTGGGAACGTGTGAAGGACAAAGTTGTATCTTTATTGGAAAATTCCGATTTCAACGAAATTCGTTTTCCCCATAAAGAAAACCTTAATCTTATAGATAATATAATAAACAATAAGCTACAAAAATATTATTCGCAGCTAAAGTAAAATATTTTAAAGGTGGGCTAAACCAAAACAGACGATTAATATTTCTCTTTACTTGATAACCTTTCTATAACTATCACGGCTATAAATCCAGTAATAATAAGACCTGCTGCAGACCAGAAACCCCATCCATATTCACCGGGTAAAATATTCTGTTCCCTTACAACGTGCAGTTCACCTCTTATCATTACTTTTTCCAAGACTTCTTTCCACGGCCATATCTTCCTCATAGATCCTGCCATAAGGCCTGTAAGAAATGCCAGCGTGAGGTTATGCCATCTTAAAAGAAGAAAATTTAACACTCGTGAAAACCCCATCAATCCCCCAAGACAACCGGTGCAGAATATAATAATAGTTATAAAATTTTCAATATCAAAGGGGTTTTTAAGAGTGCCGGTTATAAACTCATATTTACCAAGAATAAGAAGAATAAAAGCTCCACTCAAACCCGGAAGAATCATGGCACATATTGCGACAAAACCGGATAAAAGTATAAACCAGTGTTCCTCAGGAGTCGCAACCGGGATAAGACCAACTATACAATATGATAATATTGTACCTATTATAAATGAAACTCCCCCGTTTCCCATCCAGTTTTCTACCTTTTTTCCAACTACAAATATTGATGCTGCAATAAGACCCAAAAAAAGACTGGTAACTAATAAGGTCTCATTATGAATGAGATAGTTCATAATGCGTGCAAGGCTTATTATTGCGATACCAATTCCAAAAAATAAAGAAAGGAGAAAGCGGACATGTATTTCTGAAAGGCTTCCTTTAATATCAAACCTGATCAGTCTTTTAAGTGCTATTATATTTATTGATTTTATTGCCATCAAAAGTTTCTCATATATTCCTGTAATCAGAGCAATAGTACCACCTGATACACCCGGAATAATATCTGCAGTTCCCATACAAAGTCCTTTAAGTGATAAAATAACAGATTCTTTTATACTTTCAGGTCCCGGACTTGCCATAAAGGCTTCTTTCCAGCTAATATTTTTTTTATCCATAATTGTTTTTCCAAGGTACTGATAAAAAATATCTGTTACGCGGGTATTTAATACCCCCCTTTAATGATGAACTCGTAAAAAGTATTAACGATGGCTAAGCAAAAATCTTCATATACAAGGCATAGTGGTTGGCCAGGCGCTATAACGAAGTAGATGGAGACTTTTTACGACGCCATCAATAAGTACAAAAATTTAAAAGCTCCACTTTCCTGTTCTTATATTGCGGGATGAGGATGTTTCAAGCAGATCAAGAAATATCTTTCTTGGTATTTCTCTTGCTCCAAGATTCATAAGATGTTTACTGGTAATCTGGCAATCGATAATGTCAAATGATAAAGACTCAAGATATTTCACAAGATATACCAGTGATACCTTTGAAGCGTTTGGTACTCTTGTAAACATTGATTCTCCAAAGAAGCACCCACCGATGGAAACGCCATACAGTCCTCCTGCAAGTTCATCTTCGTACCATGCCTCAACAGAATGGGCAAATCCTAATTCATGAAGAATTGAATACGCTTCAATCATTTCATTAAAAATCCATGTACCTTCAGAATTTCTTTCAGTCTCAGCACATGCTTTAATAACCTGATGAAAAGCAGTATCAATTGTTATATTAAAAACCTTTTTTTTAATAATTTTATTCAGAGATCTTGAAATATTAATTTCTTGAGGAAATAAAACCAACCGCGGGTCCGGTGACCACCAAAGGAGAGGATCATTCTCAGAATACCATGGGAAAATCCCCATCCGGTAAGCAAGAAGAAGACGTTCTGAACTCAGATCACCTCCAAGGGCAAGCAGACCGTCTTCACGGGCAAGGTGCGGTGATGGGAATTCAATATCATCAGATAAGAAATATACAGGCATTAAACAATTACACTTAAGAACGAAGATAAAGTTCGTTGAACAAAGTCGCTTACTATCCTTAATTATAGTACTTTGTAAAAATTATTGGTAAGTGAAAACAAGAGCATCAATATCTACATCCACAAATACTTCACCACCTTTTTCGAGACTGCCGAATAGCATTTCATCTGCCAGTATATCTTTTATTTCTACCTGAATCAATCGGTCAAGAGGTCTTGCACCGAATCTGGGATCATGGCCTTTCTTTGCAAGCCAGGTTCTTGCTTCCGGTGAAAGCTGAATCACTACTTTTTTTACAATAAGTTGTTCTCTGAGTTCATTCATGAACTTGTCAACAACCTTTTCCATAATCTCCTGGGTCAGTGAATTAAAAGATATTATACTGTCAAGACGATTTCTAAACTCCGGGCTGAAATGTTTTTCTATAGCCTTTTTACCCTTACTTTCAGGATCATACTGGTTATCTCCAAAACCAATAGTTTGTGAGCTCATTTCCCGAGATCCAACGTTTGAAGTCATAATAACAATAACATTTCTAAAATCAGCCTTTCGTCCATTGTTATCAGTCAAAGTTGCATGATCCATTACCTGAAGTAAAATATTAAAAACATCTTCATGAGCTTTCTCAATTTCATCCATAAGCAACACACTGTATGGGTGCTTTCTTATCCCGTCAGAAAGAAGTCCTCCCTGATCAAAGCCAATATAACCAGGAGGAGCCCCTATCAAACGAGCTACAGAATGTTTTTCCATATATTCACTCATATCAAAACGAATAAATTCAACCCCCAAA
>JABHLN010000078.1 GCA_018693105.1 Desulfobacterales bacterium | reverse complement strand
GGCATACATGTAGTATGTCGAACTTCTGATCAACCGCTATAACGCAGTAGATGGAGACTTTTTACGACGCCATCAATTTTAAGATCCAAGATACTCCTTAATCACCGGTGTAGCTAATAAGGCACCATCTGCAGCCAGTTCAACACCTATATGCAGTTTTCCTACATCAGCGCCAACATGAAAAAGTCCGGGTAGGGGACATTCTACAGATGGACGATTTTCACCTACCTGCCCTACAACCTGGCCTATCCCGATCACATTAGGCACCGGGTGTCCGCAAAAGTTTTTCATTGCACTACCCATTACCGTATCCACCCATAAGATCTTTTCTTTTATGCCGGGATATAGAAGGTCAAGAATAGTTTTCCAATTTTCAACAGTTTCCTTTAATGGAAGATCACGAAAAGCTCTGGCTGAAAGGTTTATAAGCTGTTTTCCGGGAGGTACTATAGATGGATCCATGTTTGAGGTAACAGTCGTGTAAAAACCTACCTGCCCTAAAAGTTTCTTTTTTTCTTCCTCGGTAGGATTAGAAGAGATAGCATCGAGCTTCTGGTCGCCATAACCTGCTACAGGAATAGCAAAGACAACCGGTTCTTTGATAACAACTTCATCAACAAGAATATGAAGGCTGATCTGAATTGATGTAACCTCTTCAGCAAGTGCCCCGTATGTGAGGTTTTCAGCATATTCACAATAATCTTTTGGTAATGCTCCATCCGGTACAAGTTTGGCAACAGTTGTTTTGATCCCTGCATTAGAAACTACTGCACGGGCCCTTAACTCTTCACCGCTTTTCGTCTTTACACCAACAGCTTTACCATCCTCCACTATAATTTTATCAACAGATTCTTTCAGCCTGACTTCGCCTCCGTTTTCGAGGATAATATCAGCAAAGGCCTCCGGTATTGCACAGAACCCTCCATAAGGATAAGACATGGGACCTTCCAGGTGCCAGCTTTTAGTCATTCTGACCATTTCACCTGCACTGGCTTCATCAGGACCGATACCTCCTGCCATCATACTCCGGCTCATGTGCATTATATGAACCATCTGATTATCTGTATGCTTACTAAGCCATTCAAAATGAGGAACATCGTCAATTTCATGTGATTCCTCTTCGGTCATATCATACATGATCTTATCAATTGAACGCATTTCATCACAATCAGCGTCGGAAAGACCCATTCCTTTATAAGCTGTCCTTATTTCCTCTTCTGTTGCATATCCCGGATCAGGATAAACATACTTCTCTCCGGCCAGAAACAGTACAGGCTTATTTTTCGGATCTATGTGCCAGAATTTGATTGCATCCGGTTTATCTAAAATTTTTAAGATTTCCCCCAGAGGACCTTTTTCTGCTTTCCCGACTGTATGGATAAAGGTATCAACAATGCATCCATCTTTTTTATAACTGGATGCCCTTCCTCCAAGAACATTAAGACTTTCAAGGACGATAGTTTTATACCCGGCATGACTCAGCATTGCTGCACAACAAATGCCTCCAATACCTGCACCTATTACAATCACGTCATAATCTTTAGTCATAATACCCTCCATATATGTAATTGTTTCTGGAATAATAAAAAAACATTTTCTAATAGAAGAATCTATTTCCCGCTAAGTTTATCACCAGTGTCTATTTCAAATCGTTTTTTTTCTTCCGCCAGCGAATCTTTAAGGGTTGCTCCGTTTCTGTATTCAATAAGCTTTTTTACTTTTTTAAGTATATCCTGATTTACATCACAAATATCTGCTGCAATCTGTATAGCTCGCTCCATCAATTGATCAGGCGGCACAACCTCGTTTACAAGGCGGTGCTGCAGTGCGGTCTGTGCAGTAATAAATTTACCTGTAAATGACATCTGCTTTGCCATTCTCTGTCCGGCAGCTTCCTGAAGCCATTGTGTCGCTCCCCAGCCAGGATGTATACCTACAATTGTATGAGTATCCGCAAACAATGCATTTTCCGATGCAATAAGAAAGTCACAATTCAGAGCCATTTCAAAGCCGCCTGTTATAGCATGGCCGTTAATAGCACCAATTACCGGCTTTTCACATGCACTTAAGATTTCTGCAAATGTTTTTCCATCACCTCTAGGATCACCAAGATTGTCAGTTCCTATAACCGAAAGATCTATACCTGAGCAGAATGATTTGCCGTTTCCTGTAAGAATAGCAACCTTTATATTGTCGTCTTTAATTACCTCCTCAAAGGAATTAAAAAGATTCACAAGAAGATCCTGTGTAATAGAATTACGCCTTTCAGGACGGTTTAATGTAATAATTGCAATTGAATCTTCAACTTCATATAATACAGTTTTTTCCATATATATCCTCCGATTTATATATTTTTTTCAAGAACCCGTTTTAAAAAAAACAGGTTCTATTACAATTTTTTATTAAAGAAATTTGCAAAACATCCTGGATAATAATTTCATACATGAAGAAAATAATAATGGCAATAATCATTGATGGCGTCGTAAAAAGCCTCCATCTACTGCGTTATAGCGTTTGGCAAGACGTTCGACATACTACATGTATGCCTTCACGCATGGCCAAACGCTATGCCTTGTATATGAAGATTTTTACTTAGCACCCCAAGGGCATTTCCTACGGGCACCATCGGTTATACTTTTTACGAGTTCATCATCATTGATCTTCTGTGATTTTATGTATTGTATTAATATTACGCACTGAATTAAAAAACTTGCAAGACCATATATTAAGCTTTTTACTCCGATATAACATAAAAGCCCCTCTATATATCTATACAAGTGCCTCCTAAAATAGTGTTAAGAATTATTCATATGTTTCAAACCATTCCTTTAGTAGGATTTTAAATTTATTGTTCATAGATTCATTACAACCGCTTAATTCTATGTAGGTCTTATTGTCTTCCGGAAAAGTATGAACTGCCAGATGACTCTGGGCCAGTAACCATACACATGTATACCCGGTTCCTGTAAAATGATAATCAATAAAATTTACTATTGTATATCCGGATTTTTCAAGAATACCGGTCAGATTTTCACATAAGACTTTAGGGTTAACTTCACCTATCCAGTCTGTATAGTTGTATATATTCGGGCTCATAGTGTTACCTTTATTTTATATGCATAACAGTCTAATCAATTCACCTGTTTTTAGTAATTTTCCCAGTTACCCTTTAAATAATAACCGTATAAAACAGGATCATGGATTTTGTTAATCTTCACAGGATCATGAGAGTCATCAAAAAAATCTTTTCCAAAAGAGGTCATCAGGGACATGGCTTCATTATTCAGCCACGAAGTCTGAATATTCTTAAATTTTAAACCTCTTAAAATGTTTTTCAGATCCTGACCCTCAAAATCTTTAACTCCTATTATCCATCCCCATTCACCAAGAGTCAAAATCTGGTTGTGAAGCATAGCTGTAGTAAATTTTGCCGATCTAATGGTCTCATTAATACATTTAAAGGCACGTGCTGCATAATACGGACTTCCAGCCTGTGTTACAATAACTCCGTTAGTACGCAGGCGCCTGTTGCACATCATATAAAACTCATGGGAATATAGTCTGCCAAGCTCAACTGACCTTGGATCAGGCAGGTCAATTATAATCACATCATAAAAACCACGGTTTTTTTGTAAAAAAGTATACCCGTCTTCATTTATAATACGAACACGGGAATTGTTCAGGGATCCCTGATTCATATTCAACATCACCGGATGTTTTCTACCTAGATCAGTCATTGCCGGATCAAGATCAACGACTGTTATATTTCTTACTTTATCATATTTTAATATTTCTCTTACCGCACATCCGTCCCCTCCTCCCATTACAAGCACATCATATGGAGTTTTGGAAAAACTGAGTGCCGGATGAACCAGAGGTTCATGGTACATCGGCTCGTCTAAAGAACTGAGCTGATGATTTCCGTTTATATAAAGCCAGTAGTCTTGCTTCCATTTTGTAATAACAATTTTCTGATACAGGCTTTGATGAGAATAGATTACTTTATCCTTATATTTTTTCTGTTCACCGAATAATATTACCGGTTTTGCAATGAAAAAACCTGTAATCAGTACAATACCGGTAATACAAGAAACGATTACAGGTATTCTCCTGCTGCTTTTTTCCAGGTGAGACCACAGGATAATAAGCAGAAGAAGAGCAACTGAAAAGTTAACAACACCAAGAATCAACGGTGTATATGTCAGACCGAAATAAGGAAGGCCGACAAATGCAAAAAACAAACCTCCCGCAAGACTGCCGTAATAGTCTTTTTCCAAAACTGATGAAACATTTATTCTCAAGGCTTCAAAGCTGTCATTCAGTCTGACAACAAGCGGTATTTCCATTCCTATAAGCAGTCCTATTAAAATGCTCAGAAGGTATATTACGAAACCTGTATATACAGTATACGTTGAAATAGTATAGGCTATAAGGGATGCATATGCGACAAGGAGTGATAGAATAAATTCGATATATATAAACCTGTTCAACAGGCGGTCTTCTATATATTTACTCAGCCTGCTTCCAAGACCCATTGAAAACAGCATTACAGAAAGTATCATTGTCCATTGAATCACCGAATCCCCGAGAAAATAAGTAGCAAGGGTTGCTAGTATGTATTCAGCGACTATACCCGATAATCCTGTTGCAAAAAGGCATAGTTTCAATATGTTTGATTGAAGTTTCAAAATATATCAGACTCATATAAGGGTCAATTTAAAGGTCTGGGAAAAAAACAAAAACCACGTCATTATTTTCAGGACGTGGCTTAATAAGATGCTGAATCATACTTTTACAGGCAAAGGGTAATAAGTACCGAACCACCGATATATGCAAACGCTTCAATTAATGCAGCACCGATATTGGGATGTTCCTGATTTATTATCTCATCGGTCAGCCTGCTTCCGGGAAGAAGTATTTTATCAGTCAAAAACCTTACAATTGGAAGAAACAACAAACCTATTCCCACATCAACACCGACATTAATAAAAGATTCTGTCCAGCTTTCAAAATCCGGCATCAGGGCAAAGCGTATAAGATTACCGATTGCAATTAAAGCCCCGGCAAAACCTATACCGACACCGACATTATCCATCTCAATATATTTATGTAAATCATAAGGTGTTATCAGATTGTAAATGAAAGCTGTAAGCAGCAGCACCAACTGGCCGGCAAACCAGAATATTACGGCCGTAAGCCATGAACCGCCTTCCCCGGATACCGCTCCTAAAATAATAAGACCGGTGGCTATGGCATTTGCAGCCTCTATAACACCGGTACCGACATTTCGATCTTCAAGTATTTCTTTAAAAACAGAAAACTTTCTGAGAATTAACTTGTCGTTTATAATGAGTGACAGGTTCAGCAGAACTATGGAAATACCGCCATAAGTAAAGATATCAATAATATCAACAACAAGTTCTTTTGACGGCCCTATAACGGCACTGGATATTGCAAGAAGCAAGCCCACAAAATAACCGGTATGTGCAACCGCAAATGCAAAATTGTCCTTTTCTACTAGCTCAGCTTTTACATTTACATTTCTGTGAATAAGCTGATAGAAAACTTTGCCGACAAGAAACAAAATAAAAGAACACGCAAGATAAATAATCGCTGTTAAGCCGTTATCAAGTATTTCCATTTTTCTTTATTTTTTAGGTTATTATTAATGCATCTTTAAAAGCATGACCGATGGCAAAGTAAAAATCTTAATATACGACGCCATCGTTATTTACCAAAACCCCCGCTCCTTGATCTGTAACTGGAACTGCTATTATATCTTGAACCTGAGCGGGTACTTTTATTACCCCCGCTATACATTTTATTTGCAAAAGAAGAACTTTTAACCCATCTGGATGAATTCTTACGACTCTTCATTGTATTGTCACTGTATGTACCGTAATAATTTCTTCCACTTGCTGTTTTTGGACCGAAATATGACCTGCCGGTATTCGAATAATTACTTCGATAATCATTATAATAAGACCTTCTGGCAGGATTTGAAAATACATTAAACATGGCATTAAACATAGCATACCGGCCGTAGAACGACCAGAAACTGCCTCCACTATGGCTTCTCCATTCCCCGTATCTTGAATTTCCTATGTAGTTGGAATAACCTGCAGGAGAAACTGATTTGCTCACGCCACCGTCCTTTTTGGAAGCTAACTCCATGCCCATATTCTTCTCATTCAATCTAAAAAACTGCTTACTTACTTCAAACCATTCTGTTATTTCATTTGACACCTGCTCGTCCACTTCACTTATTACTTTATATTGATGTCTGTAGGTCTTGAAAATCGAACCCTTTATCTCCATATCAAACAAAATAATTGTATATATAGGGACATTTATCAATTCTTGATCAAGAATATCAAGCGGATTTCGGATGGACTTTCCACTGTTACTTCCGCATCCTGTGAGAAGTCCTATAATAAATAACAGACTAAATATTAATTTAAATAGTTTCATTTTTTTCTTTTTTATTTCAATTTTTTCTTTTCTAATGATCCTGTATAATTCGTGAAATTTCAGATTCTTTTATAACCCTGCCGAATGAAACCTCAAAATCATCATCTTCCCACTCTTCAATACATATAATAAATTCTTCAGTTTCATCACAATAATCCCATGACCTGAATTCTTCCCATGTATCACCATCGGTATCCCTGAAATGACCGGAATTTTCCTCTCCAAGGAAGAACTCTTTATTATCATATGTAATTGTTATGGGCGGATGTTCATTTTCAGCCACAAATGCCTGAATATTTTCACCAAAGGCCTTTACAGATATTTTTCTTGTTGTGGAAAGAACACGTTCTTCATCTTCCTCAACATGCAGATATATAACATCTTCACCGCAATCAAGCTTATACTCAACAGTTAAGAAATCATCTCCCCAATCATACTCATAGACAGATATCACTACCCATGTTTTATTTTTAAACTGAAGGGAAAAGCCTTTTTGAAGAGCAGTAATATGAACTTCCTGCTGCTTAGTGCCCGGCTTTTTTAACATAACATCCGGTTTCTTCTTCCTGAAAGAATCAAAAAACCCCATTTGAAATGACACCTCTTTCAAATTATTTATAAACACAAAATAAGGCAGGGAATATAATCATTTATTTTAAACACATATATTCCATCCTGAGTGTGAATGTCAAGTTGACTTTTTTAAGACGCCATCAAATAATGAATTCATTATGGGCTTTCACACATCGTGGACTATTTTTTAATCATATGTTATAAATTTTTTCACAAAACATAAAAAAAAGGCAAAACTTTTTAATAAATTATTTTTATTAACACTAACCAAATGAGGAAATTGAGATGCTGAAAATAAAAGATTCTGTTGCAGTTATTACAGGCGGAAGCGGAGGAATAGGTAAAGCGCTTGCTAAATACTGGATAGATAACGGAGGTAAGGTCGTAATTGCAGATATAATGGAAGAAGCTCTTGAGCAGGCTAAGGCCGAACTTGGTGGCGATACGGTTTCTGTTTTATGCGATGTAACCAACGAAGATGATTGTGGAAAACTTGCTGATACAGCAATTGAAAAGTTTGGGAAAATAAACCTGATAGCCCCTTTTGCAGGCATCATAATGGATGGACTGATGCTTTCAACCGATAAAAAAACAGGAAAAGTATTGAAAAAAATGCCACTGTCAAAATTTCAGAAGGTATTGGATATTAACCTCACAGGTGTGTTCCTGACAGTTCGTGAGTGTGCAGAGCGTATGATCAATAATGATTGTACAGGACTTATATGCCTCGTCTCTTCAACCGGCTCACTTGGAACTGCAGGGCAGATCAACTATAGTTCTACAAAAGCCGCCATGTCTGCAATGCCTAAAGTTATTACTGCAGAGTTTTTCAGGCGCGGATTTGCCGATAAAATCCGTTGCGCAGCAGTTGCTCCGGGTTATGTAGGTACACCAATGGTCAAAGGGATGAATCAAAAAGCACTTGATGGTATTGTGGGAAAGGTTCCAATCGGCAGGCTTATTGAACCCGAAGAGGTTGTATCACTTGTTGGTGAGATATATAAAAATGAGGCTATGGCAGGAGAAACATATTTTATTCATGGGGGTCTACGCCTTGGTTCAGAAGGGTAAAGATGGCTTCGTAAAAAGTCCAATATCTGCGTTACGCGGCATCCTTCGTCATTGAGGCGTACGTTAAGTACGCCTCATTCCTCGGGATTTGCGGTGCCTTGATTTTGAACTTTTTACTTTGCCATCCCGATTTGACTTTTTACGAGTTCATAAAACACGGGGCATGCGAAAAAAATAACCACAGGCATATGTTTGATATTCCGAGGATTCTTTTTTGAGCATAACGAAGATATTGGGCAAAAAGACCATTTCCGGATGGGCACTAACTTGAAGTTTTATTAATCTCAGCCCTTATTGCCTTTTCCAGAGCAGCCCTGTGAACATCACCGGCAAAATGAACCGGGCTCTTTCCATGGATAGGGTCCCATCCTGCAGGGTCTGCAATACAGAAGAACTGAGTTTCAAGACCGATACGTACCGGCGCATCATCTATTGATGTGCCTATAACTTTATTTATTGCTTCCCATGTAGCTCCACAGGAAGCTCCCCTTATGATCTTTATTTCACTGATTTTATCATCAGAAATTTTCACCGCAAATTCCGGGGCTCCGAATTTTTCTCCATAATGGCCAAGACAATCCTGCCTTGGAAGACCGCATCATGTGGGAGGCTTAAGAGACCAGTCATCACTTATTTTCTTTCCTGAAATTATTATAGGTATCTTTTTATCAGAACAAATAGCTGAAAGATCCTGGGATAGATCCGGATGGTTAAGAAAATCAAGTACAAGATCAGCTTCAATATCGGCCGGAAGAAATTCCGAGGAATCATCTATTATTTCAGGCAAAGGCATATCTATTGATACTACTTCAATATCAAACAGGCCTTCTCCGTAATCTTTGATCCCTTTTACCTTGCTCTCCCCGCTTCCTTCACGCTGAAAAACAAGTATTTTCTGTTTATCTTCCATCATACTACCTTGTATCTCTTATATCTTAATATACTCAGAAAGGTCTTTATTTAACCTGTCAACTTTCCATTTAGGAAGCATGAACGATGTTTTATTTGTAGATGTTATCCCCGGAAAGTCCTTTGCATCTTTTTCAGCATTGTCAAAAATATCAAGTTTATACTCTTCTGAACCTTTAAGAATTATTGAAAAAATCGGTTCTTTATAATCACTTTTCATCTTGTTATAGATGAATTTTTCACAAATAAGTTTTGAACTTGCAGCCAACAGTTCATTTATTTTAATTACATCACACTCTTTCCCGTCTGCTGTCTGCCATGTGATTTCAGTTTCTTCAATTACTTCTTTATCCTTCTCTTTATCTTTCTCTTTATCCTTCTCTTTATCCATATCTTCAACCGAATCTTCATCTGTTACCACGGCTTTCACAGGTACATCTTTTCTTAAAAGTGTTAAGGATTCTTTTCCTTTTGCTATATGAATTTCACGAATCTTTTCTTTGTCAAAAAGCAATACGGTTTTGTCTCTTAACTTTTCCAATGTTGTATCAAACTTATTTCTGAAACTTCCCCTGCCATGATATACCCGGTCATCGTCCATTCCTGATAGTTTTACGAAGGTATGCCTATAAGAGGAGGCTGCTTTCCCTAGATCAAACTCCCGTTTCAGCTTATCACCAGCCCAGGCTTTAACTGTGATCTTGTTGTCCTTATCAAGGTGATATCGATCATAGCCTTTGGATTCAGCTACAAGAGCTGTCACTTTAAGCTTCCCTACAACGCCTAAAATATCATCCATTTTATCTTCATCTGCGCGGTATTTTTCCGGACCAATCTCCCATGAGTCACCACTCCTGTTTAGAACCATGGTCTTTTCCGGGCCTGTTATTTCTATCTTTGTGAGTTTTTTTTCATCAATTTCGATAATATCCGGCAATTTGTAAAGGCTCCTGTCAGTATCCCGCTGGACAAGATAAATTGAAAGAACTATTATTATGATTGAAAGTATAAGATATTCCGTTTTCATCTTCATTTTCGGTAACCCCTTCCTGATGATCCTATATATAGTTTCGAACTTATTGTCTTTGAAATTATATTATATCTTTAATAAGAGATTTATTCTCTCAAATTACATGCCATAAAAAGGACAAACAAATTATATGGCATGTTTTTCGAATATATTACTTACTGAACATTTCCTGAATCCGTTTTTTCTTTGAAATTCTGCGCAAAAGAACAAATAAACCGAATATAACTACAATAATCGGAAGCCCTCCAATATTAAATGTTTTTACGAAAGATTTCATCCTGCCTGTGCTTTCTTCAAGAGGATTAACTGTCTGCAGTTTACTTCTCATTACTGCTACTTCATCACGGTTGTTCAGATGATCCATAACATTCATGATGAATGTAGCATTTGGTCCCTCGCCTTCTGCATCAAACATATTATCCTTTAACAGCTGGGAACTACCTATAAGAAATATCTTTCCGGGCTTGCCTTTGATTATGGTTTCACCAACTCCTTTGATTTTTGTAAGTTCCTTATCAGCTTCACTTTTTTTATCATTATTATTTTCGTCTTCTTTAATATTATCCTTGTCGCCGTCTTTTTCATCTTTTTTAGCTTTCTTTATCGGCACAGGTTTTCCCGCAAAATAACTGGGAAACTCACCTTCGATCAAGTATGCAAGCGGGCGACTTTTAAAAAAATCCTTGTCAACAGGAGGCTGGACTGCCATGGGGCTCAGGTTTATATATTTACTCATTTCCCAGGAGTCATCACTTGATGAAAACAGTTTGTATGCATCAAGCTGGTTTTCCTTTATTCGCTTTTCATCAAGTTCAATTGAGGAAACTTTTAAAGTAATCAGCTCCTTGATATTCTTCAGAACAAGGTGATCCTTGTTTATTAATTTGTTTTTAATTACAGGGGCAAAATAAATAGGCCGCTCTCCTGTTCTTTGTCCTGTGTTCTGATCTATTGTTTTCTGCATAAAGCAGGCCTTGTCCATTATATAATTCTTATTTACACTTACTCCATAATGGGAAAGGAGCTTTTCAAGGCCTGAGTCAATCTTTTTATATGAGACAGCTGGCCCCATACCCATTGTTTCCTCTCTTGGACGTTGAATTTCATCAAAACTGTCTATGAACAATGCAAGATTCTTACCTTTCATGAGAAACTGGTCTAATTGATATAATTCATGATCAAAAAATTTATCTTTTGGTCCTGCAATAATAAGACAATTAAAACTGTCCGGGATTTTATCCCCATCCGTGAATTTAAACTCTTTGATTGTGTAGTTTTTTGAAACGGCTGTCTTAAATGAAGATACTGCTTCCATGTCCTGGGGTTTTCTCTCATGCGGCAGGGGTGTCGGTCTTGAAATATTAGGAGTACCCAGATCAGAAAGATAACCGATATCTTCATTGATATCTATGAGAGCTTCAAGGTTGTTGTTTAGAATTTCGCTCATCATAGCCATCTCTATGGTTGTATATTGAGGGCCGAAGTAAGGCATATCAACGATATTCATCAGAGGAATGGTTATAGATTTTTCTTCATACTCCATAACAAGACCTATATAGCCTTCTCCTGCTTTGATCTTTCCTTTCGATAATTCAGGCCATTTTAGCTTCATTATGTTATATTTATTCAGTTCAGAAACAAGGCTCGAATCTTTTGATGGGTCATAAAGTTCGAATTTAAGCTTGTCGTATACTTTGGCATTAACCTCCCCGACAATTTTTTCTATTTCCATTGCCATTTTGGGAAGATCCTCCAAACGCATGGCAGGAGCGACATCATTCAGCGTTGTTGAGAAAAACAGTTTTACCTTAATTTTTTCAGACAGACTCAAAAGTGCGCTGATTTTATTATTAAGTTTCCTGATAGTTGTGGTCAATTTGTACTCAAGCTTATCAGTAGATGTAATTGTAGGTATTTTTTCAATAATATCACCATGAATAATTACAAGACCCATATATGCTTTCTGGAGTTTAACCTGATCTTTTTCAATATTTTGAACCTGTACAGGAAAAATTCCGTAATTTTTCGCAAGCTTCCTGTTTTCAGTCGCTTCCTGGGTAATATTTCCTTCATCAGGATCAACATCAAAAAATTTATAGTTAAAATATTTATTCGAAGATATTGCATATTCTTTTAATAGATCATGAAGATACTTTTCCGTGCTGTTATACGGAGCAGGTAAATTTTTTGTAAAAAACACATTAATAGTAAGGGGTTCAGACAGAGTGGAGACGACTTCTTTACTCGCCTTTGAGATAGAGTATACACCATTTTCAGTAAGATCCATTCTGAGAAACATGGTATTCCCTGCCATATTAATTAAAACAACAACTATCAGATAAATCAGAAATTTTACTAAACCTTGCGTTTTTTTATTAACGCCCATTTGACTTCTCCTTAATATTTTCTCTTCATTACCAGGTGTGTGCCGTAAACACTGATAAAAGATAAGCTCAGAAAGTACAAAATATCCCTGGAATCAATTATACCTTTTGATATATTCCGGAAATGAAAATCAGCTCCCAGATATCCAAAAAAACCAAGGAGGTTTTTCGGAAGGAAAAAAAGCATCTTATCAATAAGGGTTAGAATGAAACAGATAGCCATTCCTATAATAAATGCAATTATTTGATTCCGGGTAAGTGAAGATGCAAAAAGCCCGATTGCAGAAAATGCTGCTCCCAGAAGAATTGCACCGAGATAACCGCCTATTACCGGCCCCCAGTCAAGATTACCGAGAAACGAAATAAATATAGGATATGAAAGTGTCGGGGCCAGCATCGCAGCAATAAAAGCAACACTACCGAAAAATTTTCCGAGTATAACGTCGTTAAACGTCACCGGCATTGTTAATAAGGTCTCATAAGAACCAACATTGAGTTCCTCAGAAAAAAGCCTCATTGTAACAGCCGGAATTACAAATGAAAATATTATTGGAAGAAGGTTGAAAAACCCTCTAAGATTTGCCTGATTATAAAGAAAAAAGGTAGTAAAAAAGAACCACCCCGTTACAAGCAAAAAAATTGCAATAACAATATAGGCAATAGGAGATACAAAATAAGAGCCGAATTCCTTCTTAAAAATATGTTTTACCTGTTGCATATCAATTCTCCCTGGTTAGTTCGCGGAATATGTTTTCAAGGGTTCGGGTTTCCCTGTTGAATTCCAGAATAACCCAGTCTGTTTTCTTAATTATGTTGTATATATCCTTCCTCAAATCTGTAGATGTTCTACAAATTATACAAAAGTTGGAAACATTTGAATCTTCATCTCCATTTATTTCAGCAGTATCTATACTTTCTATCCCGTCAATTGGATCAAGCTTTGCTTTTACCTCTTCAAGGTCTGCATTTAACAGAGACACATTAACCTGATATTCACCGCTTGCCTGTTTTTTCAGTGCTTCAGAATCACCATCAGCAACAATAACGCCCTGATTAATAATAACGATCCTGTCACAAGTGGCTTCAGCTTCACTCAAAATATGCGTAGAAAGGATAATTGTCTTTTCTTTTCCGATCTTTTTTATGATATCACGAATTTCCACGATCTGGTTTGGATCAAGTCCTGAAGTAGGTTCATCCAGAATAAGAATTTCCGGATCATCCATCATTGCATGAGCAAGTCCAACCCTTTGTTTGTAACCCTTTGAAAGCTGGCCTATGGGCTTGTGCATAATTTCATTAATCCCGCAAAGGTCAGCAAGCTCCTGGATACGGGTTTCTTTTTTAGTATTATCAAGTCCCCTTATGTTTGCTACATATGTCAGATAATCATAAGCAAGCATTTCATGATAAAGCGGGGCTGACTCAGGAAGGTACCCCATAAGTTTCTTAATCTCCACCGGGTTTTCATCAATTGTGAAATCTTTTACCTTAATGGTCCCTGATGTTGGATTTAGAAAACCTGTAAGCATACGCATTGTAGTGGTTTTTCCTGCACCATTTGGACCCAGTAGACCAAGGACTTCACCTTTTCTGATATCCAGGCTGATTTGATCCACAGCACAAGTATCATTGTACATTTTGGTCAAATTCTCGACATGGATCATATCGTTCTCCTTCTTTTAAAAAATTCAGTTTACTGATTTGTTATAAACAAATTCCGAAAAAAAATGAACTACCAAAAACTATTCCTGTTTTTCCTATTAGTAACTTTATAATATTTCCAAAAACAACTGTGCCATTAAATATATTTGAACCAAGATATATTCAAATGATTAATGACAGTATGAAGTCTGATAAGCTTATTG
>JABHLN010000077.1 GCA_018693105.1 Desulfobacterales bacterium | reverse complement strand
GGCATACATGTAGTATGTCGAACTTCTGATCAACCGCTATAACGCAGTAGATGGAGACTTTTTACGACGCCATCAATCTTTATATTGAATAAAAAACCTTAATCAGGGTGCATCTGTCCTGTTGGTTTTGGATAACTTCGCTTCCTCTTATACTCGAAATTACAAATCGAATGATATAACGGAACAGTCTATTTAATCTGAAAACTGAATTCTCTTGTTTCCTGTTCGGTATTGGTTTCAGATTTTTGTATAAATGATCGTTCTATAAAGGTTACATCGTTTGATTTTCCTATTAAAATTACTGAAGATGAGCGGGTTCCGTACCCATCAGTTGATATAAATATTGGAGAAAGAAGGCGTTCCATTTCAGGGCCTACTCCTGTATCCGGTAACGTGTCCTCTGGAGGATGATAATTGTCTGCAAGAATATTGAATGTCTTTTCTACAATTTCTGTCCTGCCGAGATTTAATAGATCTTTAAACATTTCTTTTCCACGCTCAACCTTCGGCCAGGGGGTATCAAGCAGGTGATTGCTCAGACCGTATAATCCCGGTTGAAGTTCCATGATTTTATCACTTCGGTTCGAATAATAATATAATCCTGAATTATCACAGGTGATAAGATTAAAGTCGTTGTATATATGGCCGGTGGCCTTTACATGTTCAAGGTAATTTTTAGATGGTTGGTTTCCTGAAAGAAAATCACTGACAAGAGCTCCCCTTGAAGGTGTTTCTGCTTTTAATGATGCGGGGTCTCTGTAATTTGTGATGGCCGCTATCCTTCCCGTTTTTGTTATTCCCAGCCATGTACCCATGTTTTGCAGGTCGCGTCCTGCGAGAATTGATGTTTCATCATCCCAGAATCCTGCCGGACTGGTTGGGCGGCAGGTAAATTCATCCCTGTTTGATGCAAGTATAAGCCTGAATTCAGGGTGCATATTGTATAAAAAAAAGATTGAGCACATTAGTTGTCATTGACCTTTATGGTCATTATATGTTAGAAAAAAGGGTTGTTTAGAATAAAAACTTTTTTAAAAGTATATATATATATTTAAATAAATCAAGTGGGAGGATTTAAAATGAGAGACGTGGTTATAGTAAGTGGTTCCAGGACCGCAATAGGATCATTCGGCGGATCATTAAAGACTGTTCCTGTTACCGATCTGGGCGCCATTGTAATGGAAGATACTCTGAAAAAAGCGGGTGTGAGGCCTGTTGTTGATGAAAACATAAAATCTCTTGGCTGCGACAAGCTTAAAGATCAGGGACAACTTGATATTGAAAAGAAAGCATATGAATGGGATGATTCTCTAACTCCGATTGCAATAGATGAAGTTGTAATGGGAAATGTCCTTCAGACAGGCCAGGGTCAGAACACTGCAAGGCAGGCCATGATAAAGGCCGGTATACCCAAGGAGACCCCTGCTTTTACAATTAATAAAATATGTGGATCCGGACTTAAGGCTATAGCTATTGGTGCGGCATCCATCTTGTCAGGCCAGGCTGATGTTATACTTGCCGGCGGGCAGGAAAATATGAGCCAGGTTCCCATGGCATTACCAAAAGCCCGCTGGGGATACAACATGGAGATTACCGGAAAAGGTGATATCACCGACCTCATGGTTTTTGACGGACTTTATGAAATCTTTTACGGATATCATATGGGAGTAACTGCTGAAAACATTGCCTCTCTTTATGATATAAGCAGGCTGGAACAGGATGAACTCGGAACTTTGAGTCATGCAAGGGCAATGAAGGCTATAAATGGCGGTCTTTTTAAGGACGAAATTGTTCCTGTAGTTATGAAGACACGCAAGGGTGAGATTGTATTTGATACGGACGAACGTCCCATGGAAACCAGCGTTGAAAGAATGGGGAAACTCCGCCCTGTTTTCAAAAAAGACGGAACAGTTACAGCAGGCAACGCTTCCGGTATAAATGATGCGGCGGCTTCGGTATTAATGATGACCTCTGAAAAGGCAAAAGAACTTGGGCTTGATCCGATTTTAAAAATTAAAGGATTTAGTGCCGGCGGAATTGATCCGGCATATATGGGTCTCGGACCTGTACCTGCTGTAAAGAAAGTGTTGAAAACAAGCGGTATGAGTCTTGATGATATTGAAATGATAGAACTCAATGAGGCTTTCGCATCACAGGCAATCGGCTGTATGAGAGAACTTGGTATCGATGTTGAAAAACCGAATGAAGTCGGCAGCGGTATATCTCTTGGCCATCCAATAGGATGCACCGGGGCAAGGCAGATGGTGTCGGGCATGTATCATATGCAGAGGAATGATTATTCAACAGGGTTGATTTCCATGTGTATCGGCGGTGGGATGGGAATGGCAATGATAGTTGAAAGATAAAATATTAATAAAAAAAACTCCCTCAAAGGAGCCAAAGAAAATCTCTTTTTAAACGACATTGATGGCTACGGAAAATCATATGTTTTTTCTTTACTTGAGGGGCTTCTGTTGTTAGATAAAAGATATAATAATTTAGTAAAAATCATAGCCTTTTTGCCAGGCTGTGTGAATTTTTTTTAAAGTATACAGGAGGTTTACGAAATGGATATCAGCAGGAAGCTTGGTATATTAATTTTTTTCGGTGTGCCGGTTATTATCGGGGGGGGGATTGTGTACCATTTTTGTGAAAGTTACCTTTCGGTTTTAGTATATGAATCATTTCTTGGCCTCATAGCCGGAGCTTTTATCAGTAAATAATGAACCTTCCAATATTGATGGCGTCGTAAAAAGTCTCCATCTACTACGTTATAGCTTTTGGCCAGACGCTCAACATACTACATGTATGCCTTCGCGCCTGACCAAAAGCTATGCCTTGTATATGAAGATTTTTACTTAGCCATCGGTTATACTTTTTAAGAGTCATCAATATTGATTTTTTCCTTTTTTAGTTTTTATTAAGCGGCCTGTTTGCCTTTTGGTGGAAAACAGGCCGCCGGACTTTGGATAAAATAGGTTGGTTGAATTTATTGTGCGGTCTTCGTTAATAAGGGTTAACCTTTTATATAAGTTTTCCAGAATTAGCCATCGGTTATATTTTTTACGAGTACATAAATCTTGATTTGGCAATTTCTATTTACATATAAACAACAGGTAATACTATGCGGGAAAAATATTCACAGAACCTGATTTTCTGGTTTTTTCTGGCACTGTTCATTTTTTCTATTTATATGATTGGATGGCTTCTGCTGCCGTTCTTATCTATTATAGTTCTGGCATATGTTGTTGCTGGTATTTTTAATCCTGTTTACCGGCTTATAACTGTAAAAGATAGTATAAATCCTCCTTTTGCATCATTTTTAACCTGTTTTCTCATATTTTTTATTCTTTTTGTCCCTATTATTTATTTTATAGGCAAACTGGCAAATGAAGCACAGATCCTTCTTGTTATGGGGAAAAATGCATTAGCAACCGGCCAGATTGACTCTCTTTTGGAAAACAGTGATGTCTTTAACAAAATCAAACTGCTTTTAGCAAAGTTTGATATCCAGCTGGCTGCCAGTGATCTTAACAGACTGATTGCCGAATCAGGGCAAAAAATCGGCCTTTTCCTTTTTAATAAGGCAAATGCAGTTCTGACCAACATGCTTAAGTTTATAGCAAGTTTTTTCTTTATGCTCCTTATCACCTTTTACCTTCTGCTTGATGGGGAGAAATTTTTTGAATTTATTGTTGACCTTTCACCATTGCCTCAGGAGCAGGATGAGAAACTGATTCAGAAATTCAAGGATATGTCGGGTGCTATTCTTATCGGTAACGGCCTATGCGGTATAATTCAGGGGTTTATAGGCGGCATTCTCTTTGCCTTTTTTGGATTACCGTCTCCTTTCCTTTGGGGGGTAATAATGTCACTTTTAGCATTTCTGCCAATTCTTGGGATCGGGGTTATTTTTATCCCCGTCTCTATTTTCTTTTTTCTTAAGGGGCAGATGGCTTCAGGTATATTTTTTGTTGTTTTTTACATCGTATTATCAGGCGGTATTGAATACCTTCTCAAACCTAAAATTGTTGGTGATCGTATTAAAATGCATCCTCTTCTTGTGTTTCTTGCCATAATCGGAGGACTGAATCTGTTCGGGGTTCTGGGAATAATATATGGACCTTTGATTGTTACCGGTTTTTTTACAATGGCAGATATTTATTATTCAAATTATCAGAAGATGGTTGAATCATCCGAATAGAAAAACCGTAAAGAATAATTGAAATTGGTAAATTGATAATCCAATTGATGGTGATGAAAAAAGTATAACATATGGCTAAGTAAAAAATTTTAATATGCAAGTGATAGTGGTTGATGGAAACTTTTTACGACGCCATCAATATTAATGAGTTCGTAAAAAAGTATAACTGATGGCTAAGTAGAAATCTTCATATATAAGGCATAGCGGTTGATCAGGAGTGAAAGCATACATGTAGTATGTCGAACTTCTGATCAACCGCTATAACGTAATAGATGGAGATTTTCTACGACGCCATCAATATTGAATGATTGTTTATATATAAGACAGGAAAAAAAATGACAGAGACAGAAAAGCGTCATGAAATCAGTATCGAAGAGGAGATGCAAAAGTCTTATCTCGAGTATGCAATGAGCGTTATTATTGGAAGGGCTCTACCCGATGTACGTGACGGATTGAAACCGGTTCACAGGCGTGTATTGTTTGCAATGCGTGAATTGAAAAATGACTGGAACAAACCATATAAAAAATCTGCACGTATAGTTGGTGATGTTATTGGTAAGTATCATCCCCACGGAGATACAGCAGTTTATGATACGATTGTTCGAATGGCACAGGATTTTTCTTTAAGATATCCATTTGTTGACGGTCAGGGAAATTTTGGTTCGGTTGACGGTGATTCTCCTGCGGCGATGAGGTATACGGAAATAAGGATGATGCGCCTGACGCATCACATGCTGGAAGATCTCGACAAGGAGACAGTTGATTTCACGCTGAATTATGATGAATCCCTTGAAGAACCTTCTGTTCTTCCTGCAAAAGTACCATCCCTTCTTGTTAACGGTTCTTCCGGAATAGCTGTTGGCATGACTACCAATATTCCTCCGCATAATTTATCTGAGATAATCGATGCAGTAACTGCAATTATTGATAAACCGGAGATCTCTCTGGATGAATTGATGGAATATGTACCGGGTCCTGATTTCCCGACTGCCGGGATAATATATGGATTGAACGGTATTCGTGAGGCATATAGCACTGGTCGGGGAATTGTCAGGGTGCGGGCAAAGGTTGAAGTTGAGGTGGATGAAAAGACACAACAGGAAACAATAGTTGTCACTGAGTTGCCCTACCAGGTGAACAAGGCAAAGCTTATTGAAAAAATAGCCGAGCTTGTCAAGACTAAACATATAGAGGGTGTTAAATTTGTAAGAGATGAGTCAGACCGTGAAGGAATGAGGATAGCAATAGGGCTTAAAAGAGATCAAATGTCAGGAGTGATTATCAATAAGCTCTACAAGCATACCCGTATGGGGAACAGCTTTGGTATCATTTTTCTTGCAGTTGTAAACAATCGGCCTGAACTTTTGACATTAAAGGGAATTCTTGAACATTTTATACTTCACCGCAAAGATATAATTCACAGACGTACTGTTTATGACCTGAAGAAGGCAGAAGAAATTGCCCACATACTTGAAGGCTTGAAGATAGCTCTTGATAATCTGGATGATGTTGTCGCATTGATTCGCGAATCCAAATCTCCCGGTGAAGCAAAAGATCGGCTTGCCAGTCGTTTTGGTCTTACAATGATCCAGGCAAAGGCGATTCTGGAAATGCGCCTGCAAAGACTTACCGGCCTGGAGAGAGAAAAAATTGTTCAGGAGTATGAAAAGGTCCTGAAAGATATTGCATATTTTAAAGAGATACTTTCAAACGAACGTCTTGTTCTGGATATCATTAAAGAGGAGCTTGCAGAGATCCGGAATGAATTCGGTGATGAGCGCCGCACCCGGATAGTTGAATCTACAAAGGAAATATCTATTGAGGATATGATCGTTGAAGAAGACATGGTTGTAACAATTTCCAAGGCTGGTTATATCAAGCGCAACCCTATTACTCTCTATCAGAGTCAGCGGCGCGGTGGTAAGGGAAAAACAGGAATGGGTGTAAAGGACGAGGATTTTGTTGAACACCTTTTTGTTGCTTCCACTCACCATACTTTTTTGTTCTTTACCAATCGGGGCAAGGTATATTGGAGCAAGGTTTATGAAATACCCCAGGTCAGTCGAACAGGACGGGGAAAGGCAATTGTAAATTTTCTTGCTTTTGATGAAGGGGAGAGGCTGACTACGGTTCTCAATGTGCCGGCTTTTGAGCCAGGCTATCATATTATGATGGCTACAAAGGCGGGAACTGTTAAAAAGACAGATATAATGGCGTTCAGCCGGCCCAGAATGGGGGGGATTATTGCTCTGAATCTTGCGGAAGGTGATGAACTGATTACCGCCAGAATTACCGATGGAACATTTAATGTGTTCCTTGGATCTGCAAACGGGAAATCAATACGTTTCCATGAGTCTAACATCAGGCCGTCCGGTCGTATTGCAAAAGGTGTTCGTGGGCTTCGCCTCGGACCCGGTGACCATATTGTTGGAATGGAGGTTTTAAGTTACGGCCAAACCCTTTTTGCTGCGACTGAGAACGGATATGGTAAAAGAACCTCTATTGATGAATATCCTGTGCAAAAGCGCGGAGGAAAAGGTGTAATCACTATCAAGGCAAATGAGCGAAATGGAAAAGTTGTTGGAATTCTGCTTGTTGAAGAGGATGATGATTTAATGCTTGTGACCGATATCGGGAAGATAATCAGGATTTCTGTCAGCGGTGTTTCCGTGATAAGCCGGAATACCCAGGGTGTTAAACTTATTGAACTTGATTCCACAGAGAGTGTTGTCAGCGTTGAGAGACTTGCCGAAGCTGAAGAGGAAGAACCGGATAGTGAATTAGATAATGACCAGGATTGATGAACATGCAAAAAGTATAACTAATGGCTAAGTAAAAACCTTCATATACAACGCCATCAGGATTAACGGGAAACATAATGGATTTTAAAACAGAAGACACAAAGATAGGTGTCATAGGTGCCGGAAGCTGGGGTACTGCTCTTGCAAACCTTCTTGGTACAAAAGGTTTCAAAATTGATCATTGGGTTTTTGAAAAAGAAGTAATGGAAGAGATCAGGAGTGAGAAGGAGAATAAAACTTTCCTGCCCGGTTTTATTTTATCACCGAATTTGAATCCTTCAAATGACCTGGAATCTGTAGTATCAGGTAAAGATCTCCTTCTTATTGTTGTCCCATCTCACCTTATGCGTGTAACAATTTCTAAAATTGCCCATCTGCTGCCAAAAGATATAATAATTGTTACCGCTTCAAAAGGAATTGAAAATAAGACACATTTAACTATGACCGGGATTTTAAAAGAGATCCTTCCAAACGTACCTGAAGATCGCCTCGCTGTTTTGTCCGGTCCCAGTTTTGCCAAAGAGGTCGCGGCAAATGTTCCTACTGCAGTTACAGTAGCTTCAAATGATAGTCAGATTGCTTCTTTTGTTCAACATATTTTTGCTACGCAGTATTTCAGAGTATATACAAATGATGATATGATAGGCGTTGAACTAGGTGGAGCTGTTAAAAATGTTGTTGCAATTGCTGCAGGAATTGTAGACGGACTGGGGCTTGGACTAAATACAAGGGCCGGATTGATTACAAGGGGGCTTGCAGAATTACAGCGGCTGGGTATGGAACTCGGAGCATCACCAAAGACTTTCGCAGGCCTTGCCGGTGTTGGAGACCTCATACTCACCTGTACCGGTGATTTAAGCCGTAATCACACCGTAGGGAAAAAGATAGGAGAGGGGATGAAGCTGGCAGAGATACTTGCCAATATGAATATGGTTGCCGAAGGTGTAAAAACGGCAAGGTCCGTATATAACCTCTCTAGTAAACTTGGTGTGGAAATGCCTATTTGTCACATCGTATACCATATCCTCTATGATGATCTTTCTCCAAAAGAAGCTGTATACCAGTTGATGACTCGTGACCTTAAGGAAGAATTTCACGATTAGTAACTAATTTTGATTAGCGGTGTAGGACGAATGACTGTAAAAGGGAAACCGCATAAAGGTGAAGGGCATAGAAAACGCCTCAGAGATAAATTTCTTGAATCTGGATTAACCGGGTTTCATGACTATGAGGTTATTGAACTCCTTTTGACCCTTGCCATGCCCAGAAAAGACTGCAAAGAGGCAGCAAAGGCAACCCTTAAAGAATTCAAAAATCTTCAGGGTGTATTTGAAGCTGATTCTGAAGAGCTTTGTAAAATAAGTGGTGTCGGTCCGAAGAACGTTTTTGGGATACGGCTTATAAAAGAGGTCTCAGACAGATATCTTGAAAAGAAACTTATTCACAAAGACCCGATAACCAATTCAAAAGAACTCCTCGATTATCTGAATCTGAATATGCGGGATAAAAGCCGGGAATGTTTTAATGTGTTATTTCTTGATGCCAAGAATAAAGTCATTTCTATTGAAACACTTTTTGAAGGAACATTGACTTCCAGTTCCGTATACCCCAGAGAAGTAGTAAATGCTGCTTTAAACCATAGATCCGCAGCTCTTATATTTGCTCAT
Source organism: Desulfobacterales bacterium (assembly GCA_018693105.1). Classification (GTDB taxonomy): domain Bacteria; phylum Desulfobacterota; class Desulfobacteria; order Desulfobacterales; family SURF-7; genus JABHLN01. The sequence goes on along the minus strand of JABHLN010000077.1, from coordinate 5,988 downwards.
AATCATCCTTCAGGAGATCCTGAACCTTCAAAGGAGGATATAACGATTACCCGCCAGCTGGTTTATGCATGTAAGCTGATGGGAATAACAGTTCATGAGCATTTGATTATAGGTGATAACCGGTATTTCAGCTTTGCTGATCAAGGGTATATTGCCCGGATGACCCGGGAATACGAACAGCAAATCTTTCCAATTGATAAAAATCATGACCGATAAACCATGACTATTAAAAGTGAAAATACCCCTGAATGTTTTGCCAGGCTTGATACAGTTTTCCCCATGGGAAAAGACGGCTTGAGAAAAACTCCTGAAGATTGCATGTCATGCTCTTTTAAAACTGAATGCCTGGGTAATGCAATGAAAGGAAAAGGCGGTATTCAAGCAAGAGAGGAGTTGGTTGACAGGGCCTATGAATCTGGAATGATAGGTTTTTTTAAAAGATGGTCAAAGAAAAAGTATTTAAAGAAGGAAACCTTAAAAAACAAATAACGTTTAATGGAAAAATTATCAGGGCTTCAGAATACTTGATTGTTTTTCGGTGCCTGAAGAGAATATTGGGAGTGACAATATGGAAAAGCTTATAGTTGATGATATAAATGTAGAAGGCAAGCGTGTGCTAATGCGCGTTGATTTTAATGTGCCGCTTGAGGATGGAAGAGTAGCTAATGATAAAAGAATAAAAGCGGCATGTCCTACAATAAAATATATTATTGCCAATGGCGGCAAATTAATTCTCATGTCTCATCTGGGTCGGCCGAAAGGGGAGAAAATCCCGGAGATGTCATTAAAACCATGTGTAGATGTTCTCGGGAAACTTATTGGAAAAGATATTTCATTTGTCGATGACTGTGTTGGTGAAAAAGTGTTGAGCGCTGTTGAAAATCTTAATAATGGTGACGTCCTTCTTATGGAAAATCTTCGCTATTACAAAGAAGAAACAGAGAATGAAAAAGAGTTTGCCAGAAAGCTTTCAAAAATAGGAGATGTTTATGTGAACGACGCCTTTGGAACCGCTCACAGGGCACATGCTTCAACAGAAGGTGTAACTCATTTCATTGATCAATGTGCATCAGGTTACCTTCTTATGAAAGAAATTGATTACCTCGGCAATGTCATGGAAAAACCTGAGAAACCTTTTGTGGCTGTGCTGGGCGGTGCAAAAATATCCGGTAAGATTGATGTAATATCTAATTTGCTGCCAAGGGTGGAAAAATTGATAATCGGTGGCGGAATGGCATATACCTTTTTCAAAGCAAAAGGATTGGAGATCGGTAAATCACTGCTTGAAGAGGACAAGGTTGAACTTGCAAAGAAACTTCTGGATGATGCAGGGGATAAGATATTACTTCCTGTTGACTGTGTAATTTCTGATTTATTTGATTTTGATAATAGAAAGGTTGGAGAACTTAAAGGAGTCGATGTAAATTCAATACCACCCGGTTGGCTTGGGCTGGATATTGGTGAAAAGACCATAGAACTATTCAGGGCAGTATTAAAAAACGCAAAAACTGTTGTGTGGAATGGCCCTATGGGTGTATTTGAGATTAAGGATACTTCAAAAGGGACATATGCAATTGCAAATGTTCTTGCAGAAGCTACTGAAAATGGTGCAGTGACTATTATTGGAGGTGGTGATTCTGCTTCTGCAGTAAAGAAAGCCGGAGTATCTAATAAAGTCTCCCATGTTTCAACCGGTGGCGGAGCTTCTCTGGAGTTTCTTGAAGGGAAAATACTACCGGGTATTGCAGCCCTTACAGATAAATAAGCTGGAAATTGATATGCCTGTGATTTCATTTCTCCGGAAATATAAAATACCGCTTGTATTGTTATTATTTGCTTTTATTCTATGTATACTTTTCAGGGAATTTATTGTCAGCAGTTACTATTTTTTGACCGACAGGGAACAGGTTAAAAACTTTATTGCTTCTTTCGGGGCGGGTGCACCACTTGTTTTTATATCTATTCAGATACTTCAGGTATTGTTCGCGCCATTTCCAGGAGAGGCTTCCGGTTTTATAGGGGGCTATCTTTTTGGAACCTTTCCAGGTTTTCTGCTCTCCAGTGTGGGCCTTACTATCGGGTCTTGTATTAATTTTGTAATTGGCCGGTTTTTGGGGAAACAATATATTCGTAAGCTTATTCCTGAAGTACAGCTGAAAAAATTTGATTCTCTTTGTAAACGGCAGGGCGTTGTTTTTTTATTTATACTTTTTATTTTTCCGGGTTTTCCTAAAGATTATCTATGCCTTTTCCTGGGATTAAGCTCAATTCCTTTCAGTGTCTTTTTTATAATGGCTTCAATTGGACGTATGCCCGGCACATTGATGTTAAGTATACAGGGTGAGTTTTTATTCAAGCAGATGTATGGGCCCCTTGCTATAGTATTTGCATTTTCACTTGTCCTTGTTTTTTTTGCATACAGGTACAGGGAAGATCTTTACCAATGGATTGAAAAAGTTAATAAAAAAGATGAATCACACCATTGACGATTACCTAAATTGGTGGTATTAATATAAAAATTAACCGATTAACTGGCCTGTTTCACTATACAAATACATTTCACATAGTACTTAATTGGGTATTTTCTTTTTCAAAGGTCCTTTTTACGGGAGTTGAAAATTGGCTTTCTGGAGCGTCAGAGAAGAACTTAGCAACGCAAATAGACTAAGACGATCGTATTATGAACTTTTACGTGACGAATTGGATCATTTTATTTTACAATACGCACTGAGTGATTCCTATAACAGTTTCAAGTCGCATAATATTTCTTACCCTTTTGTTGAAAGAAGAGAGTTGAAACCCCGGGCACGTATACCGGGCTATGAACATAAACATCATAATACTTTTCTGGTTATTTTTGTTGAAGATGTCATTCCAGATTACTGCAAGAAATATATCAGGTTTTTCGATGTAAATAAAACTACCAAGAAGAATCTTTTAAGTACAAAATCACTTCCACTTTCAGCTAAGTTTGAAAGAAATCAGAAATATCTTGAATCAGCCCATTTCAATAATTTTCTAAAGGTACTTCTTCCTGTGGATTATGCTCTTCTTGTGCAAAGGGATCCGGCGAGTGTTTCGAGAAACAGGTACGGCCTTACTCATTTTCATGTGAGGGTTGACTGGCCGATTGCAGATGCCGCAGAGGATCTTGCGCGAAGCCTGCGCTATATATCAAAGGATCTCTACGAAAAAGGCGATAAATATGCTGAAGATATCCAGAAGAAATTATTTGAGTCTTACGGTCTTCCGTTTATGGTCGGTGGAAGGCGAACAGCCGCTATGGTCGCCGCCCAGTATCTCAAACGAATTCCGTGTATCTCAACAGTATACGTGGGAAGCAGTGAGTCAAGAGCCTTGATACGAATATCGGAACGAGGAACTTCAAAAGCAATACTTGTAAAGTTTACAAAAAAAGAGATGAATCAGATTGCAGAAGCCCACGAAATTTCTCTTCAAGCCTTTAAGAAAAATTATGTTATAGCAAATGAGGGTCATGGTGGGGTTTGCATTTTTCAGGCAACATATATGTTTACAGATCATTCCAGGCCGCCTGATGATGGAAAGCTGAGAGATATCAATCCTGACTTATACTGGTTGTCTGTCGGTGGTCAGCACATTCTTCCCAAACCGGGTGTATGGAATCATTCACCGCTTTCACAGAATATTATCTATTCTTAGATTTTTTTCATCATTGCGGTTTCGTCACAATCCGGGAATTTTACACAAAGCACACAATCTGTCCAGATCTTAAGTGGCAGTTTGGATCTATCTATCTCGTTGAATCCGAACTTTTTAAAAAATTCCGGTTTATAAGTGAGGGCAAACACTTTTGTAACCTGAAAAAACTTTGCTTCCTTAAGAGATTCTTCGATAAGAGCTGTCCCTATTTGTTTCCCAAGTTGGGTCGAATCAACTGCCAGAGATCGTATTTCCGCAAGATCCTCCCAGCAGAACTGTAATGCACAGCATCCAACAACTATATCATTTTCTTCATCAACATAAACCAGGAAATCTCTCAGATGGTCATAGAGCTCACTTAGGGGACGCGAAAGGAGATCACCTTTACTGCCGTAATCACCAAGCAGGCCATGTATTGCTTTAATATCTTTTATTGTAGCTTTTCTAATCATTTTTTTACTATACCATTAATTATAAAAAAAATAAATATGCCTTGAAAGTATAATAGCTGCTTTCCGCTTCTTATTGATTTTTAATTGCATTAGATGTTTTTTTGAATAAGGCTAATGCAAAAGTTTTTGAAGTCCCGGTTGCCCGAAGGCCTGTTGTTATATCCATGCGTATCTGTATTACATCATCAGGTATATCGAAATACTGATATGGTTTATTTTTGTGGGCTGTCTTCATGACGTCTATCCATATTGGAAGAGCAGCTCTTGCTCCTGTTTCTTTTTCCCCTAAGGTGCTGAATACATCATTGCCGACCCAGACTCCTGTTGCTATAGATGGGGAGAAGCCAACAAACAGGGCGTCTTTGTATTCATTTGTTGTACCTGTTTTCCCTCCAAGTGAAAAACCAAGACTCAGGGCTCTTCTTCCGGTACCCTCCTTGATGACGCCTTCCAGCATGTTTGTTGTTACTGCTGCACCAGATCTTGACATAGCGATTCGTTTGGAGGGCCTGGCGTGCCAGATAATTCTTCCTCTCTGATCAATGATTTCTGTTACACCAAAAGGCCTTATATGTTCCCCTTTATTGGGAAAGACTGAATATGCTGATGTAAGTTCAATAAGAGTAACTTCTGACGTTCCTAATGCCAACGAAAGGTATGGGGATAAATATGATTCTATTCCGAGATTGTGGGCAAATCTTGATACTGAAGCCGGCCCGAGTATTTCTATCAACCGTACTGCCGGGATATTTTTTGATTTTGCGAGAGCCGCCCTTAAGGTCATTTCTCCACTATATGTTTCAGAAAAATTTCTCGGTTTCCATAATTCTTCCTTTCCGGGCCTTTTGAAAGCAATCGGAGTATCGAGAATCATTTTGTTCTGGGGGAACCCTCTTTCAATTGCATGAGCGTAAACGATTGGTTTAAATGCTGAGCCGGGCTGCCTGCGTGCAGATACAGCTCTGTTAAAGGGGCTTTTAAAGTAATTTTTACCCCCGATCATTGCAAGAATTTCACCCGATGACACATTAAGGGCCACAAGGGCGGCTTGTGGAGAGGGCTCTTTAATGCCATTATTCTCCATTCTTTTTTCAAGCTCAGACAGCCTTTTTAAAACCGATAGTTCAGCAGTCTTCTGTATTTCATAAGACAAGGTTGTATATATTGATAGCCCGCCTTTATAAAGGTTTGATGATCCCATTGATGCTTCAATTTCTTTTTTTATATAGTCAATAAAGTACGGGGCTTTTATAGTGGTGCTTCTTTTCATAAGGTAAAGCGGTTCTTTTAATGCTTTATCGTATATTTGCCTGTCTATGATTTTTGTTGAAAGCATCTGTTTCAGAACAACATTTCTTCTTCTGACTGCCAGTTCTTTATTTACATGTGGAGAGTAACGCGAGGGCGACTTGGGCATTCCGGCAATAAGAGCACATTCTGCTATAGACAAATCACTGACCTGTTTACCGAAAAAAATTCTTGAAGCTGATTTTATTCCATATGCACCACTCCCGAAATAAACCTGGTTAAGGTAGATTGTAAGAATCTCATCTTTTGTGTAACGGCGTTCAAGCTGGAATGAGAGAATCGCTTCTTTTAGTTTTCTAAGCAGGTTTTTTTTATTTGTGAGAAAAAGTGTTTTAGCAAGCTGTTGTGTTATTGTACTTGCTCCTTCGGCAAACCTTCTTACTTTAATATCTTTTATTGCAGCTCTTAAAATACCTTTTATATCAACTCCGCTGTGCGCATAAAAGTTTCTATCCTCAGTTGCTATAAGGGCTTTTTTTAAATATTCGGGGATGGAATCAAGATGGACAGGGTCTCTTTTTTCAATTGAAAGCTCTGCAAGGAGAAC
>JABHLN010000076.1 GCA_018693105.1 Desulfobacterales bacterium | reverse complement strand
TTAGTGGTTGATCAGGAGTGAAGGCATACATGTAGTATGTCGAACTTCTGATCAACCGCTATAACGCAGTAGATGGATACTTTTTACGACGCCATCAAGAATAAAGGAGAAACAAATGAATATCTATGACCCCGTTGAGACAAATGCTCTTAAGTATCCTCAAAAAACAGCCATTGTTGATAAAGATCGGCGTATTTCATATGAGACTTTCATTGATAAGGTAAACCGGGTTTCATCAGGGTTGAGTTCTCTTGGCCTGAGGAAAGGTGATCGTGTGGCATTGCTTATGCATAATCATGCGGATTTTCTTTTTTGTTTCTATGCTTCTATGAAACTTGGTCTCATATACCTGGGCATAAATATAATGTTGAAGAAAGATGAAGTGAACTATATTATAAATGACTGTAAACCAAAGGTTTTGATTGCAAACAAAGAATATCTGACTTTCCTTGATGACCTGGATCTGCATAAAGATGGGAGTATGAAGGTCGTTTCAATAAACAATGACGAAAACACCCCTGAGGGGGCTATTTCCTATGAAGATTTCATGAACACACAACCTGTGAATACTTTTACGGAAGATCTTGGAAAAGATGATATTGCTGTTATCGGGTATACATCAGGAACAACAGGTTTTCCAAAAGGAGCAACCCATACTCATGAAAACATTCTTACGCATCTTGATGGAGAAAGTAATTTTCTTGGGTTTAACTCCGAAGATGTAATCCTTGCAGCTCTTCCATTTTTTCAATTGCCTGCATTTACATGTCATCCATGCAGCGCCTTTCATGTTGGCGGAAAGTTAGTGATCCATGAAAAATTCGAAGCCGTGAATTTTATTAACGCGATAAAAGAGGAAAATGTCACCCACTTCTCAGGTGTTCCAACTATACTCCAGATGATTTATTCTGTTTCAAGAAACATGGATGTCGACTTCAGCAGTGTCCGGTTCGCAAAATGTGCGGGCGCACCTCTTTCGATGCCATTAAGAGAAAAAATAGAGAAAGCGTTAAATTTCAAGATTGTACATGCTTATGGGATGACTGAGATTTCACTTACAGCAGCATGTGAAGCGGTTAATGCACCTTCAAAGGGGGTGTCTGTGGGCCATATTCTTCCATATGTCAGAGTCAGGCTTGTGAAAGAAGACGGAACTCTTTCAAAAATCGGTGAAGACGGGGAAATCCATATCGGGGCGGAAAGAACATTTAAATCTTACTGGAATAAACCTGCTGAAACAAAAGAGGCCCTTGAAGGAGGATGGTTCAGAACCGGGGACATAGGACGTTTTGATGATGAATTGCACCTTCACATTGTTGACAGAAAAAAGGATATGATTATCCGCGGAGGCTTTAATATATTTCCTGTGGAGCTTGAAAGAGTTCTCCTTGAAGACCCGCGTATCCAGGAAGCTTCAATTATCGGAATACCTCATGAAAGACTCGGGGAAGTACCTAAAGCATATATAGTCGCCGAAGAGGGTGAAACAATAACAAAAGAAGATGTTCTGGAAATAAGTAGAACAAAAACCGCAAAATTCAAGGCAATTGAAGATGTTGAGATCGTTGATGCATCTTTTTTCCCGCGTAATGCCCTGGGAAAAGTTATGAAGGTAGAACTTAAGAAGAGATTGTGAAAACGCGGAGCTAATAATCCAGAAAAAAACAATGAAGATTCATAATAATAATGCTCATTGTTTTTTACCGGTTTAATTTAATAACAGTATTTTACCTGGTTCTAATTTTACCAGGAGTCTTCGATTTATATTTCTTATAAACCGCTCTTTTCAAGTTGAACAATATTCGGTGTTATGAATATAAGCAGTTCATTTTTCTTGGTGGAAAAACTTTTTGATTTAAAAAGCCATCCGAGTACAGGTATCTTTGACAGCCCTGGGAAGGCGTTCTCACCCGATGCTGTTGTGGTTTTTATAATGCCCCCGATAACTATGGTATCTCCGTTATTTACAAGCAATTCAGTATTCGCCGAGTTTGTCGCAAGGGAAGGTACACCTCCTATAAGCGCCTCAACATCATTTTTTGAAATATTGATCTGCATCGATATCCTGTTATCAGGAGTAACATGAGGCGTAACCGTTAATTCAAGCTTAATACTCTTGAATTCTGTAACCGTGTTCCCGTCGCCATCCGATTTCTGGTAAGGATATTCAAGTCCCTGTGAAATTTTCGCCTGCTTGTTATCCAGAGTTACAATTTTCGGTGAGGATATGATTTTGCCATCACCCTGTACTTCAGCCGCATGCAATTTTGCATTAAGCGAAAAGGGCGTTCCTACGATTCTTGAAAAATTATAAGCTAAAGAACCTGTACTTGCAGCAGGATGATTCATAGCTACTTCCCATGTAGCCACACCTTGTTGGCCGACAATTGGAGAGAGATTACCTGAGGCGTCTCTTGTTCCAACACCCCACTCTGTACCAAGTTCCCTTGAGAAACTCTCACTTACTTCGACTATCCTCGCCTCAATTACTACCTGGGGTGTAACTTTGTCTAACCTCTGTACAAGGTCCTTCGCCTGTTCTACTTTTTCCGCCACATCGGTTATAATAATCTGGTTAGTTCGTGCATCAACACTTATCGTTCCTCTGTCTGGTGTCAGGAGGCTTTGAAGGTGAGGTTTTATATCACTACTCGCATTTGAATAACTTATGGGTATATATTCAGTGACCAGCGGTTCAAGCTCAGTCAGTTTTTCACCAAATTGTTTCTTGGCGAGTTCTTCATCGTTCTTAATTTTCTCTTCGGCTGTTTTTGTATTCTGAGTTACAATTCTGATTACATTTCCTTCAACCGTGCTGGAAAGCTTATTCATTTTCAATGCCAAATCCATAACCTGATCCCAAGGAACATTTTCAAGGTTTCCTGAAAACCGGCCCTTAACATCCTTATCAATTACGAAGTTTTTCTTGCTCACTGCCTTTAATATACGAAATACATTTTTAATGTCGGTTTCGTAAAAATTCATAGTAATTTTTTCACCGGTATATCTTTTACCACCTTCCATTTCGGTATTTTCTTTATCTTCGCCTTCAGAGTAACCAACCTCATCCATTGCAACATCTTCTTCAACAATATCAGAGGCCATATCTTCCATACTACTATCATAAGGTTCATCATAAACAGACTCAGTTGATGTATCTTTTACAGAAATATCCTCATTTAAGGCTACTTCCTGGTCTCCGAGCATATCAACAGGTTCGGTTGAAGAGATTATTGAAGAAGCTTCAAGGTCAATATTAATCTGATCATCTGTCTGCGTTACTAAATATGGTACCGCTTCACGAAGATTAATTTTTACTATAGAATCATTTCCGGTCGCTTTTGCATATAAAGGAGTAATCAAGTCTACGGCACTATTAAATTTCCTTGTAACAAGAGGCCTTAACCTATAACCCGGAATTTTTGTATTATAAAGGGTTATCTGAAGCTCTGTCTGTCCTGTTTTTGTGACATCATATTTAACCGGGTTCGTGATCCCGATCGCAACAGTTGATTTCCCTTCATCCCCACTTGTAAAATTTATACTGTTAACTATTGCTTGCTTAGAATAGTCGATTTCACTTTTTCCAGACTCAGCAAGGTCAACACTTTTTTCTTTTACGATCTCATCCGTGGCCAGAGTATCAGTATCAATGCTTTCAGTGGTCGTTGTCGGAGATGGGCTTTCTTGAACGGCTGTATCTTCTTCTATAAAATCATTCTCTTTTATTTGTTCTTCATTTTCACTAACAATCGCAAGACTGGTTTCGGCCTCTTCAAGCCCAAAACGAATCATAATACCATTTTCAACGGGAATAGCTGAGTAATCATTTAGGTACGAGTCCTTAGTATCAAGAACAAACCTTAGATAATCAGGATAAGCAAAATGGCGAATCCGTTTAACCCATTTTGAATTAACCGGAACGACCTGTTCTTTTTTAAACTTGCTTTTGATATTTTTTATATCAAAAACAATTCTTGCGGGAAGATCATCTCGGGATTGGAGAGTAAATACTGAGTAGTCTTTTATTGAACCGTCAGATATAATAGAAATATTGATACTGTTTTCAAGCTCCGCAAACTCAACTGAATTTAGAGTAGTTCCTTCAGGAAAATTCTTATCTACAGGTGTTATATCAGAGTCGGTTACAACGCTTTCTTTAGAAATATCTTCAGTCTCTTTAATCGAAGCTTTGCTGAAAGATATTTTCAGGCCCGTACCTTCACGATTAATTTCATAAGGCACATCATCTTTAAGAGTAATTGAAATTTTTGATGGGCCGCCTTCTACAAGTTCAATTGCTTTAATTGAACTAATTACGGAATTAACAGGTTCAATCTCTGTTTTTGACATACTAAGTCCCGTATCAGGAAAATAAAGGTTCAGGAGTCCTGCAGTTGGTTTAGCGGGTGAATAAGTTAGGAGTTTGTTTGAAGTAATTGATAAAAAAGCAGATTCCGAATCCTCATCCACATTTACACCTGTTATAATGATAGGTTGAGGTGCCGACCTTTGTTCAACTCGTGAAGTGTAACTCCTGGAAGCAACATCAGAGGAGCAACCACCAAGAATAAAGACCGAAATCACAATAAAACCGGCTATTGCAAACTTAACATATGTATTTACAATCTCATTACGTAACATTTTATATTTCTCCAGGAGGTTTCGGAAGGTTGATTTCTCTCTCTATAATTTTAATTTTTCCTAAAAGAGTTTCAATTTCTTCTTCAACTATTATCTTGTCAATTAATATTTTTCTTACCAAACCGCAGTTAAGACCTAGGTAATCACCTATTTTAACGATAAAACCTTTTCCTTCTGAACCAACAATCAGGGCCTGATTAACATTTCCTGCCTTTAAAACTGCAGACAATGTGATCTGGCTCAAATCAATCATTTGAAGAGGTGTTAATGCTTCGCATTTACTTTTTTTACTCTCCCCGGAACCACGTGGTAATGGTTTTAACTCTTCAACTAGAGCCGCAAACGGATCAACTTTTCCTGTCGGATCATAAACGTCTGTTGTATCCACCTTGGTTGCATGCATTTCAACCATTGATTTGTCTTCTTCCGGCTGTTTTGCTTCTTTATTTTTCCCTTTGAGTGACACATCTTCTTCTTTTTTTGCAGCAGATATCACCTTATCTTCTGATGAAGGTTTCTTAATTTCTTTTATTTTCTTACTTTCAGGCAAGACCTTAACATTTTCCGGACCGGTTTCTTCCTTCAGTTCAGTTTCTTTATCCGCCTTGATGTCTTTCTTGGCAATGATTGAATCTCCAGATTTGACCTTTGGATCTGGAGGTTGTTTTTTGCTTATTTTACCCCCTTTAACCTGGGGGGGGGTCTTTTGAGGTATTTTCTTTACTATTTTCTTTGCTACCGGTTCTGACTGATTTGGTTTATCAGCTTCACCGCATCCCCAGCAAAAGATAAACAGGCAAATAACAACAAATGTATTGAAGAAATATTTTTGCATAACTTTCAATCTTTCATTCACTTATTTTGTCCCTTTTACTTCTTAGCCTCTTTAGATTCCAAAAATCTATAAGTAACAGCCTGACAGTTTATACTTAACTTATCTTTCCCCTTTTTTAATTTGAGATTTTTTATATTCACAATTCTGGATAACCTTGAAATACTATCAAAGAAAACCGCCAGATTATGGTAACTCCCTGATATTTGAAGACCTACAGGTATTTCAGCATAGAAGTCTCTCTTTTTTTCTTTTTTTGGCTCAAACAATCTAAATTCCAAATCAGCTGCGCGTCCTGCCTGGGATATACTGGTTAGAAGTGAAGGAATATCTTTTTTTTCCGGCAAGGTCTCCTTAACAATTCTGAATTCAACTTCAGCTGCCTTTATTTCTTTCTGCAGCCTTGGTAGCTTTGCTGCCTTTATCGTAACAACTTTAAGTTCCTGTTCAACTTTTTCAAGCTGGTCTTCAAGCTCCACTATTTTACCATTTTTGGGCAGGTAGGATAGCCATATAAAGCATCCTAATAACACCACAATTGTTCCAAAATATATCAGGTATCTCTGGACCTGTGACAGTTCCCCGATTTTACTAAATATTGAATCGAGTTTTCCTTCATCAGCCGCTGAATCCATTATTTTTTTACTCCATTTTTACCGGATTACTTTTTTTTAATAACAAAAGATATTTCAAAACTTTGTATTTTTTTCCTCTTCTTTTTCTTCTGCTTGAGCATCTTCAAATTCACTTTTTCATACCTCCCGGATTCTTCAATACGGGTCATAAAGTCGGCCGCAGTCTTATTGTCAAGGACAAAGCCGATAATCTTTATTTTTGATTTCTTTTTTTCAAGTGACTGAAACCACATCCTGTCCCGAATAACCAACTGGGTCATTGAGTCAAGTAACTCCACGGGAGCTTTACGACCTTTATCAAGCTTTACCAGAATCTGTTTCTTTTTTTTCAGGGTTTCAAGTTCTTTTTTTATCCTGTCAACTTCCTTGGCAATCAACTTCTTACTTTCCAGTTCCTTCTGTGTCCTATCAACATTATCATTTAGCATTTCTATCTTTGCCTGTAATGTAATATGCATATAGGCAATGCTTATAATGACAAGAACAACCGAAAGGGCAAAAAGAGTGACCTGCCTGCGGATATTTTCTGTCTTACGTGCTGCTCGAAAAGGTAGTAGATTTATTCGTATCATTTGTCATCCACTCGTCTGATAGCAAGACCTGCACAAATTGCTGCCTGGGGTGCCACCTGCCCAAGATATGCAGAATCAACATTCGCGCCCTCAATGTCAATATTTTTAAACGGATCTATTACTTTTACATCTGTTGAGGTCTGTGAAGTCAATAATTGTTGAAACTCCTTAATATTGGCGCCACCACCGCTCAGGACAATTGTCTTGATCCGTTCATCCGGATATGTAGAATAAAAGAAGTCAAGAGCCCGTCGTATTTCAGTTGTCCAGTCAGCGACCACAGATGATATAATTTCCGCAAGATCTTCATGGGAAATATTATCCTCTTTTTCACTTAATTTTATTTCCTCGGCTTCCACCCGTGAGCAGTTTGTTTGATCGATAATCTTATTGTTTACCTGACTGCAACCAAGAGAAACATCCCTCATGAACAATGAATCTGTTCCCTTGAGAACATTTATTGAAGTTTTGACTGCACCGATATCAACAAGTGCAATACACTCATCATCAACTTCGTAATTTGTTTCATAAATATTCTGCAGTGCAAATGCGTCAACATCAACTAAACAGGGATTCAAGCCTGCAATATCAAGGATACTTAGATAATCACTAACCAGTTCCTTCTTGGCGGCTACCAGGAGAACATTCATCTGGTTTGGGTTGTGCTCCCCTTCCCCAATTATGTGAAAGTCAATATTTATATCTGTAATATCAAATGGAATATACTGCTCAGCCTCATGATAAATAGTTTCCTGAAGCTGTTCTTCAGACATGGTTTGAACAGTTATCTTCTTAACAATAACTGAATACCCGCCAACAGATACAGCGACATTCTGCTCTTTAACATTATTCTCCTTAAAAAGCTTGCGTATCGCCTTGCCGACACTATCATGATCTTTAATACCATCCTCGTCTATAAGACCAGGGTCAATATCACGGGTTCCGAACTTCGATAGTCTATAGCCCTCAGGGGTACTTTCAATTTCACATACCTTAATAGTACGTGACCCGATATCCAAACCCACCAGATGATCTTTTTTTCCGAATAGCATATTTAATCAAGCTCTCCAAAGATCTTTCTTTTGTCAGCGAGGTTAAACCCCAATGCAAGAATTATTTTTCGTTTAGTTTCCATCCTACATGGCAACCCTTTTTCAATACGTGCAATAGTTATGGGGGAAACATTTGCCTTTCTTGCAAGTTCAGCCTTGCTCATCAATATAGATTCTCTAATTTTCTTCAAGGAATTTTTTACCATTTTCAATGATTTCCTGCTGCCCATAACAACTGAACTTTTAACATGTCATGTGCCTTTAAAATTTTTGATGTTGTGATGCTAATATTTGCATGATTAGATGTTATTGTGCTTTAGTTATAGCTAATTATCATAAAATAATATTAAGTCAAGTAAATTATACCAATATTTCAATCAATTACATTATATGGTAATATTTTTTCTCAAAACCCAACATATTGTGTAATATAAAGTACTTTTTTCATAATATTTTACTTTATTTAAAGTAAAATCAGAATCATCTTTTATATTTACTTACTAATTATTCTTTTCAAATTATTAATCACAAGAGAATCATTGATACTATATTCCCAAAATAAAGGTTCACAAAAATATGAACTTGTATCGACTTGACTTTGAAATGTAGTTTCCCTATATTTCCATATATAGTGGCCTATGAAATTGTATAACCAGAACTTGCAAAAGATTACCATAACATATTTAGACTTTTGAAAAATGTAAGTTGTATTCAAAAATAAGGATATAATTTTTTGTTTAAAATTTCAGGAACCAAACAGGATGCAATAAAACCTTTCAGGTTAGTTAAATATTTTACCTTTACAAGCCTTATTGTCATGTTTCTGGGAACCATTATACTTTCTGCACTCAATTCATATTGGGTCCGTTCAATGGTTTTAAAAAAAAGCGAAGACTATGCAATGCTTCTTGTTGAAAACCTCAGCCATCAAATATTTCTACAATTCACAATTCCTATTGCTCTTAAGTATGGTAAAATACAGCTAAGAAAAAAAAACCAATTCGAACTTATGGATGAGGTTATTAAAAGCACACTTCACAGCTTCAAAGTAAACACTGTAAACATATACGGCCTTGATAATATAATCTCTTACAGCTTCGATCATGACATGATCGGAAAAAAAGGACTTGGAGGTGCTGGTTTCAATAAAGCCATTAAGGGAAATTCGAATTCAAGCCTGGTACAAAAAGGCAATTTCTTAGAAACCCTTCTTGGACTTCAGAAAAAAAGTAATACCAGAACATTTGCTCCTCTTCGTGCATCTTTTGACGTGCAAATAGAAAAACGTCTTATAATTAAAGGTGGCTCCATACTAGGTATTATTGAGATTATTCAGGACCTGTCTGATGAACATAAGACAATTTCAAACTTTCAACGACGGGTTATCCTTACCTGTTCAATTATAATGGCATGTCTTTTTTTAATACTTCTTTATTCTGTAAAACGAGGTGAAGATATAATTAAAAAGCGTAATGAGGAACAGCTGAAACTCAAGGAGGAACTTAACAGGGCAAAGCACCTATCGCTTATAGGTGGCATGACCGCAACCATATCACACGAAATAAGGAACCCGCTTGGTATAATACAAAGTTCAGCAGAACTTTTAAAGAAGAAAATTGAGCGTACCGACCCTTCAAACACTATCCCTGATATTATTATTGAAGAATCAGGCAGGCTTAATGATATTACTACTGATTTTCTGGATTTTGCAAGACCGAAACTTCCTTTATTGTTACCTTGTTATATCGAAAACATAATAGAAAAAAACCTTGCCTTTCTCGCCCCGCAGATAAAAAAGAAGGGCCACACTATTAATAAGTATTATGATAATGCTGTACCCCAGGTACTTGCAGATACCGACATGATGTATCAGGCATTTCTTAATATATTAATAAACTCAATGCATTCAATGCCTGAAGCAGGGACAATAACAGTCAGGATAACACATAAACAAAACACGATCATCATATGCTTCGAAGATGATGGAGGAAGTATTCCTGAAGACATTCTTGAAAAAATCTGGGAGCCATTCTTTACAACCAAGGAAAAAGGAACCGGCCTTGGCCTTGGCATTGTGAAAAACATTATTGAGGGTCACCAGGGAAACATAAGGATAGAAAACCGATCCAAAGGCGGAATCCGGGTTATTATAACTTTACCGATAAGGCATGAAAAATAACTATGGAAACTGTACTTATTGTAGACGACGAAAAAAATTATCCCCTCATATTAAGTGCTGTTCTTGAAGAAGAAGGTTTTGAGACCCTTACGGCCAACAGTGGTAAGGCAGCACTTGAAATAATAGAAAGCTCAGACATTGACCTTATTTTGACCGATATGAAAATGCCTGAAATGGACGGAATCGAACTTCTTAAAAGGATAAAGAAGATAGATCCTGACCTTCCCGTTATAGTTATGACCGCCCACGGGACAGTAGACAAGGCTGTTGATGCCATGCAGGAAGGAGCATACACTTACATTCAAAAGCCTTTTGATAATGAAAGAATGATACTATATGTAAAAAAAGCAATCGCCATGTTTCTGGTTGTAAAAGAAAACAAATGGCTCCGTAACGCTGTTGAATCACAATACAGTTTTGGAAACATTATAGGAAAAAGTAAGGTTATACGTGAAGTTTTTCAGACGATACTGAAAGTAGCGCCGACTACTGCAACAGTCATTTTAGAAGGTGAAAGCGGTACAGGCAAGGAGTTAGTTGCTAAATCTATTCATTTCAACAGTCCGAGACGTGATAAACCATTTATTGCAGTCAACTGTTCAGCACTTTCTGAAAATCTTCTTGAAAGCGAACTTTTCGGACATGAGAAGGGTGCCTTCACAGGTGCCGCATCTATGAGAAAAGGCCGCTTTGAACTTGCTGATGGAGGTACCCTTTTTATTGATGAAATAGGGGAGATCGCATTAAGCCTGCAAATAAAACTCCTCCGGGTACTTCAGGAAAAAACCGTTGAAAGGGTAGGTGGTGTTAAATCAATTCCGGTCAATTTCCGGCTTATTGCTGCAACCAATAAAAAACTGAAAGAGGAAGTCAGTGCAGGCCGATTCAGAGAAGATTTATTTTATCGTCTAAATGTGGTAAGAATTACCCTCCCGCCACTTCGCGATCGCCAGGAGGATATAAATCTGCTGATTAGTTATTTTATAAAAAAATATTCAGATGAGCATAAATCCGAGGTACCGATTACAGGAATAGAACAGGCTGTTCAACGTCTTTTCTTTGATTACAAATGGCCTGGTAATATAAGAGAGCTTGAAAATGTCATTGAGCGTGCCATGATCCTTAGCTCTGGTAGTATTATTAAGGAAATAGACCTCCCAAAAGATTTTAAAGATAACATTCACAACACATTGAATATTGGAGGAATACCTGATAATGCCAACCTTTACGAAACACTTGCAATTGTAGAAAAAAGAATGATTGAAAGAGCATTAAAACTTACGGATAATGTTCAGGCACATGCGGCACAACTTCTAGGAATTGGAAAAAGCGGACTGAACCAGAAAATAAAAAAATATAAACTTGATACTTCCGTAAAAAATATAAATAATGTCTAAATATTCACATCATGGCGAGACATAAAAAGTCAGCTTCTGACTATAAATAATAATATGTAACTTCAGCACAACCCATATAAAGAAATAGGTCCCGCTTTGGCGGGACTGGATGGACCACTAATTAACCATCTATTATAGTTTTTAATAGTCCATCAAACTAATGG
Source organism: Desulfobacterales bacterium (assembly GCA_018693105.1). Lineage (GTDB taxonomy): Bacteria > Desulfobacterota > Desulfobacteria > Desulfobacterales > SURF-7 > JABHLN01. The sequence goes on along the minus strand of JABHLN010000076.1, from coordinate 3,537 downwards.
CGTTCAAAATTATAAACCCAAGTTATTTCAATATATTCAATATGTTAAGGCTAATATCTGCTTTTACCAAACTTAAGGTTCAAATTTTTAAACCTTTATAAAATATATCTATTAGCCTTAATATTAAGTAGTTACATGATGAGGATGCGGAAAGGGTTCAAAATAATAAACTTTTCTAAACAGCTTTTTATTAAAAAATTATTTATAGAGAAATATTTTCAAGGAATAACTTATTGTTTATATTGATATTAGTTGATCTTACTGAGGTGACCCATTATTTTCTGGCAAGGTATTTGCTTTATTAACATAGTGAAGTGCTAATGATTATATCATAGTATTTTTTCTCCTTAAAAACTAACCGGGATTTATTCCCGGTTAGTTTTTTTATGCGCATATAAAAACTGCTTCAAGAAGGTATCTATTTAGAATTCATAGAGAGCCCGTCTCCACTAATTAAAAAATTACCCTGACATTTTTTCCTTTACCATTTCAATGTAAAGAGACTCTTTATAGTCTGAAAGCACTTTTTCAAAAAATTCCCGACTTTTTTTATCGTCGCCTATCAGCGAATAAATCCGTCCCAGGTTAAAAAATGCCTCTCCTTTCATCACTCTATCAGAACCGGAGGTTATTTTTTCAAAATATGTTACAGCGGTCTTATAATCTTTTTTCCCCTCGTAAGAATAACCAAGGCAATTTAATACAATATTTCTGTAAACAGGCTTCCCCTTAAAATCTTTCAATGATTCATTATAAAGATTTATTGCTTTATCATAACTTCCCAGCTGATGATATATATCAGCCAGTGCCATCCTGGCATACTTTGCTCCGTTTGTCCTTGAATGATTTTCAATAATATTAATCAGTTCTTTTTCAGGGTAGCTTTCAAAATTATCGGCCACTTTATCTTTTACAGCTGAATTATATTTAAACATAGCCTTCTCCAATAATTCAAAAGCTGTATTTTCAGATTTGGTGGAATAATAATTATAACCTGATAAAACAATAGTTAAGACAATAAAAACACAAAACACACCGGATAAAAGCACCTTTTTCTCAACAATATAATTCATAACCAGGCTTAAAGTTGATATAACACTATCAGGCCTATCAAGTTCTTTTTTACGTTTTAATGACACCCTGCTCTGTTTTGCCATCACTCCTCCGTATTTTTTTAAAATATATTTAAAAAGTTATTTATCAGTTATTTAAGAAGACCGCGAATTCTTTGCCATCCTTCATCTGGGATATTTGCCCCTATAACCTGACAAACCTCGTACCCGCATGCTGAGCCAAGTTCACCACATTTTTCAACAGAATACCCATTCACAATGCCAAACAAAAAACCGGAAGCCCATAAATCACCGGCCCCGGTAGTATCAACAGCTTGGCCTGTCCCAATGGCTTGAATTCTTGAAGTTTCTCCTGAATGGTGAATATAGCTGCCTCGTTTTCCAACCTTAAGAACCGCTGTATCAACATTCTCAGAAAGTGACTCAATAGCTTTCAATTCATCAGTATATCCTGTAAATACACGAGCCTCATCTTCATTAGCAATAAGAATATCCACATAATCAAAAATAATCTTTTCAAGAAGTTCTTTTGATTCTTCCACAACAGTATAACTTGCAAGGTCAAGGGAAATAAGCGCCCCGGAATCTTTTGCTTTTTTAAGTGCTGCAAATATTAAATCCCTGTTAAAAAGAAGGTAGCCTTCAATATGAACAATTGCCGTATCTGCAAAACATTCTAAAGTTATATCCCCGGGTTGAATTTCAGACGAAGCACCAAGATATGTAAACATCGAACGCTGTGCATCCGGTGTTATAATCGAAAGGACTCTTCCAGTGGGCAAATCAGATGTAAAAAGTAAAGGCTCAACATTGTTTTTTTTCAGATCGTTTTCAAAAAAAGCACCTAAATCATCTTTACCGTACTTTCCAACGAAACGGGCACTGCCACCGAGCTTTCCAACACCCACAACAGTATTACAAGCCGAGCCTCCCGGAACAATATGAGGTTTTTCACTTATTTGTGATAATGTATTGTTAATAACATATTCATCAACAAGTTCCATACCGCCTTTTGAAGCTCCTATCTTTTTTAGGAAATCATCATCCGCATTTACAAGTACATCAACAAGCGCAGAGCCTATACCAACTATTATCTTTTTATCCTGACCATTTTTCAACATCATCTCTTTGTTCTCCCGGATCTACTATTGGTAAACTCTTAAAAAGTATAACAGATGGAGACTTTTCACAACACCCTCAATATTTACCCTGTATCTCTCAAAAACATAAAACAGTTTAGCATTTTAAAATAAGGTTTAGTTCAAAATTTATTTTGAATTTTATGCAAACAAATTTAGGGGAGATTTGTTCGATCTGAAATTTAAAACCGCAGGAATACCATCAAGAGTTGATTTCGAGGATTTTGTATTTATAGATCGAGCGGACTCTATACACTGTAAAAATTCATATCAGGCAATTCGACACAAGTCAGCTTGTTCCCAAAAACCGCACCGGTATCAATACCGATTTTATTTGAATGCACAAGAGGCCTTTTAACTGGAGTATGCCCAAAAACTACACGCCGGCCAAAATCAAAATCTGAATTGATAAAAGGTTTACGAATCCATAGCATATCTGCTTCTACCTGATCTTCAAGAGCAACATTATCTTTTAGTCCGGCATGTACAAATATAAATTCTTCTGTTTCATGATAAAGTTTGAGTGAACTAAAGAATTCCATATGACTAGGTGGTATCGGATCATCATCACCGTCAAAATTCCTGATATTATAGCTTTCTAATGTCTGCCTTCCACCGTTTTCAAGAAATGTTTTCACATTGCGACCTTGGAGGTAATCTAAAAGCAATGACTCATGGTTACCTTTTAAAAAGACAATATTTTTATAAAGACTTTTGAGGTTGATTAGGTAATCAACAACCTCATAGGATTCTTTCCCACGGTCAATGTAATCCCCAATAAATACAACAGTATCTTTTTTACTGTTAATATCCACCATGTCAACCAAAGTACACAGTTTGTTAAAACAGCCATGTATGTCGCCAAAAGCAAATATTCTTTCCATAATTAAATAATTTAACTCCTTTGCCTGCCATAAGCAATCCCAAAAAAGATTTAAATAGGATTTATCATATGTTTATCATTAATAATTGTAATGATATGAACTCAAATATTTTTTAGCGAATTAAAATTTATGAACTCTTATAAAGTATAACCGATGGCTAAGTAACCCTACTATGGAAAGCGCATACGAAAGGTACATAAACTGCCATAATAATCAATCAAAAAACCTTTTCGAAATTACCAAATCCCATATTTTGCATCAGCCATAAATGTAACATAATTTCATGCACACTTATTCGGCTTTTATAAGATTACTTAATATATCTTTTACACCTGAAATATCAATATCTTTTTTCCAGCTGTTAAACCTTGATGAACTCGAAAAAAGTATAACCGATGGCTAAGTAAAAATCTTCATATACAAGGCATAGTGGTTGATCAT
>JABHLN010000075.1 GCA_018693105.1 Desulfobacterales bacterium | reverse complement strand
ATGTTTGATATTCCGAGGATTATTTTTTGAGCATAACGAAGATATTGGGCAAAAAGACCATTTCCGGATGGGCACTAAATAACCTGATGAGAGAGTTCTCTTGGATTATTATTACAAAACAGCTGACAGTGATTGGTATAGACAACGTCTTACAGGAGTGATGTTTTATGTCATAGCTGCTTTTGCGATTCTTTTGCTGCGTCTTTTCTACCTTCAGGTTGTAGAAGGGGAGGAATACAGAAGGCTTTCCGAAAATAATTGTATAAGGCTCCAAAGCCTTGATTCTCCGCGAGGCCTTATTTTTGACCGTAACGGTAAGCTGCTTGTGAATAACAGACCTTCATTTGATTTAAGTATAGTCGTAAAGGATGCCGGTGTAATTGATGATACTGTTATGAAAATATCAAGATATACCGGAGTCCCTGTGGGTGAGCTTAAGGAAAAAATTAAATCTAAAAAAAGAAGGTCATCGTACAAGCCGATATTGTTAAAAAGAGATATCGGCCGCAATTCACTTGCGGCCATCGAGGTTCATAAATTTGACCTTCCCGGTGTTTTAGTGGAAATCAAACCAATCCGCCATTATATTTTCAAGGGAAGTGCTTCACACCTACTTGGCTATCTAAGTGAAATAAATTCGAGAGAGCTGAAAAGTGGTAAATATTCGGGTTGCAGGAGTGGTGACTTCATAGGGAAATTTGGTGTTGAAAAAATATATGAAGAACCAATGAGAGGGAGGCGTGGTGGGCGGCAGGTGGAAGTAAACGCTACCGGACAGGTTGTCAGTGTTTTAAAAAGAGTAGATGCCGAACCAGGAAATAATCTTATTCTTACAATTGATAGTGATCTTCAACAAAAGGCTGAGCAAATGACTCAGTCATTGACATCTGCTGTTGTTGCCATGGAGCCGGGTACCGGTGACATTCTTGCCATGGCAAGCAGTCCTTCATTTGACCAGAATGCTTTTGTAGAAGGCCTTTCACATAAACTATGGGATTCTCTTCGAAATGATCCGCGCAGACCTATGACTAATAAAGTAATTCAAGGAGAGTACCCTCCCGGTTCAATATATAAAATTGTAGCAGCTATTGCAGCTCTTGAAGAAGGTATTATTGATGAAGAATTCAAAACTAATTGTAGCGGTTTTTATGAATATGGAGACAGAGTATTCAGATGCTGGCAAAAAAAAGGACATGGCAATGTTAATATTGTAAAGGCCCTGGCAGAATCATGTGATGTTTTTTTCTATCAGGTAGGTCTGAAGCTGGGCGTAGATACATTAGCAGAATATGCAGAAAAGTGCGGTCTGGGGACACGAACAGGGGTTAGTCTTGAACATGAGGAAGAAGGGCTGGTGCCGACTTCGCAGTGGAAAAAAAGACGTTTGGGTGTTCCCTGGCAGGGGGGAGAAACCCTTTCGATTGCAATTGGTCAGGGCTATAATCTTGTAACTCCTTTACAGATGCTGGTTCTTACTTCTGCAGTTGCTAACGGGGGAAGGCGGCCTGTTCCATTGATTTTAAAATCAATAGTAACGGCAGAAGGTGTGGTTTTATATACAAAAGAGAGCAGAAGTCTTGGAAAACTTCCTGCAAGTGAAAAAACAATGGGGATATTAAAGAGAGGGTTATGGGAGGCGGTTAATAAAACCTCAGGCACAGCATGGAGAAGTGTTCATAATAAGAGTATTCAAATAAGCGGAAAAACCGGAACGTCACAGGTAGTAGGGCGTAAAGGAGATGATGACCCTTCCGAAGAAGAAAACAGGGCTGAATACTTGAAACCTCATGCATGGTTTACAGCCTATGCTCCTTCATCTAATCCGGAAATTGCCGTAAGTGTAATTGTTGAACATGGTGAGCATGGCGGTAGTGCAGCAGGGCCTATTGCAAAAGCCCTTATCGAGAAGTACTTTGAAAATAGAGTGGCAGGGGAAAAAACTCCTGTTGCAATTTCTTCTAATAAAACAGGTATTTGATCTATTACAATATTTTGGGGATGAATAATGTTTGACAGGCGGCTTGTTGAATATTTTGACTGGGGGCTTTTAGGCCTGACAATTACCCTGGGCTCATTGGGTATTGTGGTCCTTTATAGTGCTATATATGCAGGTGTTGACGATCCGTTTAAAGCTTTATGCGGAAAACAGTTGATTTGGTTCTGTATCGGCTTAACAGTGATGGTTATTTCCTTTTTGGTTAACTATAAAGAGCTGGATCAATGGGGTTTATTGATTTATTTTTTCAGCCTCTTACTGCTTGTAGGCGTGTTGTTTTTCGGCAAATATGTCGCAGGTTCAAGACGTTGGCTCATTGTAGGACCAATTACTATACAGCCGTCCGAGATTGTAAAGATCACAGTTATTATCGTACTTTCAAGTTATTATTCAAAGCATGCCAATATCAAAGGACTGACGTTCAAAGAACTTGTAACTCCTGCAATATTGGTTTTCATTCCTTTTTTACTTGTTGTAAGGCAGCCCGATCTTGGTACATCCCTCCTGATTGTATTAATAGCAGCATCAATAACTATGTTTGTTAAAATTGAAAGAAGAACTCTTATATACATAATAGGCGCTTGTACTACGACATTACCTCTGGTATGGTGGTTTTTTTTAAAAGGATATCAAAAGTTGCGTATTTTAACCTTTTTGAATCCTGATCGTGATCCACTTGGAGCCGGATACCACATAATTCAGTCTAAAATAGCCATTGGCTCAGGTATGATTATAGGCAAAGGTTTCTTAAAGGGGACTCAGAACGCTCTTTCTTTCCTGCCCGAACAGCATACCGATTTTATCCTGTCGGTTCTTGCAGAGGAATGGGGCTTTGCCGGTACCGGGCTAATCCTCCTTATATATTTATTGCTTATTATCTGGGGCCTGAATATTGCTCATGGATGTAGAGACTCTTTCGGGACAATTCTTTCAGTCGGTGTTACTGCGATGATATTCTGGCAGGTTTTTATTAATGTCGGAATGATAATGGGGCTTATGCCGGTTGTTGGTGTTCCATTGCCGTTGATAAGTTATGGCGGTTCATCTGTTGTTACAGTTATGATAGGTATTGGTATTTTAATGAATGTGAGTATGAGACGATTTTTAGTTGAATAAAATGATTTTGCCATGACGTAATTTAAGCAATTTATATTGCTTTGAGATCAGCATCAGCGATATTTGATTAAAAGATAAATTCTTTAAAGTCTCTTGAAATATATGAATAATCGGAGGGGAATATGCGTAAAAGCAAAAAAGCGGATTCAATAACCACCTTTATTGGTTCTGATGCCAGTTTCGAAGGTAGAATTGAATTTAAAGGAACGATTAGGCTGGATGGAAATGTAAAAGGGAAAATATTCAGTAACAGCGGAACGGTAATAGTCGGGGAAAAGGCAGTATTAGACGCTGATATCAATGTTGATGTTGCAATCATAATGGGCAAGGTCAATGGAACTATAGATGCAAGGGACAGAATTGAGATATATCCTCCAGGCAGTATCGAAGGCGATATACATGCCCCTGTTATTTCAATTGATGCCGGTGTAAGGTTTAATGGGAATTGTGCGATGAAGTCGTTAACACTATCACCTGGTAAACAGAATGACTCACTCAAATCCAATATAACCTCAGATAAAAATAATATTAAAAAATTTCCAAAAAACCTTTGACAATTAGTTTCTAATAATGATAAAAGATTTTCTTTGAAGCATATTCGATATGCTGATGTTTAACACTTTTAAATTATTAAGTTTTTTGTTGTTTTATACGATTTGGAGAAGTTTTTATGCTAACTCTTGATAACTCTTTGTACATACAGATGATAAATTTTATTTTTCTTGTTATAGCTATGAATTTTATTGTTTACAAACCGATCAGGAAAATACTTACTCAAAGAAAAGATAAAGTAGACGGCCTGCAGCAGAACATCGACACATGCAAAAATGATATCAGCGAGAGAGATAATGACCTTAAGGAAGGTGTAAAAAAGGCCAGGAATCAGGGAAACCTGAAAAAAGAGGCTATCCTTCAGGAAGCAGCTGAGGAGGAAGCAGCAATAATTGAGGAAATTAATAAAAAAGCTCAGGAAAATCTAAAAGATGTTCGCGAAAAAATTATTAAGGATGTCGAAGAAGTAAAGGCATCGTTGCTACAGGAAGTTGACACTTTTGCCGGTAATATCGGCCAAAAAATATTGGGGAGGGCGGTTTAATGAGTGTTTCTGGTCGCAGCCTGAAAAGAAATTCTAAAACAGGCAGAACGTTTCTTAAAACTTTATTAGCCATTTCAATAATATTTTTTGCCGGTTTTGTCTATGCTTCGGGTGGTGGAGAAGGGGCTGAGCCAAAAGGCTGGGTCAAGACTGATACTTATCGTGTAATGAATTTTACAGTCCTGGCAATTGGATGTATATTTCTTATTAGAAAATTCGGAACACCATTTCTTAATTCCCGCATTGAAGATATCAAAATCCAGTTAAGCGATCTGGAATCGAAAAAGAACGACGCTGAAAAACAACTTAATGAATATACTAAAAAACTTTCTGATCTTGAAAAAGAGGCTGATAAAATTATTGCCGATTATGTCAAGCAGGGAGAGGATGCAAAAAAAAGAATTCTGTCTGAAGCTGAAAATGCTGCAACGAAACTCGAAGATCAGGCAAAACGTAATATTGAGCGTGAGTTTGATAGTGCCAAATCAGAATTACAGGAAGAAATAATTGCAAAGGCTCTTATCAAGGCCGAAGAAATTATAAAGAATAAAATAACATCGGAAGATCAGGACAAACTGGTAGATGAATACTTAGATAAGGTGGTGGCATAGTGAAGAATTTGGCTATTTCAAGACGTTATGCAAAAGCTCTTCTGCTTATTGGTAAAGAGGATGATAACGCAGAAAAGTACAAAGAAGAATTGGACGGTTTTGCCAGCCTGGTTATAAAGGAGGCTGGTCTTGAACAGGCAATAAACAACCCTTTGTATGATGCAAAAGGACGAAGGTCGGTTCTTGAGATTATAATTGGAAAACTTGGTTTATCAAAAGTTGTTTCATCCTTTCTCCTTTTGCTTTTTGATAAAGGGCGTTTTGGATATGTGAATGAAATAAATGAGTTTTATCAGAAACTTGCTGATGAGCTAAAAGGTATTTCACGCGCTAGTCTTATTTCTGCAAGTGAGCTTTCTTCTGAAGCTGTTAACAAGATTCGTGCAAGCCTTGCAAAAATGACCGGCAGAGAAGTAATTCTGGATATACAGCAGGATCCAGGCCTCATTGGGGGAGTTGTAACCAAGATAGGGGATCTTGTTTTGGATGGCAGTATAAAAACTCAATTACTCAATATGAGAGAATCTTTAAAAAGGGGTGAAAGTATCTAATGGAAATAAAAGCTGAAGAAATAAGTCAGATCATTAAGGAACAGATTAAGGATTTCGACAAGAAGGTCGAATTGAGCGAGACAGGAGTTGTACTTTCCGTTGGTGATGGTATTGCCAGAATTTACGGTCTGGAAAAAGCCATGACAATGGAACTTGTTGAATTCCCTGACGGAACTTTGGGCCTGGTGCTTAACCTGGAAGAAGATAATGTTGGAGTCGCCATTATGGGCGAGGATACCAATATTAAAGAAGGCGACATGGTTAAGCGTACTGAAAGGATTGCTGAAGTACCTGTTGGTGAAGCAATGCTCGGACGTGTTGTTGATACAACCGGTGCTCCCATAGACGGTAAGGGACCCATTGACGCAAAAGAGTTTAGAAGAATTGAAATGGTTGCTCCCGGGGTTATTGCAAGAAAAAGTGTACACGAGCCCTGTTATACCGGTTTGAAAGCTGTTGATGCTATGACACCGGTTGGACGCGGACAGCGTGAACTTATTATCGGTGATCGCCAGATCGGTAAAACAGCATGTGCCGTTGATGCAATTCTTGCTCAAAAAGAAACCGACATCTTCTGTATCTATGTAGCATGCGGTCAAAAACAATCAACAGTGGCTCAGGTTGTTGATGTACTTGAAAAGAACGGAGCAATGGAGTATACAACAGTTGTTTCTGCTTGTGCAAGTGACCCCGCATCTCTGCAGTTTCTTGCTCCATATGCCGGTTGTTCCATGGGTGAATATTTCCGTGATAATGGACAACATGCGCTGATCATTTATGATGATCTTTCCAAACAGGCCGCATCTTATCGACAGGTATCTCTTCTTTTGAGACGTCCCCCGGGCCGTGAAGCATATCCCGGAGACATTTTTTACAACCATTCACGTCTTCTTGAAAGATCTGCAAAATTAAATGACGAATTAGGAGCAGGTTCACTTACTGCTCTGCCTATAATAGAAACTCAGGCAGGTGATGTATCGGCGTTTATTCCTACAAATGTTATATCAATTACTGACGGTCAGATTTACCTTGAGCCAAGTATGTTTTTTGCAGGTCTTCGCCCTGCAATTGACGTTGGTTTGTCGGTTTCAAGAGTTGGTGGTTCTGCACAGGAAAAAGCGATGAAGCAGGTTGCCGGTACTATGAGGCTTGATATGGCTCAGTTTCGTGAGCTTGAAGCATTTGCAGCTTTTGGCAGCGATCTGGATGAAGCTACCCAGCAGCAGTTGACTCGTGGTGAGAGGCTTGTGGAAGTCTTAAAACAACCTCAATACCAGCCGCTTCCACTTGAGAAACAGGTGACAATACTCTATGCCGGAACCAAAGGCTTCCTTGACAAATTTCCTAAGGAAGCAGTTTCAAAATATGAAGCAGGACTTTATCCCTTTGTTGAAAGCCGATTCCCACAGCTTTTTGAGCAGCTTAAGGAAACAAGAGAAATCACCGCCGATATCGAGAAAATAATGGATCAGGCATTAGGCGAGTATGATGAAGAGTTCAAAGATACAATAAAATAATTGACAAAGCTAAAGTTATTGAATGAGCTTTATAAATAAAACCAATCTTATACCCGCAACAGGGTCGAGAAGGTGTTAAGTATATGGCAACGTTAAAAGAAGTTCAGACTAAGATCACCGGTGTTCAAAAGACGAGGCAAATTACAAAGGCCATGAATATGGTTGCAACCTCAAAACTTCGCTCGGCACAGCAAAGTATGGAAGGTTTCAGACCTTATGCGGGTAAATTTACTGAAGTCCTTGGAAGCCTTGCTGAATCTTCCGGTGATGAAGCAAGTCCTCTTTTGATACCCAGAGATGAAGTTAAAAAGATTCATGTTGTATTATGCTCTTCTGACAGGGGGCTTTGCGGCGGGTTTAATTCCAATCTTATTGCTGCAGCTGATAATCTTATTAAAGAAAAATCTGGCGAAGGCATCGAATTTTCATTTACAAATTTCGGAAAAAAAGGACGCGACTGGTGCAGGAATAATAAACTAACGATAATCAGTGAATATATCGGTGTTGTTGGTTCTAAATTTGGTTTCGGTACTGCATCAAAACCGGGAAGAAAAATAGTTGCCGGGTTTATTGATGGCGAGTTTGATGAAGTTTACCTGATTTATTCCGAGTATATCAATGTGGCCAGGCAGGCTGCGACTATAAAACAAATTCTTCCGATACCTCCGATAGAAAAAGCCGAATCTGATGAACAGCAGGAAGATACCGTTTATCAGCCTGAACATATATGTGAACCTTCACCTGACGAACTGCTTAGTGATTTACTTCCAAGGAATGTATATGTTCAGATTTATAGTGGGTTGCTTGAAACATCTACCAGTAATCATGCTGCTCAGATGACGGCGATGGATAATGCTACAACCGCGTGTAATGATTTAATTGAAGAACTAACACTTACTTATAATAAGGCTCGGCAGGCAGCTATTACTGCTGATCTAATGGATATTGTCGGAGGTGCCGAGGCACTAAAGGGGTAACCGTCTGTTTGAATTCAGTTCGTAAGTACTGCATATAGATTTAGGAGGTCTATAAATGAGTGAAAATATTGGTAAAATAACACAGGTCATGGGACCTGTAGTGGATGTTGAGTTTGAACCCGGGAAATTACCTGCAATCCTTTCTGCACTTTTAATAACAAACCCGGCTATCAATGATGAAGCTGATAACCTGGTTGTTGAGGTTGCCCAGCATCTTGGGGATAATGTAGTCCGTACTATTGCTATGGATGTTACCGACGGCCTTGTTCGCGGTATGGATGTAAAGGCTACTGGTAATCCCATTATGATGCCGGTTGGTGAAGCATCACTTGGACGTGTTCTTAATGTTGTTGGTAAACCTGTTGACGGTTTAGGACCAATAAGCCAGGAAAAAATGCAGCCAATACACAGGGCAGCACCAAAGTTTACAGAACAGGATACAAGTGTAACTGTACTTGAAACCGGTATAAAGGTTATCGATCTTCTTGTTCCTTTCCCCCGTGGCGGGAAAATGGGACTGTTCGGTGGTGCAGGTGTTGGAAAAACAGTTATCATGATGGAGATGGTTAATAACATCGCTATGCAGCATGGTGGAATCTCGGTTTTTGCAGGAGTTGGAGAAAGAACCCGTGAAGGTAATGACCTTTATCACGAGATGAAAGATTCCGGTGTTCTTCCAAAAGCCGCTCTTATTTATGGCCAGATGACAGAACCCCCGGGAGCAAGGGCGCGTGTTGCACTTTCAGCACTGACATGTGCTGAATATTTCCGTGATGAAGAAGGTCAGGATGTTCTTATCTTTATTGATAATATATTCCGTTTTACACAGGCAGGTTCTGAGGTTTCCGCACTTCTTGGACGAATGCCTTCTGCTGTTGGTTATCAGCCTACTCTTGCAGTTGACCTTGGTGGACTTCAGGAACGTATCACTTCAACAGATAAGGGTTCGATTACAGCTGTACAATGCGTATATGTGCCTGCAGATGACCTTACCGACCCTGCGCCTGCTACAACTTTTGCGCATCTCGACGGTACTGTTGTTTTATCAAGAAAGATTACAGAAAAAGGAATATACCCATCAGTTGATCCGCTGGATTCAACATCAAGAATTCTTGATGCCAGCTATATCGGTGAAGAGCATTATAATGTATCACGTCAGGTTCAGAATATCCTTCAAAAATATACCGAACTTCAGGATATCATTGCTATACTTGGTGTTGATGAGCTTTCTGATGAAGATAAAATAATTGTTGAAAGAGCCCGTAAAATTGAAAGATTTCTTTCACAGCCTTTCCATGTGGCGGAAGTATTTACCGGCCGCCCGGGATCATATGTAAAAATTGAAGATACAGTAAGAAGTTTTAAAGAGATCTGTGAAGGTAAGCATGATGATATATCTGAACAACATTTTTATATGGCAGGTGCTATAGAAGATGTTATTGAAAGAGCAAAAGGCAATTAGTAAAGCCGCGATATAACGAGGAAAAGGTATGGCTGATAAAATCAAAATTGAAGTTGTTACTCCCGAAAAACTTGTAGTAAGCGATGATGCTGAAATAGTTGTAGCACCAGGAGCACTTGGAGAATTTGGTGCTCTTTCCGGGCATACACCCTTTTTAAGTACCCTTAAGACAGGTACCCTTCGCTACGTTGACTCTAATGGAAAAGAGAGATATGTATTTATAAGCGGAGGTTTTGCAGAGGTTTTACCTGATAAGGTTTCTGTTCTTGCTGAATCAGCTGAAAGAAAAAGTGAAATTGATATTGATCGTGCAAGAACTGCATTAGAGCGTGCTGAAAAACGCCTTCAAAGTGATGATAAGGATATCGATATTAATAGAGCTCAATCAGCGTTGGAAAGAGCATCATATCGTTTAAAATTAGCAGAAGCGGATGGTTAAGAGTCTGCTGATATAAAATAATATTAAATATTTTTTTAATATTGAGATAATACTACAAAAAGGGCAAATCATATTAATGTTTTGCCCTTTTTTTCTTTTTGTATATATGCTTAAATATTTATTTAACATTTATGATGAGGTTGTGAATGCATAATTACAATGGAAATGTGGCTGTGATAATTCTTGCTGCAGGCATGGGAACGCGGATGAAGTCAGATAAAGCAAAGGTCCTTCATACAATATGTAATAAGCCCATGATAAATTATGTTGTAGAGACTGCTGTAAAAATTGCAGGTAGAAATGTCATTGCTGTAGTTGGTCATCAGGCGGATATGGTCCGTCAGATAGTATCAAAAGATGCTGAAGTGAAATACGCACATCAGAAAGAGCAATTGGGAACCGGACATGCAACAATGTGCGCTATTGCACAAATACCAGAAAATATTAAAGATATAATTGTTTTATGTGGAGATGTACCAAATCTCTCATCTGAAACTATATTAAATCTCATAGATAAGCATAAAAATGAAAATAATGACGCGACTGTTCTTGCTGTAGAAATTGAAGACCCGCAAGGATATGGAAGAATTATTGTTGATGGAAACAAAAAATTTGTTAAGATTGTTGAAGAATCAGATGCAAATGAATATGAAAAAGCAATAAAAGTTATAAATTCAGGTATATATTGTGTAGATAAAATATTTCTGGAAAATAGTTTAGCAAAAATAAGAAACAGCAATGCTCAGAATGAATATTACCTTACCGATATAATTGAGATAGGTAATACTGAAAATAAAAAAATCGGATTATTTGTAAGTGAAGATTATACTGAGGTGATTGGTGTTAACAGTCACGATGATTTGTTATTGGCTGAAAAGCTCATGGAACGCAAGAATTTTTAATTTTCTTGACTTTAACTTTAATTAACGATTATATTAATTGCATAGAATAGGGTGATAAAGTTGGATAATAACTTGATTAAGGATGATGATTTGTTCAATCAATTTGATGTAATTGAAGAAAAAATTGAAAATTTAATTGAGATTAATAGAAAAATGGAGGAGGAAAATTCCAGTCTGAATAGTAAAGTAGTAAGACTGGAAAATGAACTACGGGAAAAGACTGAAGCCGAAATTGTTTATAAAGAGCAGAAGGTTCAGGTTAATTTGAAAATTGATAGTTTGTTGAATAAATTAAACAATTTTCAATAATTTTTAATCGTTTAAGTTCATGATTATTATTTTGTGAGTTATTAAAATAGAGGAAAAAACAGGTAATAATTGGAAGAGATTGTAACAATTGAACTTCTTGGGCAACAATTTTCATTTAAAACTGATGAAGATGTGTCTGATGTTAATGAAATTAGAGATTTATTGATAAATGAAGTAAATGCAATTGAAAAGAGTCAACCTGAGGAATCATTAACAAAATCAAAAGTTACAATTATGACTATTGCAGCTTTGAATATTGCAAATGAATATGTTAAAATGAAGGGTAATTATACCGATTTGCAAAAAAAAATATCAAAAAGGTCATCTTCCATAATAAAGAAACTTGATGTTGATTAAAACCTGGTTTTTGAATTAATTAAAAAGCGATCTGAAATTTTCTTTATTGTTTATGTTCTTAATAATAATCGATTTTTTAACTGATATTTTGGTTGCCTTTTGCTTAATAGAAAATGTATCGTATTATTAGATTTTAACCCCTACCTTGTTCGTGATTGAAAGATGTTCTTTGTCTCAACACTAAGTATAACGGGTGCTTTCCCTGGTTTTGGTGTGCAAGTTCTGCCCGTACAGAAAAGCCTAAAGAGACTATACCGGCGCCCACTTTTTTAAACTGGGTCAAAGGCCTGACAACACGGCATTATGGTAGGGGTTTTTTTCCAAAATATAATCTTTTTTCGATTCATTTTTAATAACGGTTCAATAATCACACTTTCCCTTCATCGCTCCCTCTATTTTGACACTTTAGTATTATCCTGTTTTATTAGTGAAAATTATTAAAAAAAGATGCGTATTGAATTATATGTATGATTTGATCATATGAAATATTTATAAGAGTTTAATATATGTCATTTTCTGATTTAATTAGATAGTTTATGATGCTGGGGAGAAAATAATGGCAGTTGAAAATATAGTATTGTTGGTAATCGTCTTTTGTGTGGGCTTTCTGATAGCTTATTTTATTAAGAGCTTTCTTGAAACACAAAAAAATAAAAAATTTGAGCAGGATTCACAAAACATATTAGAAGATGCAAAGCAAAGATCTGAGGCGCTGTTAAAAGAAGCCAAAGTTGAAGCCAAGGACAGGCTTTTCAAGATGAAAAGTCAATTTGATTCTGAAACAAGTGAAACAAGAACTGAACTGAAGAAACGAGAAAAGAGGTTGATTCAGAAAGAAGAAAATTATGATAAAAAGCAAGAACAGATAGAAAAGAAGGAACGTGAAATAAATAAAAGGGATAAAAACCTGATAAAGAAAGAAGAGTCTGTAGAACATAAAATTGCTGAATATGATGAATCAATTGAAGAACAGAAAAAACAACTTGAAAAAATTTCCGGATTAACTGCAGGGCAAGCCAAGGAATTGTTGATAACGGCAATGGAGAATGAAGCTCGCTATGACGGAGCAAAGCTTATAAAAAAGATTACAAATGAAGCCATAGAAGAAGCAGACAAAAAAGCCAAGAAAATAATATCAACGGCAATTCAAAGATACGCAGGTGATTTTGTTGCTGAACGTACTGTTTCAGTTGTTCAGCTTCCAAGTGATGAAATGAAAGGCAGGATTATTGGACGGGAAGGAAGGAATATCCGTGCAATCGAGGCTGCTACCGGTATTGATCTTATTATAGATGATACTCCTGAAGCTGTCATTTTATCAGGTTTTAATCCGGTACGACGTGAAGTAGCCCGCCTTTCCCTTCTTTCATTAATTGCAGATGGTAGAATTCATCCTGCAAGAATTGAAGATGTTGTTAAAAAGGTTGAGAAAGAGGTAGACCAGGCTATAAAGGAAGCAGGAGAACAGGCTGCATTTGATGTTGGTGTACATGGTATTAATGGTGAATTGATTAAAATTATCGGCCGTCTTAAATTTCGTACAAGCTATGCACAGAACGTTTTACAGCATTCCGTAGAAGTGGCTTTTTTATGTGGTATAATGGCTTCTGAACTTGGGCTTAACGCCAAACTGGCAAAGCGCATGGGGTTAATGCATGATATCGGGAAAGCTATAGACCATGAGATAGAAGGGCCCCATGCAGTGATTGGCTCTAAACTTGCAAAAAAACATGGTGAATCTCCAAAGATCATTCAGGCCATTGCTGCTCATCATGAAGATATTCCACCAAGTTCTGTATATGATCTGTTGGTGCAGGCTGCTGACAGCCTTTCAGGAGCAAGGCCGGGTGCAAGAAGAGAACTCCTTGAAAGTTATGTGAAACGGCTGGAAGATCTTGAAAAGATAGCGAATTCGTTTAAAGGTATAGAAAGTTCATATGCAATACAAGCTGGGCGTGAGTTAAGAGTTATTGTTGAAGGTAATGCCATTTCCGATGAAGAAGCTGTTTTGGTTAGTAAGGACATTGCCAAGAAGATTGAAGAAACATTGACATTTCCAGGGCAGATAAAAGTTACTGTAATTCGTGAAACCCGCGCAGTTGAATACGCTAATAAATAGGACTGTAATAGATGAATGTTATTGAAGTACTTCGGGAACGTGGGTTTATAGAACAAACAACTCACGAAAAAGAACTTTATGATTATATCGATAGTGATCAAGCGACCTGCTACATTGGTTTTGACCCAACAGCTTCAAGTCTTCATGTGGGGAGCCTTGTTCCTATCATGTCCCTTGCTCATATGCAGAATTGCGGGCACAGACCAATAGCACTTGTTGGCGGTGGTACAGGTTTAGTTGGTGACCCAAGTGGCAAGACAGAAATGAGACAACTTTTAACACCTGAAATAGTAGAAGAGAACGCTAAAGGAATTAAGAAACAGCTGTCAAATTTTATTACTTTCAGTGATGATAAAGCTCTCTTGTTAAATAATGCCGACTGGTTAACAAAAATAGAATATATTCCATTTTTAAGGGATATCGGGCGACATTTCAGCGTAAATCGAATGTTAAAGGCTGAAAGTTACAAAATTCGCCTTGATTCTGATGAAGGGCTGAATTTTATTGAATTTAATTATATGCTATTGCAGGCTTATGATTTTCTTGAACTGTTTGACCAGCATAAATGCAGGATTCAGATGGGGGGGAGTGATCAGTGGGGAAATATTGTTGCAGGAATTGATCTTGTTCGAAGAATGAGGCAGGAATCGGTATTCGGTGTAACTTTTCCATTGATTACAACAAGTTCCGGTGCAAAAATGGGAAAAACAGCCAGCGGTGCTGTCTGGCTGGACCCTGAAAAGACAAGCCCCTATGACTATTATCAATTCTGGATAAATACGGATGACAGGGATGTCAGCCGGTTTCTGGCCCTCTTTACTTTTTTACCAATGGATGAGATAAGAAATGTTGAAGAAATTGATGGGTCTGAATTAAATTATGCCAAAACTGTCCTTGCTTTTGAGGCAACTCAACTTCTTCATGGAAAAGAAGAGGCTGTAAAAGCCTATAAGGCTGCATCAAGCATGTTCGGGCTTCGGGTTGTTCCTTCTAAAATTCTACCATCAAGTGTTATACCAAGAGATGTATCTGATAATATTAGTACATCTATCCCTTTTTCATATATTGAAGATAAGCTTTTTGCGGATGGTATTCCCGCCTTTAAGCTTTTCCAAATGACAGGGATGGTTAAATCAGGAGGTGAAGCAAGGCGCCTTATAAAACAAGGTGGAGCATATGCTAATGACAAGAGAATAGAATCTTTTGACCATTTGTTCACGATGGAAGATATAATGGATTCTGAGTTGATATTAAGGGCCGGGAAAAAGAAATATCACAAAATAAAAATAAAAAAATAACAGTATTTATGTTGACAGATTAAAATAATTAGTTTATATTTAATTTTTCTTTTGATGTGTTGACACCAACAATTCAGGTTTATTCATTTCATTAGAAGTTCTTTTTTAAAAATCAATATTACTTGACAACTAAGACTACTAAATGTTTGAGAAGATTGTAGTTGGCATTCAGACTTGATCGGTCAATTGATTTTCTTTTTGACGTATTTTTGTGTCTGAAAATTTGAGTATGTTGATAAAATTTGATCTTTGAAAACTAGATAGTGACAGCTTGTGACAGGAGAATTGTTAATTCGGCTATGCAATGCATG
>JABHLN010000074.1 GCA_018693105.1 Desulfobacterales bacterium | reverse complement strand
TATAGAAAAAATTATTGGAATGCCTGCGTTTATTTCCCAAGAGCCTCAAATCATAGGTGCACTCGGAGCAGCTCTTTATTCACAGGAGTAGCCTGATCAGGGAGTAGAACCTATCTCAAAAAATGGACTATATTAACCCAATACTTGAATATCTTTATTCATCACTAAAACTGACTCTTTTACAAACATTCATTCTAATAGGCCCGGGGCTTATACTTGCCTTCTTCATGAACTTTATTGCAGGAATGGTTGAAAAAAGAGCTTACAATTTGTTGGGGAGGGGTATATATCTGGGGTTGTTTGGCTGGCTTGGAACTAGCGTTCATGAACTTGGCCATGCTATAATGTGTATACTGTTTTTACACAAAATTACTGATATCAAACTATTCAACCCCGATCCTGATTCAGGAACCCTCGGATATGTCAGCCACAGCTATAATCCGGAAAACAGCTATCACCTTATCGGTAACTTTTTTATTGGTATCGGACCTGTTATAATAGGCACTATTGTTATTTATTTTTCAGCATATTACCTGATTTCAAAATCCTTTTTTATACCATTCAAGGCACTTGAAATTAATCATACAAGCTTTATAAGTATTAAGGCCCTGGAAATACTAATATATAATATTCACGAATCCTTCAGCCTGTTTGCTATAAACACCTTTACACTTGAAAATCTCAAACGATGGGAATTTTACCTCTTTTTCTATATTCTCTTCTGTGTTGGAAGCAGTATAACTCTAAGCGGTTCTGATATCAAAAACGCGTTGTCGGGATTTATAGTATTCATAGTATCACTTTTTATTATAAATATATTTGCATCATTTATGAGCAAAGGTATATCAACAAACTATCTTGTCTCCTTAACAAGGCATTATACACCCTTTTACATAATGATGATTTTTGCACTTCTTATAAATATTGTTATATATATTCCTCTGTTTATTATTGAAAGGGTGTTTGGCCGGGGAAATGAATAACCTGAGACCTTTGCATAACATCCCTTTTTGTCCAATTTATGCGTCAGGTTCAAGTTTTAATCCTCGAAATACTTAATGTATTCCTCTGGTTAAAATTTTCACCTTCCTTTAACTTGAACAAAAATGAACGTTTTTCAAAGGCCTCAACCTGCAGATAATCTATGAATTATTGGGGAAAACCGGTCAAATTATTTTCATGATTTTTTTCATATCTTCCCATACAGGGCGTTTTTTTTCAGCATTTATAACCAGCTCTGATGGATGGTAGGTCGGCATCACCTTAATTCCGTTATAATCATGAAAACGCCCCCTTAGTCTTTCGAAGGGCTCATCAGTACCAAGAAGTATATGTGCTGCAAAGTCTCCAAGCGTACATATAATCTCAGGTTTAATTACATCGATCTGCCGCCTGATAAATGGTAAGCACGCCCTTATTTCATCCGTTAAAGGCTCAGCATCAGCTAATGGCCGGCATTTTATAATATTAGTATAATATACTGTCTCAATTGTTTGTTTCAGCGAAAGTATAATATTTACAAAAAGCTTACCGGCATCACCCGCATAAGGATCATCCATAATATCTTCTGCAAGTGCGGGCCATCCTCCTATAAACATTATTCTCGCATCGGGGTTTCCTTTACCAAAAATAATATTTTTCCTGTTTTCTTTAAGGTTACACCGGCAGCATTCTTTGAGTTCCCTGCGAATAGCATCAAGAGTATCCGGTAGTAAAGGTTTATCACCCCCCCACAATCGGACTTTTTCAAGATTATCTTTTGATGCGTAAAAACCGTCCAATCCTATCTGCCCCAGGTATTTTACGTGGTTTTCAACATCTTCGATTACGCCTAAATATGCATCATTGCTTAACCGGTTTGTATCTTGCTTGTTTAACATATAATCATTCCGTAAGGCATTTGAATAACGCCCCTTTTTACCCGCTTCCAGAGTCTGGCCTAAAATTGAAGATTTCGTAAAAAAGTACATCCTCGGATGGTAAAGTAAAAAGTTCAAGATCAAGGCGTCGCAAATCCCGAGGAATGAGGCGTACTTATCGTACGCCGCAGTGACGAGGAATGCAGCGCAACGCAGATATTGGACTTTTTACGACGCCATCGAGATTCTGTCAAGCAAGGCATGGGCTACTTCATCTTTTTCCATCTCAGGCAAGGATTCCTTCTTACCGTCCTTATGAAAAAAAGTAACCTTGTTCGTATCAGTACCAAACCCTGATGAAGGATCTCCCACAATATTTCCTACAATAATATCAAGGTTCTTTGCATCCAGTTTCTTCTGGGCATTTTCGTTGAGATCCTGAGTTTCCGCCGCAAACCCTATTAGTATCCTGTTACCTTTTCTTTTACCGATCTCCTTTAAGATATCAGTGTTTTTCTCAAGAGAAATCACCATTTCATCCTTATTCTTTTTTATCTTGTGCTCTGCCACCTCTTTCGGCCTGTAGTCGGATACAGCAGCAGTCTTGATGATAATATCCGAATTGTCAATTTTATCGAAGACAGCTTCAGCCATTTCACTTGCACTAATAACCCTTATTACCTTTACATTAAGGGGGTCTGCAAGATTAGAAGGCCCTGAAATCAGAGTAACTTCCGCACCTCGATGTTCAGCAGCTCTTGCAATGGCATACCCCATTTTACCTGATGAAGGATTACTGATATAACGTACCGGATCTATAGATTCCTGTGTCGGCCCGGCAGATACGAGAATTTTCTTACCGTTAAAGTCATTTGGCAGAAGGCTGCTGACAAGTCTGTCAAAAATAAATTTTGGTTCAGGAAGACGGCCCGCACCTGAAATACCGCAGGCGAGCTCACCGGTTCCGGGTTCAATTATGTTATATCCGTCAGATTCAAGGGCATCTATATTCCTTTGGACTGCCCGGTTCTCATACATATGTGTATTCATGGACGGGCAGACAAGAACAGGTGCTGTTACGGCAAGAATAAATGTACTTAAAGCATCATCGGCAATACCGTTTGCCATTTTTGCAATTACATTGGCTGTTGCAGGTGCTATAACAACAGCATCTGCCTCCTCCGCCCAGTCAATATGGCGAATGGATGCATCATCATTTTCTTCAAAAAGGTCTGCACATACCGGTTGGCCTGATAATGCCCTGAAAGTAAGCGGTCCTACAAAAGCCTGTGCATTTTTGGTCATTATAACCTTTATATTTGCACCTGCCTTCTGTATAAGCCTTAAAAGTTCCACGCTTTTGTAAGCCGCAATACCCCCGCAGACTCCGAGTACAATATTTTTATCCTTAAAGACAGTTTTCATGGCAAGCCCTTTTCCCTTTTAATATATTATGAGACTGATACAAAACGTCTCATTATTTCAATATTCCTGTTTCAGTTGTATTTATTATAGGAGAAACCCAAATTTCAACATTTGTCCTGTATCCATCAGTAATATTAATTACACACCACCTGTTTTCTTTTTGAAAAAGCATTATTATTTTGCGAGACTTTAAAAGCCCGGCAAGCCTCCAGTTATCCTTGTTCATATTAATTTCAAAAAAATCTATCAGAGAACTCGATTCAACTCTTCCATATAATACAAGAACTCCGGTTAAAAATCCCTGAGCACGTATAATGGCGGTTGACTTTATATCTACCTTTAATTCACCGGGAATAAGTACATCTTCAAAATCATAGTACTTACTAGGTGGTTCTTTATTTTCGGACTCAGGGTAGCTTTTCGCAGTATCTCCTGTCTTTTTGAACTGAGACATAGCACACCCGGAAAAAAACAGTGAAAAAACAAAAACCATCATAACGCATCCTGCCACAATTCTCATCCGCTTAAGTTCCATAAATTTTGTTTCCTTTTTATATAATAAAGTACAAATATAAACCGGTAGCAACTTCAAGTAAAGCTTCAATACTTTAATTTTATTTATATCTCAAGTCCCACACATACTTATTCAGGGTGAATTAAATGCCATAGTAACTGGTATTTTTTATTTAATACGTCATTATTTATCCCGTAAAGAATCAACCTGTGGCTTCCATGGGCCGGAAGAAGATTCTTGAAATATAAAATATTTTCTCCCTAAAAAATTAAATAGCAAAACTGATATGGAAGCCACCGATTTTGCGAACACAGGTGGGTTTCCAATTAAAAAAAGATTCTTTGTAACTTCATAATCCAAAAACCCTACTACACATACTAGCAGTATATATAGAAAAATCTCATTCATAGAATTCCATCGTGCTTTATGCCTGAAAAGGAGAAAAATACAAAGAAGATAATTAATAGTTGCAGCCAAAAAAAAGGCAACCGGCACGGCAATATTCATGTTTATGCCTGATACATATAATAAATAGAAAGATCCTATATTTGCAAGAGCTGAAAATCCACCGACAAAGAGGTATATCAGAAATTGAACAGGGAACGGTGCCTTGTGCGCATTATAATGAAAAATACAATAAAGAGCTCTAATACCATCCCTTATTCCAATTTTTTTTCCTTCTTCATAAGTCCGCGCAGAATATGAAATACCCATTTCAAAAATGCGCGGTCTCATTTGAGAAACTTTTGCTACAATTTCCGGCTCAACACCAAAACGATTTTCTTCAATATTTATTGCCTGAATAATTTCCCTGCGGAATAATTTATAGCAACATTCCATGTCTGTAAGATTAAGATCGGTAAACATATTTGATAATAATGTAAGAAACTGATTCCCAAGGTAATGCCAGAAATATAATACCCTGTGAGCATCACTGGTTAAAAATCGAGAACCAAGAACTACATCAGCTTTATTATCCACAAGAGGAACCAGGAGCTTTTTCAAATCCTGAGGATTATATTCAAGATCAGCATCCTGAATAGCAACAAACTCCCCTGTTGCATTTTGAAATCCGGTCCTTAAGGCTGCGCCCTTCCCATGATTGGTTTTGTGCCGCAGCAGGACAATTTCCTGGTACTTGCCGGCAAGCTTTTCAGCAATTTGGGTACTTTTATCCTTTGAACAGTCATCGACAATAATAATTTCAAGAGAAAGATTATTATCCCTTATCCCAAGAACATTTTCCAGGCACATTTCAAGGGTATTTTCTTCGTTATAGCACGGAATGACTATTGATAATTTTACCGGTCGTATAATATCAACGGTACTCATATGAACTCCAAAACTGGTATGCATTAAAAAAGTATAACCGATGGCTAAGTGAGATCTTTGAGAGAATAAGTAACATAAATAGCCGGCCTAAAGCAACAGGTCTGTTAAGATCCTTTATAGTAACTTCATTCCTATCCTGAGAATACTTTCACAAAAAACTGTCTTGAATCAATTCGATTAATTATATATGTTTATTAGAAACTATCTCAAAATAAATATACCCTTTGTCCCTTACTAGGAGCCCTGATCTTTTTTTGGAGATAGCTTCTAAACTGTTTTGAGCTTATTTTATGTATTCTGGATATTTAAATACTATGACTCTGTCTGTAATCATACCTGCATATAATGCTGAAAAAACATTGAATATATTATTGGATTCTCTGGCAAAACAATCTTTTAATGATTATGAAACAATTGTTATAAACGACTGCTCTACCGACAACACTTCAAAAATAGCCGAAACATATGACTGTAAACTGATAGAGCTGAAAGAAAACCGAGGCCCGGCATACTGCAGAAACATAGGAGTAAAAAAAGCAAAAGGCGACATCATAGTCTTCACAGACAGTGACTGTAATGTGTCAGCAGAATGGCTTGAAACAATTCAAAGGATATTTACTGATAAAAACATTAACGCTGTTATGGGAAAGCTTGTTCTGTTACCATCAACATTCCTTGGAGATTCCATTTCCGCGTTAGGTTTCCCGGCTGGCGGTGCAATCGGTTTCGACAAAATATGGAGGGTGGATGAAAAAGGGTTTACCGACAGCCTGAGTACATGTAATTGTGCTGTAAGAAAAACCACTTTCAATAAGGCCGGGAAATTTGACGAGACATTTCCATATCCAGGAGGAGAAGATACTCTGCTTGCCCGCAATTTGTTAAACTTCGGCAATAGAATAAAATACTGCCCTGACATAATAGTATACCATGAAGCACGAGATTCATTTTCTGGTTTTTTGAAATGGCAGTTCAGGAGAGGTATAAGCAGCTATATTTTTTCAAGAAAAATAATAAATAAAGGCCGTTTCATGTCACTTAGGATATGGTCTACAAGAAATATTATAAAACATAATTGTAAAGACCCAAAGTTTCCGCTTATTATTTTCCTGCTGTTTACCGGCTTTGCTGTACAAGCCGCAGGATTTGTATTTGCAAGACATAGCAAAGGATTCGTATGAACGTATTAATTATAAATCCGCCATGGCCGGGTAAAGGGTTCGGCACCAGATCACAAAACAGAATTATAAAACATCGAAGTGATAAATACCTTCAATATCCTATCTTCCTGGCATACAGCGCCGCCCAGTTAAAAGAAACCGGATGTAATGTGTCATATATTGATTCCGTTATTCAGGACCTTGACCTTGACCAAACCATTTCCGAGGTAAAGAAAAAAAATCCTGACATAATCTTCATGGAAACAACTACTCCTTCAATAGAAGCAGACTATGTAAACCTGACTGAATTAAAAAATGCGACTAATGCAAAAATTATTGTAGGTGGCCCCCATGTCACATATTTCCATAAAAAAGTAATTGAGGATTGTAAGGCAATAGATATTGTAATCAGACATGAATTTGACACAAAAATTGCAAATGTTGTATCCAATATAAATGATCTGAACAATGTCCCGGGGATTACCTTCAGATCAGGAGACGATATCATTGATAACGGTGATGGTGAACTTCCTGATAATCTTGACACTCTACCTCTTCCTGACCGCGAGACAGTCCCATGGCACTGGTATGTTGAAGCATGGTATTCCCGACAACCCTTTATGAACATGATGACATCAAGAGGCTGTCCCTATCATTGTGCCTTCTGCCTGTGGCCCCAGATTATGAACGGCCATAAACAGCGATTCCGCAGCATTGACAATGTTATACACGAGTTGAAACACCTCGTAAATCAATACGGTCTTAAAGAAATAAATATTGACGACGGAACATTTACTACAAATAAAAAAAGAGTGATTGAATTCTGCCAAAGACTGAGAAAGGAAAAGCTTGATCTTATATGGACATGCAACGGAAGAGTAGACAATATTGATGACGAAATGCTTATTGAAATGAAAAAAAGTGGTTGTAAAATGATAAGGTTTGGTGTTGAGAGCGGATCGCAGGAAGTATTAAATAAGATAAAAAAGGGATTAACTCTTGAACAGATAGAAAAAGGTATTTCCATGGTTAAAAAGCATGGTATACAGGCCCTTGGCGGTTTTATGTTCGGGTTTCCTTATGATTCTAAGAAAACTATAGAACAGACAATTAACTTTGCAAAGAAACTTTCCCCCGATCAGGTTCAGTTCTCCATAAATATGTGCTATCCGGGGACCTCTCTCTATGAATATGCAATAGAAAACAACCTTTTACTTGCAGGGAGTTTCAAGGAGTTTGATATGACTTACGGTCCTGTTGTAAAAACCGTTGATATGGAAAGAGCCGAACTTGAGCATGTTCTTTCAAAAGCATACAGGGAGTTTTACTTCAGGCCTGGATATATTCTCCAGACCCTTCTTCATTTAAGAGATATTGATGAAATCAGGAGAGTATTTCGTTCCCTTAAAAGCCTTTTGAATACAATAAAGCTTCATAAATAGCGTCTGCCGGAAAGTGGATGCTTTTGGGAAGACCCTATAACAGGTTTTTTAAATTTTATGATTTCTGCCAAGAAAAAAGGCCTCGACTCACCACAATGACTTTATGATATATGAAAATAACTGAATACATATATGATCACACAAAAAATCCATGGCTGGGTGGTGGCGGAGCATTCATAACACAAAATGTATGCAAATATCTGACACAAAAAGGTCACGATGTTACCGTTGTTCACGGCCGCTACCCTGACTCTAAAAAAACGGAAACTATAAATAAAGTTAAATATATTGGACTTGGATCAGGGATATCATATCTTTTAAGCCGGTTAACATATACATTACAGGCGAATATCAGGCTTTTATATGACAATTCTGATTTAATTATACTTAACAATACACCTTTTTCACCCTTTATACCTCTGAATAATAAAAATACAATTACAAGTATCCATAACTATTTTGGCTCCACAAACATTAAGAATTATAAACTAATAGGTTCCCTGCTCTTTCTAATAGAAAAACAATATATTAAAAGAAGCAGACATATAATTACCGTCTCAAAGACTCTGGCCCAAAAGATCAAATCTGTTAACCCTGACTGCATAATAAAGGTTTGTTATAACGGCATACCTGACTTTATGTATTTAAATAAGAAGAAAGAAGACTATGCAATATTTGCAGGCAGGATAGATAATATACAGAAAAACCTGTTATTCCTTATAGATGTATGGAAAAGTATTAATAAAAACAATAATAAATTTAAGCTTATGATTGTGGGTTCAGGTAAGGATGAAAGGTTGATACAAACTTATATTAAAGAAAACAAAATTGAAAATATAATGATAAAACAACGGGTAGATCAGAAAGCCCTCTCGGAATTATACGGCAAGGCCAGGCTTTTTCTAATGCCTTCTGAATTCGAATCCTTTGGAATGACATTAATTGAAGCCCAGGCTGCAGGAACAGCAGCTATAACATCCGACCTTCCTGTTTTTAAAGAAATCTGCATCAGCAACTCTGCTGTGCATCTACCACTGGAAAAAAAAATATGGGAAGAATGTATAATAAGTATTTTAGATCAGCCTGAAAAAAGGCAAGAGATTGAAAAGCATGCTGTAATAAACGCACAACGTTTCAAGGAAGAAGTAATGACCGAAGAAAGGGGAAAGAGATATTTGGAGACAGCAAAAGAAATTGGTATTAACTGTTGTTCACATTGATATTTTTTATAATAGTATCCTCCGTAACAATGCACGAATATAAACTGCCCACCAAACCCATGAAAAATTATTAAACCCGTTTTTCTTTCTCGCGACAGCAAACTCCATCTGGTTTTGAATATTTGAAGAATCTGCAAGCCCACCTATCTGACATCCAACTGTCCTGATATCTTCAATATATTTAGCACGCCCATTTTTTAATTCACGAAGCAGTAAATCATAATCACCGGCAATCCTAAATGTTTCATCAAAATTACCGTGTGTTTCAAAAAGACTCTTATGATGCATTATACCGGTATGATGCAGAGCCATGCCATGTTTCATCAACCATGAAATTTTACTCCACGGTTTTCCATATATTTTTATTACATTTTCATCTTTATCAACTTTTACCGCCTGTCCGTAAACAACTTTTATTCCTTCACTATATGCATTGTTTAGGTGTGGAATAAGATCATCCAAGACTTGATTGTTCCAGAAATAGTCATCTGCACCTAAAAAACATATCCAATCACCTTTTGCATGCTCTAAAGCCTTGTTCCATGCATTATATATTCCTGAGTCTGGTTCTGAAACAAAAAATGAGATGTCATTTATGTGTTTTTTAACAAGAGTTTGAGTTCCGTCAGTAGAGCCACCATCAATTAATATTAATTCAAAATTTGTATTGGTTTGGTTAATAATACTTTTTAAACAGCGTTCAATTACTTTACTCGCATTTAAAGTTGCTATTATTATGCTGATATAAGGACTATTATTGTTTATCAAGGTATTTTGTTCGATGTCTCTAATCATTATTTGGATTTTATGTAGAACTCATTAATGATTTATATATTTCAAATGTTTTTTCCACACAGGTTATCCATGAAAAATGTGTGATTCGTTTTCTTCCCAATGATCGTAAAATATTTGCGCGATCATTTGAGAAAAGTACCTGTTCTAAAGCCTGTGCAATAGATTCCACTTCATACGGGTTAAAAAACTCACCAGCATCCAATACAACTTCGGGTATTGATCCTCCATTACTACAGGCTACCGGACATCCGTAAGACATAGCCTCAAGTGGAGTGATACCAAATCCTTCATATAGAGAAGTACAGACAAAAACGGCTGCATTAGAATATAATTTTGATAGTATATAGTCATCACCTTTCAAATAAATAATTTTATCTTCTCTAATGCGCAATTTTTGTATAAGCTGCTTTTCAGCTCTTGTGAAATTACCTCCACCAAAGCATACTAATTTGAAAGTTTTATGTAATGCCGGAGTATTTCCGTAAGCTCTAAGTAAGCGTTCGAAATTTTTATAACCGCCACGTGCACCTACATATAAGATATAAGGTTCTATCATTGAAGTGCCCTCAGGCTCAGGCAAGTTGTTTGGTGGGTTAAAACCATGGTAAACAACAGAAACTTTTTCTGGATCAACTTCGATAATATTTAACAAGTCAAGTTTAGTTTTTTCAGATATACATATAATATGGTCTGCCCGATTTACTGCCAATCGTTTAGATAGTGCCGTAGTATCTGTTTTAGGGAAATAATCAGCAAAACGTTCATGTATCATATCATGTACAGTGATTACGGTTTTTACCTTTTTACGCGTGTTTAGAGTCTTTTTAGCATAAAATGTTTCATGCAGGATATCAGGAGAAAACCTGTCGAAGTATTTCTTCGTAGCTCTTCTGTTAAACAACTTCAGTAGTCGGGAGGTCTTCGGGATACGAACAATATGTCGACCAGAGACAATACAATTATTCAAATTAAAGGCATGTTTGTTAACATAAAAAGGGGCTATTATTTTAGCTTGTACATCTTTATAATTAGCCATATGGTTTGCTAATTCAACAAAATAACGTGATATCCCACCATAGACTTGCATAGAAAATATCTGATAATCATATAAAATTTGCATTGTCCCGGTTTTACCTTATTAGTTTTTCATGGTCGTCATAGGTTTTTGAGGTCATATTTTCTTTTACATAATAATAAAGTAAACCTGATAATCGTGAGGTCATTATTCTGAACAAGCTGTAATTAATCCTCTTGTCAGTAAGAATATGAAAATTGTTATGTGAATATAATCGTAGTGTTAATTTGTTTGCTATTATCTCAAGAGTACGACGTTGGTAAAATGAAATATGTTGCCCTGTACTTAAAGCGTAATACCACCAACTCATAGGGTCGGGCGGTTTGCTTTTGAATAATTCAGTGGAAAATATAATTGTAGATGTACCGGCTTTATTAAGATTTTCACGAATAAAGCATAACGGATCTTCAACATGCTCTAAAACCTCAAAGGCAGTTATTGCATTAAAAGGAGGTATAGCAGTAGACACATCAAATCCTTTTGCAAAAATATTTTTACAATACAAATCAGACCAATAGAAATCAAAACCAAAATCTCGCATTAGACGAGTCAATATACCATAGCCACCAGCAATATCCTGATATTTTCCTTTGTGACAAAATATGAAAAAGAGGATACAAGCCAGTTTCTTGGATAGATTGACATTTCTTAAAATCAAGCCTGTGTCAGCATCAACAACAGGATTATTATAAGCCTCATTTAACCAATAAGGTGTTTCAGTTTGTAATAAGCCACAAGAAATACAATACAAATAATTAACAGTATGTTTTCTTAAAACGTTTGCTTGGAAACTAATTTCTCTTTTACTAAAGCAAATTGGACAATCTTTGATCATAAATAACTACCTAAAAAAAGTGTTACCTATCAATTTTTTTAAAAGTCTTATCTAATGTTCCATCAACAGCTGTCATTGTAATAAAATATTATTTGCATCTTGTACATTCAAAATAATCTATTGGACTTCAAGTCAGTATACAGCCAATATCATTATTAAAATTTTGAAATTATTATGTGCGTAAAAAATCAGGCCGTATATTTTCAATTAGAATTGATTCTTTGTTCTGTCATAGTGATATTTCATGAATCTTTTACTTTATGATACTTTATTGATTAATAATTTGAACATGTAATATATTTTTTTAAAATAGGATCCGAATGTTTTTTTATAAAATTCTTTTATTCTAATAACAGCTTCTTTGTTTTCACTGATCTCTTGAGTAAAAAATTCAATTGGCTTTTGAGCTAATACTGATTCATAAGAGTTACTAATTCCGCTGTGAACTCCACTACCATCATGACCTATATTCAGAGTCATTGAACAAGACGGATGTAAACATAGTCCATTCTTGGTAAACACACTTATATACCAAAAAATTGCCCAGGTCTTAATTTTACCCCTGGCATTAGATTCAAACTGTGACCAATAGTTATAACTATCTTCAACATTCAACCGATAGATGTCTTTTGCTGTGATTTTTCCCATAATAGTATCGATATCTCTATTAAAATATTTCCAGCTTCTTTTCCATGTTCCCCACCCCCAGCAAAGCATCATTCTAAGAAAAAAAGATTCAGGTAAATTAGAATTTTCTATAGGGTATAAATAACCAGAAACATGCATAACCTTTTCTTCATCATTATAAAAGTCCAGTGCCTCATTCATATACTTTAAAAAATACTGAGAAGTAACGATATCATCTTCCAAAACAATCACTTTCCCATATTTATTAACAATCTTAGTAACTCCATCAATAATTGAATCCGCAAGTCCCCAATTTTTATCACGTTCAATTACTTTTATTGATTTAAAGCCCTCTATTGTTTTGGTAAATTTTCTAACTTCATCAACACATTTTTGATCATGCTGACTTTTCGGCCCGTCTGAATAAATTACCAGATGACTTTGATCAGCAAGTTTATTCTTTTGGAGGGCATTAATTGTTTGCTGAGTGTGCCAAGGGCGATTATAGACAAATAAAACAATAGGTGATAACTTAACTTTATTTTCCATAGCGTTGAACCAAACCATTTATACCAAAAACCTGTAAGAGCCCCGGATAAATTTGGGGAGGCATCAATTTTTACAACTTGAAAAAACACAGGTTTTCAATAGTTATAATTTGCAGAAATTTCAAATATTTTCAGGACAGCCAGATGAAAAAAATCGTAATTATCGTTCCATGCTATAATGAAGCAAATCGGCTGAAGGGAGAGGTATTCCTGAAATATGCTGAAAATGAAGAAAGTGTTACGTTTTTTTGTAAATGACGGCAGCCTGGACAAAACTTTCGAAACACTCAACGATCTTACTTTGGTAAATCCTGCCAGAATTCAACGCGTGAATCTCGGAACCAATTCAGGCAAGACTGAAGCAGTCAGACAGGGATTTCTGACAGCCTTTAAAGGCAATTTTATTATATCGGATATAGGGACTCAGACCTGGCCACGCCGTTAAGAACAGTAAGAGACCTTTGCAGAATGCTCATTTTTGTTCAAGTTCAAGGAAGGTGAGAATTTTAACCATAGGAATACATTAAGTATTTCGAGGATAAAATTTGAACCTGACACAGGAATCGGGCAAAAAGGGGTGTTACGCAAAGGTCTCAGTAAAATCATTCTCAAAAATTCTCGATACGAATGATGTGGACGTGGTCATGGGGTCCAGCGTTAAGCTTCTGGTCGAAAGATACAAAGAAATAAATTAAGGTATTATTCCCTTGAAACTATCTATAATTTTTTTGCTTTGTTTAAAAAAGAAATCTGACGTTTGAAGGCCTTTATCTGCGTCCACATCAGGGTTTAATGCCATCAATAATCAAAGAGGTGTATGTTGTAGCAGAATATGTATTTCTTTTATCAAAACGGGCAGATCTATGAATAAAGCCGTCGTCTAATAGCCAGTCTCTTTGATGAAATTTACCGTCTTCATCAAACCATTCCAATAACTTTACTTTAAATCCATTTTTTACCATAAGTTCTGAAAGTGTTTGATAATTAAACAGAATTTTATGATCATCTGCTCCTGAGCCGGTTCCTCCAGGCTTAACAGTATGAATATAATCCTGATCTGTTTGATAACCATCGGGCACAGCAATCCTGATATGTCCTTTGGTTTTTAAGTATTTAAAACAATTTTGCAGCGCAATTTCAGCTTCATTTTCATCCAAATGTTCCCATACATGTTCAGCTAAAAAAGCGCTAACGGAATCTGGTTTAAAATAGTTTCTTAGCGTTTGCTCTCTTGTGATATCAATAATTGGATAATTAGTGTTTATCCAACCTGATTGCTTACTATTTCCAGCACCTATGATAACATGCATGTTACTATTATCATATCTGGACAATGCCTTTTTTAAACTTTGCTCTTTTATAAAACTGAAAGATGTGCTTTTCAGTTTTATAAAGATCATTAAAATAAAATTCAACCAGGTTTTTGTAAGTAGTAATGGAATATTTTTCTTCGCTGCTGTTAGCATAATGAATGTTGATTTATAAATAGGATTTGGAATTGATTTCTTTGAAAATAGATTTGCTATAAATATAATAAATCTTTCATTATTAAAATCATGAAATCCTGTCTGCTGTTTATCAATATGGATAGCTAATGTTTTATCAGTATATAAGTGTAGCTTTTTCTTTTTCGCTCTAATAGTAAACTCATAATCTGACCAGTAATGGGGCAAAATTAGTGTATGAAATTTTCCGATTCTTAATAAATCTGAATATTTCATGAATAATCCTCGGGTAGATAGACAATTTATCTTTTCCGGCGTTGATGCAATTTTAAATTTCATATTATGTAAATTAGCTTCAACGCCAGACTCAACAGGGCAACCTGCTTTTTCATCAATGGTTTGTGCTAAAAGTAAACTGCCAGCACCTTTTTTATAAATAATATTCAGAGCGTTTTCTAAAAAGAACTTATTAAATGTTACATCATCATTAATAAAAAGAATAATGGCCTCTTTGGGAACACGATTTTGTTGTAGCCAATCCAAACCCTTTTGAAGACTACCAGCCCACCACCATTTCCCATTCCCCTTTAAAACTATAAGATTTTCAATTTTATCACGAACCATTTCTTCCGTGCCATCTGTGGAACCATCATCAATTAATAGTAAACAATAGTTCGTATATGTTTGAGCTTGCAGAGATTGAATAAATAGTTCTGTTGTTTTTCTTCGGTTATAAACCGGTAATAGGATATATACTTTTTCTTTCATTTTTTTTCCAAAATATAAATTTTACTATCACCCAACCCAATGATATCAAAAAAACGAGTAATAAAATGGTTGAATTTGAATTTATGTATTAGAGAAAAGATATATAGCCAAATTTTCTCAAATATTTTGGGTTGTATCCTATTGGACCAGAATACTGATGGTGTAGACTTTTGAGGAAACATTTTAAGATGAATCCATTGGTAATGTAACCATTCTGAACTTGTGATTGTACGTATTTTAATGGTTTGCAAACCTGCTTTTTCAGCAACTATGTTTATTGATTTTTCAGAAAAAAATTGACGATGATAAGGAACATGCCAGTTTATCCATCGTTGACCAAAAAAATAAGCCCCCCAACCATGACAATTTGGTGTAGTTATTATTACTTTACCACCAGGTTTTAAAATTTTTATAGCTGAATTTATTAGTCCTTTTTGAATATTTGAAAGATTTTTCACACTTTTGATATTCCACATTTTATATGTTTTATAAGAACTTCTCAATGTCCCTTCTCCTGAACAAGGAGCATCTACTAGAATT
>JABHLN010000073.1 GCA_018693105.1 Desulfobacterales bacterium | reverse complement strand
TCTAAAACGGTTTTTGGATGAAATTTCTCTATGATAAATTCTGCTCTTCGAATCCACATTGGTGGTCGTGATCGTGTAGAAAAATATTTTTCATCATAAAGTCTCTGCAAATCTTTATCATCATACATATCTTCCATAATTTTCACTATTAATTATTCAAATTAATATTTAATTAATAAATGATATTGGGTATAATAATTACTATTTATATACTAATTATATATAATTTAACTATCTGTTATTAATAGATTAAAAATACATCAAGGAGTACATTATAATAATATTATACTATCTTTTTAATTTGATATATATTACTAATATATTACCATGAAAGCTTATTATTAAATACTTTTGATCAATAATAGAATAATTGTTTATTCATAATTGTTTGAGTGTTTAATTTGTCATTTATTTTGTGATATGTATAACCTGGAAGAGGTTTCAGGGATAATCATAAAAAAGTTTGACTTTATGAGTCAGGTTTTTTAATCAATTTTTTTATAAATTTACTTTCGTAATCTTTAATTAGTATCGATATAAGTTTACAAAACGGGTTTGACTGATAAGTATCTTAATATTAAAAAATGTTGCACATACATAGGTTATTAGAATGTTTTGAATCTGTAGATTAAAATGGCAAAAAGACGATTGATGTGTTCTTTTGGACTGATTATAAATATTCAGATTGGTATAATATATCTAAATATTAAGGAATTGAAATGAAATTTGATGACAAGACATTGAAAAGAGCCGATTTTTGTAAAAACAAATGCCCTGTATGCAAACAGGCAAGAAAAAATGGAAAAGGTGTTTTATATTTCTTGGTAAAGATTGAGAGCAAGATATGTCCATATTGCAGAGCGTATGAAAAAGTTTATGGTAAGCCTGCATTTGAATAATTTTAATTTGAATATATATGTTTAATACTCTATTAATGATTTTATTTGGTTTTTTAACACTTGACATATTATATTTAATTTAATTAGATAATCCATCATATGTTGGAAGCTGGCATTGGGATATCGATGATGGAATTTATCAATATGATATATTAAAAATAGTATATTAAAGATAAAATATTAAAGCTTTCTTTATGAATAAATTCAAAAGATTTCATATTTTTTTTCAAGTGAATATATTAACACCTGTATTTTCGTATAATGTATTCAAATAACCTCGATAACTATTCC
Organism: Desulfobacterales bacterium; assembly: GCA_018693105.1. Classification (GTDB taxonomy): domain Bacteria; phylum Desulfobacterota; class Desulfobacteria; order Desulfobacterales; family SURF-7; genus JABHLN01. The sequence goes on along the minus strand of JABHLN010000073.1, from coordinate 14,528 downwards.
CATTCGAATACATTTTAAGAACCGGTTTATATTTTAAACACGAGGTGAAAAATGAAAGTTCTTGCTATCAACGGCAGCCCTCACTATCCCCACGGAAGCTGTTCCAGCATGATTAACAACATGTTCAGAGAATTTAAAAATCAAGGCGTGGAAACCGAACATCTTGCCCTGTATGAAAAAAAAATAAAAATCTGTGACGGGTGCGGTAAATGCAATAAAGAAGGTACATGCCATATAGATGATGATGTTAAGGAAATTCAGGGTAAAATGATAGATGCTGACGGGATAGTTCTCGCCAGCCCTCTTTATTGCGGTCACATAACCGGTGTATTTAAAAACTTTTTGGACAGGTCACTTTCCATGGGGCAAAACCCTTGTTTAAAAGGTAAATACGCTGCTTCCCTTTGTGCTTATGGCGGGGTTGCAAACCCTGATATTGCTACAGACTTTCTTCTTAATTTTGTGCTTGGAATGGGCGCGTATCCTGTAGGAAAGGTTATCGCAACTACCGAAGCCCTTATTGTAAATGATGATGATAAAGCAAAAACAAGGCGGCTTGCCCTAGAAATGATTGAAGTTTTTGATGAAAGGAAGGCCTTTGATATTGAAAAATACAGTTTTGATTCCGAGTTCTCAAAAGGACTGCAATCATTTATTGAAAATGGATGTTATTTTCTAAGTAAGGATTTTGGATACAGGGAGGTTATAAGAAGAGAAGAGGCGGAAGGAGTGAGCTTATGAAAAAAGTTCTGGCAATTAACGGAAGCCCTCATGGATTATGGGGAACCTGTTCAAATATAATCAATGTAATGTTTGAGGAATTTGAAAAACATAATATTGAAACTGAAATGGTTAACGTAGTTGAATTGAAAATTAAAACCTGTAAAGGGTGCGCCGTTTGTCTTACCAAGGGAGTATGTCCCATGAAAGACGATGTAAAAGGGCTTCAGGATAAAATGATAGAAGCCGACGGTATTATAACGGCCAGCCCGCTTTTTCTTAATCACATTTCCGGTTTGTTGAAAATTTTCCTGGATCGATGTCTTCCTATAGGGCACAGGCCTGTATTACATGGAAAAGTAGCGGTATCGGTTGCTTCGTATGGAGGTGTAGGAAACGTTGAGGTAATAGGTGATTACCTTCTTGAATTCATGCAGGGGTCGGGAGCAAGACCGGTGGGTGAAATCCATGCAATAGGGGTTGATGGAAAATTGTCTGAACAGGAACAAAAAAATGCAGTAAAATTGGCTGTAGATATGCTTGAAGATTACAAAAACCTGGATAGTTATGACTGGCATTCGGATTACATGAGCAGAGACAACGCCAGAGGAATGAAAGAATTTATAAACAACACAAAAGATTTTGCAACAGCAGATTATGAATTTTGGAAAGAAAAAGGGTGGATTGATTAGACCCATCTAAAAAAAACAGATTGGGTTCGAGAACAATACATCCTGCGATTAGAAAACGTAACATAAAAATAGTTTTTCAGCATTTTGAATCGGGAGGTAATAAAGTCAGAGGACGATAGATGTATTTTGCAGACAGGTTCTAATTTTATCAATGGAGGTAAAATGGAAGATAAAAAAGCAGAAAAAGCGTTCCGGAAATTGCGTGATATACTGAATATGCCAAAGAGTAAAACCTCAATGGATATTTTAAAAATCTGGTATAGTGATGAGGATATTAAGCTGTTGATGGCAGGACCTTTCAAGGCTATACAGGTTGATCGTTATTCTATTGAAGAATATTCAGAAGCTGCAAATATCCCTGTGGACAAAGTAAAGGAAACTTTTGAACGACTCGCCAGGCGAGGTGTTCTGTTCTGGTATTATGACAGCAAAGAGGTGAATAAAAAGAAATACCTTATCCCGCCCTTATTCCCCGGCCTGTTTGAATATTTTACAATCTCTCCAAATAACAGTATTGATGAAAGAAGAAGGTTCGTAAAAAAATTTCACTCCTCTGATGAAGTCGGTTTTGCAGGAGAAATGGATTTCAGTATATTCAGAATAATTCCAGGGCTGAAACCTGAACCCGAAATCCGTCTTGTTGAAATCAACCAGACTCTTTCGCCTGACAAATCAAAGGTGCTTGCTTATCAGGATGTTGAAGAAATAATAAAGCAGGCAGGGAAAACAGAAAAGAACATGGCTGTTGTCCCTTGTACATGCCGTACAATGGCTATGATGACTAAATCCTCACCTGATTGTGAAGGGTCCATAGAAAACTGTATGACATTCGGACCACCAGCAAAATATTCTGTTGAAGAAGGAATAGGCCGGTATATATCAATAGATGAAGGCCTTGAAATTCTCAAACAAAGCGAAAAGGAAGGTCTTATTCATCTTACTCAGAATACAAAAGATAAGCACAGCTTCATATGTAATTGCTGTACATGCTGCTGCGGTATTGTGGGTGCAGCTATAGAAATGAGATTCACAGATATTTTTCAGGTATCTGATTATGTCCCTGTGATAGATTACGATGAATGTACCCGGTGCAAAAAATGTGTAAAATATTGCAAACTCCATGCATTATTATATATGGAAGGTGAAAAACCGGATAAATCAGACCATAGCATAAGTATAAGGGAAAATATCTGTATCGGCTGCGGTGTATGTGCATCAAACTGCCCAACGGGTGCAATGAATCTAAAAAAGGTAAGGGATAATCTTCCTGCCAATTCATTTGTTGAAGCAATGCAGAAAATGAATAAAAGTATGGCCCTTGATAGATAATATAAACCCTATAATAAAAGTAGATAGAGGCTTTTGTACTAAGCCGTCAAATCTGCGGAGGTGAACATGGGACTTTTTTCTCCAAATATTATTGCAAACAGTTTGATTTGTTGTGCAAAGTATAATCCTGAAGGCGAAGTAATCATTCATAAGAACCGGAGAATCACACGGGCTGAACTTAAAACCAGGTCTTTTGAAATTGCACAGGCGCTTGTTAAACTAGGGGTTAAAAAGGATGATAAAGTCGCTTTTATGTTTCACAATATTCCCGAATTTATATATATCAATTATGGTATACAGATTGCGGGTGCTATACCTGCACCAATGAATTACAGATTTATACCCCGTGAAGTTGAATACCAGGGAGAACATTCAGATGCAGTTGTTTTTATATATGATTCAATCTGGGCAAAAAGCGTCGAACCTGCAATTAAGAACATGTCAAAAGTAAAACATTTTGTCTGCATGGGACAATCCGAACTGGATAATGTAATTGATTACAATGATTTTGTGAACTCGGGAGAAGACAAGGATCCGCAGGTTGAAAACGACTGGGACGATGTTGCTGTTATGATTTATACAGGGGGGACAACAGGATTCCCAAAAGGAGTTCTTTTAACTTATGGGGCACATGTTGATATGTTTGGAAGTATGTCGTCCTCATTTGTTATTCGAGCCCTGACAATGGATATGTCTGTTGCAAAGCACCAGAAATTTGTTGACAGTCTACCCATTCCGGCAAAAAAAGTAATGGGGAAGATTCTCAGAACAGGTTTTGTAAAAAAACTATTAAAGCGACCTGCTGCTGAAGAGAGTTTAAAGAATAGATTCAGGGATGTGCTTTCAAAACCTGAAGTTGCAAAGTCGGGGTATGGTACTGTCATCAACTCCATGTATCCTTCCATGCCTTTTTTCCATGACGCATCATATTCAAACTTATTAATTGGAGCACTTACAGGTAACTATTGTTTTATACTTCCTGATGAGATGAGTTTTGATCCTGCACATATCCTTGAGTTAATAGAACGTGAAAAGGTTGAAATTTTAGCAAATGTACCTACCGGATGGAAAAAGCTTGTATCTTTCCCTGATATCGGAAAATATGATACTAGCTCTCTTCGTATTGCAACAGCAGGAGGTGGTGCTACATCACTGGCGCTTAAGAAAAAACTTCTGGAAGCTTTCCCCCAGATAATCTTACTGGATGTTTTCGGCCAGACTGAAATGACTCCTATTACTTCATTCAGGATTGATGTTGACACAAAAAATCTCAAGGAACGATCCGTAGGAAAATCCATAGTTGATGTCAGGGTGGTTGATGATAACGGGAATGATGTTCCCCAAGGCGAGACGGGTGAAATCATGTATAGATCATCTACAATCATGAAGGGTTATTATAAGGATGAAGAAAAGACCGATGAGGTTATGCAGGACGGATGGTTTAAAGGCGGTGATCTTGGTTATATAGACGAAACAGGTGAAATCCGTGTTAGAGAAAGAAAAAAGGAATGTATAAATACCGGTGGTGAAAAAGTTTTCCCACTTGAAGTTGAAGAAATACTTCAGGTTCATCCAAAAATTGATGAGATCTGTGTAATAGGTGTACCTGACGAAGAATGGGGCAGTACAGTAAGAGCGGTTGTACAATTAAATGAAGGGGAAATAATGGAACTGGAGGAAATTAAGGATTTCTGCCGTGATAAGATTGCAGGATACAAGATTCCACGGTCAGCTGTTTTTATTGATCAGCTTCCATTTTCGCCGGTTGGAAAAATGCTTCGCCAGAAAGTCAGAGACATACATGGACAGCCTGATAAAAACAGTTAAATTGGTTTTATTAGTTCAATTAGTTTTATTGGTTGAACTGGTTTTTTTTAACCAATTGAACCAGTTAAACAAACAAAACTGATGGAACCAGTCATAAACCAATCGAACCAATGAAACCAGTAAAACTAATTGGACCGGTTTTTATAAACCAATTAAACATATTAAACCAATCAAACCAGTTAAACAAATGAAACAGGCTCATGACAAACTTAAGCTGGAACCTTCCTGGAAAAGGGCAATCGGATCGGAATTTGAAAAAGAGTATATAAAGCAGCTTCGGGAATTCCTGGTCAGGGAGAAATCAGCGGGAAGAATAATATATCCTAAAGGTAATGAATATTTTAATGCTTTTAATCTTACACCTTTAGATGACGTGAAAGTTGTAATTATTGGCCAGGATCCTTATCACGGCCCGGAACAGGCCCATGGGCTTTGTTTTTCTGTTAAACCTGGAGTTTCTCAGCCACCCTCTCTTAAAAATATATTCAAGGAGATCAACAGCGATCTGGGTATAAAACCCCCTGATCACGGATGCCTTATACCTTGGGCAAAGCAGGGTGTACTACTTTTAAACAGTGTTCTTACCGTAGAAAAAGGAAAGGCGGCTTCACACCAGGGCAGGGGATGGGAACGTCTTACCGATCATGTAATATCGGTATTAAATGAATATCATGAGAATCTTGTTTTTTTGCTATGGGGTAGTTATGCCCAGAAAAAAGGAGAATTTATTAACTCATCAAAGCATTGTGTCCTGAAATCACCACACCCATCACCTTTTTCGGTCCATCGCGGATTTTTCGGTAACCGGCATTTTTCAAAAACAAATGAATATCTTGAAAAGAATGAAAAGGGACAGATTGAATGGCAGCTCAATGATTGATACAAAAAAACCCGGCTGATTTTTATCGGCCGGGTTTTAATATATTTCGTTTTGCGTTTAAGTATACTTACTAAACGTTTTTTTATGCAAATTTAATAAAATACTTAATTGTAAATTTTACGAGCATATCCTTTATTTTTTCCTCGATGGAATCTTTTGAAATACCCTGGGCTGGTTTGATTTTTATGGTTGCAGCCATCCCGTGAATTTTGTCTTCTCCGACTGATATATCCATAGAATCGATATCAGCACCAAGAGACTGGAGCTGTTCGGTATATGCCCTTTTTACGGCATCCCTGGAAAGAGCCGGTTTAAAGATTTTACCTATAGATACAAGGGGAAGCTCATCCATGATAATTATTTCTTTTGGAACTGCAGCACGTTCGCCGATATTGTTTTTAGCGTATTCAAGGATTTCTTCTTCAGTGAGATTTGAATCCTGAGTTAATTGAACATAAAGAATCGGCAGTTCACCTGCATGTGCATCAGGTTTTCCTACTGCAGCTACTACTTGTATGCCTTCAAGATTATACATTGGCGCTTCGATCAGACCGGGATCAATATTGTGTCCCCCGCGAATTATCAATTCTTTTTTTCTACCTGTAATCCAGAAAAATTCATCTTCATCCAGTCTTCCAAGATCTCCGGTGTTATAATATCCTTCTTCCTTCCCTTTAGGCCAGATACCTTTATTATGATGTTCATCAAGGTAGCCATGGAAAATATTCGGACCCTTAAGGCAGATTGAACCTATTTCATTTATTTCCGCATCCCGAATGTAATTACCTTCATCATCAAGTATAAAAATTTTCATATCTGTATATAGTAAACGTTTGCCGATTGAACCGATTTTTCGATCACCTCCGAAAAAATCTCCTGAAGCTGATGCTGTAGCCTCTGTGCAACCATAACCCCCTATTATCCTTGTATTCGTTTCACTTTCAAAACGGTTACAGAGTTCTTCGGAAAGAGGGGCTCCGCCGATTACAACATAACGGAGAGACGTAATATCAACTCCCTCCTTTGGAAGATCAAGGATAACGGATAGAATTGTAGGAACACCTGCAAATGTAACAGCTTTGTATTGATCAATTATCTTTGGAAGATTAAAAACAACATTCATATCGCGGTATCCTGAAGGAGTCATCAATACAACATGTCCGCCTATATGAAATGTGAGTGCTCCTATTATTATTGAACCCAGTATATGATATAACGGTACTCCGCAAAGTATAGTTTCACTTTCATGAAACTCCATAGTACATGTATCTATGAAAATCATTGAGGCTTCATTATAATGAGTGTGGGGTGCAAGTTTAGGGGTACCGGTTGTCCCACCGGTTAGATATATTGATGCAATATCATGGGGATCAATCACTCTTCCGGAATCAAGTGAATCACCATTGTACTTATCAATAATTTCTTCGTAACTATAAATACCGTTTTCTTCATCTGCAGGGCCCTTAACTCGGATTACAGCTTTTAAATCCGGCAGGTTCTTTATTAAATAAGGTACCTTTTCCCAGGTATCGGTTCCCGGTATTTCTCCTGGGACAACAAGTATTTTTGTTTTGGCAACCTTACATAATTCTACTATGGTTTCAGGTTCAAGAAGAGAATTTACCGGATTGATAATGCCTGCTGCTTCAGCACCCCAGATTATAAAATGTGCCTCCGGAATTATGGGAAGAAGACTTGTGACAACATCATTAGGACCTATGCCAAGATCATGAAACATGTTTGCTGTCTGGTTTATACGTTTCATCAGTTCACGATAGCTTGTTGTCTCGGCTTCATCGAATTTATCGCCTGACATGAAAAAACTGATTGCGGGAGCATCGGGATTTCTTGAAGCTCCCTGTTTTATCATTTCATAAGTATTATTAAATGTAAGTCTGTCATCAAGGGGTGTTTTTTCATATTCTCGAATTTCTTCAAGAGATGATAATTTTTTTTCTAACATTATAACTCCTTCTGGATATATATTGTAGTAAAACTGAAATTTTAAATTATATTGATAATCATTCTTATCCCAAAACCGTAATCAATGCAAATGCTAATGAAACCAATCTTTATATCTATTTCATAATACAAAAGATATGATAGATTGCCTCCTAATTGCAGGTAGCGAACTACATGTTATTTTAAAGGTGAATGTATATTAGTAGATATATTTTAGTCAATAATTTTTATGGTCATGCCGGTACATAATTCTATATAAGCCACTTAAAACAAATTTTTTTCGGTATTTATTATATATTCAGTTTTCGCGATTTTATAATATATTGAATTAGTATGATTTATCTCCAAAACATCAAAGTTAGACAGTTTTACACTGTCAAAAAACAGGTAATATTAAAGTATTCAATTTTAATAAAAAATAGAGTATGTAGTATCTTGAATTTAATTCTTTTTAATATCTGTTTTAAAAGCAATTGGAGTTATACTGCTAACCGGTATGATTTCTCAGACCCAATTTAACGCATATTAATTTATAATATTTTGAAACAATAAAATATAACGCGATAACATTGGATTCAGATAAAATGTAAAAGGAATGTATTGTGGGGGGAAGAAAGAAAATTCTCATAATTGATGACGAGAAAGACTTCGGATATTTCTTGAAATTCAATTTAGAGTTGATAAAAAAATTTAAGGTTTTTAATGCGACAAATGGGAAAGCCGGTATTAAATTAGCTCGTCGCAAAAAGCCTGATTTAATAATTTTAGATATAATGATGCCGGGATTAGACGGCTTTGATGTTTTGACAATACTCAAGGAGAATATGAAAACCACTGCAATTCCTGTTATTATGATGACTGCTTTAGATCAGAATGAACCAAAGGAAAAAGCCTGCGGGTTATATTGTGCTGATTACTTTACAAAGCCGATTGAAATAGATAAATTAATCTCCGGAATCAATAATATATTATCCTTTTAGAAAATCAACAGAATCTCTGAATAGCCGTATCACTTGACACACTGATATTTTTAATATTATAAATTAAGAAACACACCAAATACTCACATAATAAATAAACTAAAATATTTTCATAAACCAGTTTGATTATCAACTTGCATAGCTGAAAGATTTCAGCCAATTCTATTTTAATACAAGATTCTTAACATTATAACCGTTTGAATCATTCCTATTTTATTAGGATGGGAGATTTTTGTAATGGTGCAAAAACAATTATATAAAGAATTGGGAAAAAAGATAAAAAAGCTTGAAGAAGAAAATTTAATATTAAAACAAGCTGTGATGGAACAGAAATTGTATAAGCAGATTTTTAAAGAATCGAACGATTATTTAGCTCTTTTAGACAGAGACTATCGTTATCAGCTTGTGAATGATACATATGTGAGAAATATAGGTAAAAAATATGAAGATATACTTGGGCACACTGTTCCGGAGTTGTTCGGGAATGAGTTTTTTGAGCAGAATCAAAAACCGATGATCGACCGGTGTCTTAAAGGTGAAATCGTAAGGTATCAAAGATTGGTCGATTTCCAGAATTTAGGTAAAAGATTTGTTGATATTACCCATACTCCATATTTAGATGAGTCTGGTATAATATCAGGTTATATAGTTAATGGCAGAGATATTACTGATATAAAGAGTACCGAAGAGGCTCTTCGGGTAAGTGAGAAAAGGCATCGTTTGTTAGCAGAAAATACAGTTGATATTGTCTGGCAGATGAATCTTGATTTGGAATTTACTTATATAAATCAATCTATTTTACCTTTATTAGGATATACACCAGAAGAATTTATCGGAAGTAAACTATCTGAACATTCTCCTTTAGATGAATTGGAAAAAATACAGTCAATATTTTCGAGCGTTTTAGAAGAAACACCAAACAGGATGAATGCGATATTTGAAACTATTTTTTTTCACAAAAACGGTAAAGAGGTACCCTGCGAAATCTCCGGGAAGTTAATATTAGACGATGAAGGGAAACCAATATATATTCAGGGAAATACTCGAAATATAACGGAGCGGAAATTTGCAGAAGATGCATTACGTGAGAGTGAGGAAAATTATCGTTCTATGATGGAAGCTATGGAGGACTCAGCATATATTTGCTCACCTGATTTTCGCGTAGATTATATGAACCCTGCTATGATCAAAAGAATAGGATATGAGGCCATTGGAAAATTATGCCATAAGGTGATGTATGGGATAGATGAAAAATGTTCATGGTGCGTCCATGAAAGTGTAATGAAGGGAGAGCATGTCAAAACAGAAATTATTAACCCCCTGGATAGTAAAACGTATAACATTTCCAACTCGCCAATATTTCATACAGACGGATCAATTTCTAAATTGACAATATACAGAGATATAACCGCCCATCGTCAGGTCGAAGAAGACTATCAAATGCTGTTCCACAAGATGTTAAACGGCTTCGCATTGTGTGAAATTATATGTGACACTGCTGGTAATCCTATTGATTTCCGCTATCTTGCAACTAACCCGGCATTTGAAAACATAACCGGTCTGAAAAGTGAAGATATTGTGGGTAAAACCCTCCTGGAAATTGCTCCCGACACAGAACACTACTGGATAGAAATCTTCGGTAAAGTTGCATTGACAGGTGAGCCGATCTTTTTTGAAAACTACACGAACGTATTAGGCAAACACTTAGAGTTAACTACCTTCCGGCCTGGTCCAAACCAATTTGCTACCGTTTTCGCTGACATTACCGACAAAAAAAAAATGGAAGACCTCCTTCAACAATCCCAGAAGATGGAATCCATAGGTACTCTTGCCGGAGGTATTGCTCATGATTTTAATAATATCCTTTTTCCAATTCTTCTTTGTACTGAATTATCTATTGATGACGCACCAAATGGTTCCGAACAACATGAAAACTTGAAAGAGGTACTAAAAGCAGGTTTACGTGCAAAAGATTTGGTTGAGCAAATTCTAGTTTTCAGTCGCCAATCTGATCATGAACTTAAGCCGTTGAAAGTTCAAAATATTATAAAAGAAGTTTTAAAGCTTACCCGATCATCTCTTCCGACAACTATTGAAATAAATCAGCACATAAGCAACAAATGCGGATGGGTTATTGCGAATGAGTCCCAGCTACATCAGGTAGCTATGAATCTGATGACTAATGCTTATCATGCTATGGAGGATGAGGGTGGAAAACTGCAGGTTATCTTAAAAGAAGTTGAATTAGGATCTGATGAATTAACAGACATGTCAATTCCTCCCGGGGTATATGTATGCCTTACCGTGGGTGACAATGGCCAGGGCATTGATGAGGCTGTGATTAGCCGTATTTTTGAACCTTATTTTACCACAAAGGTAAATGGTAAAGGCACCGGGCTTGGGCTTGCCGTTGTCCATGGTATTGTTAAAAGTTTTGATGGGGATATCAGAGTTTTCAGTGAGCAGGGAAAGGGAACCAAATTTCATGTTTATTTACCTGTAATAAAATCAAGAGTAGAAATAAAGGGAACAGGTTTAGATGAAGCGGTTCCCGGAGGTACGGAACGAATTCTTCTTGTAGATGATGAAGAACCGATTGTTCGAATTGAAAAACTTATGCTGGAAAAACTAGGTTATAAAGTTACAGAGAGAACCTCCAGTATTAAAGGATTGGAGACTTTTCGTGATGTACCTGATAAATTTGATCTTGTTATTACCGACATGACCATGCCAGACATGACAGGTGATCAGCTTTCACAAAAACTTTTAGAAATAAGATCTGATATCCCTATAATAATTTGTACCGGATATAGTACAAAGATGGATAATGCGAAAGCAGCGGCGACTGGTATTCGTGGATTAGTTATGAAACCGGTGCTATTGAGTGAAATTGCAAAAAAAATACGAGAGGTTCTGGGTAATAATTAATACAAGATTCTAAAGTGACCCGTGGTCAGCGATTCTTCTATAAAAATAAGATAAGATATAATAAATGCGTTACATCATGTTTCTTAAGTTGAGTTAATTATTGATGGCGTCGTAAAAAGTCTTCATCTACTGCGTTATAGCGGTTGATCAGAAGTTCGACATACTGTATGTATGCCTTCACTCCTGGTCAACCACTGAGCCTTGTACATTAAGGTTTTTACTTAGCCATCGGTTATACTTTTTACGAGTTCATCAATTATTAAGATAATCTTTTACACTCCTGATCATATAATAACCAAACATGGGATAATAAAAATGTATCCTGAAACTATTAGATAGAAAAAAGAAATTGATGAATAGCACATCGCCCTTTATGCTATCCAATAAATCACTTATAGAGGACGTTTAAATCCTTCCCCTATAAGTGATTAAATCTTAATAGCTATCCAAACGCCTCATCCGACATGGTAACTATGGCGTCATTTCCATTTATTATTGCATCAAGTGAGCCCATTGTTCCAGGTATTACCGAGTAAATGTAATATTCAGCAGACTTGATCTGGCCTTCATAAAATGAGGCATCTTTTTTAGATGCGCCTTCAATCTTTTGTGATGCGATGGTTGATCTCCAAAGGAGCATCCATGCCATTACAATATCACCGGTAGCATCAAGGAATGGTTTTGAGAATGAAAAACCTGCTGAGATACTTTTCGGCATGATTTTTGTTCCAAGATGCATTGCTACTGTGGCTATCTTATCTATTGCTGCTTCAAGTTTTATTGCCTGGTCTTCAAGGTTTGCATTATTTTTTGCATTTGTTGTCGCTTTTTTAATCTCTTCAAGAAAGTCCATAAAGGCTTTCCCTTTTTTCATAGCAAGCTTTCTTCCAAGAAGATCGAGGGACTGAATACCATTTGTGCCTTCGTAGATACTGAATATTTTACTATCCCTGAGAAGCATTTCCACAGGATACTCTTTTGTATAACCATAACCTCCGTATATTTGTACTGCCTGGGCACTTACTTCAAACGCCTTGTCTGTGCAGTAAGCCTTTATAATGGGTATAAGAAAATCAATTATTCCCTGGCACCTGGTTTTTTCATCATCATCATCGGAAATTTCAATCAGATCAGTCAGGTTTGTAACGTAAAGAATAAGACTCCTCATTCCATCTACATGAGATTTCATCCATATAAGCATGCGGCGGACATCAGGATGTTCTATAATCGGAACTGAAGGGTCTTCATCTCTCATTTTTTCCAGATTTTTACCCTGTACTCTCTTTCGAGCATAATCCAATGCATATAAATAGGCTGAACTTGCAATTGCATAACCTTGTGCACCGACATTGATTCTTGCACCGTTCATCAAGTTGAACATTCCTTTTAAACCTTCACCCTCGTCGTCGCCATCTTCAGGATCGCTGCCGGCAAGAAGAATTCCCCGGCACTTCCCGTTGCCTCCGAATGTAAGGGAACATGTACAACTTCCCTTCAAACCCATTTTGTCTTCAATGCCGGTGCATACAACATCATTCGTTTCACCGAGATTTCCATCTTCATTTACCCAGATTTTGGGAACAATAAAAAGGGATATCCCTTTAGTTCCTTCAGGAGCCCCTTCAATTCTTGCAAGAACGGCGTGGATAATATTTTCATGATAATTCTGTTCACCACCGGAAATAAATATCTTGTTGCCTGAGATTGAATATGTGCCGTCTGGATTCCTTTTTGCAGATGTGGTAAGTGCGCCAAGATCTGACCCGGCATCAGGTTCAGTGAGAACCATCGTTCCTCCCCATTTGCCTGCAAGCATTTTTTTAGAAAAACGGTTTGCAATATCTTCGCCGCCAATTCCTTTTATAAGAAGTCCTGTGCCGTATGAAAGACCGGGGTACATCATAATGCTTGAACATGCACCGAAAAACAATGCATTGGTTATCATCCCTACAACACCAGGACAACCTGGATCTGCAAGTTGGACCCATTCTCCTTCGGTATATAGATCAAGAGCGCGGTGATAAGAATCTGGTATTTCAACCTTACCGTTTTCGAATTCACAACCTGTTTTATCACCCTCTTTATTTGCAGGGAGAAACTCCTTTATCGCCAGATTAAACGCCTCGTTTATCATCATATTAATTGTTCTTTTATTAAATTCATTGAATCTTTCATGATTACATAAACCTTCAATATCAAGCATCTCATATAATACAAATTCAATATCTCTCCGGTCTGCAATTAGTTGTGTCATAGATTTTTCTCCTTAATTATAAAAGGTCTATTATTTAAATTCCATTGAAAGCTTCCAACGTTTGATGGACCTTTATATTTTTCATTAAAAAAAGTCAAGTGAAGGAAGGAGTCATGTTTAATTAAATTTGTAGGATTTTAAAAAAATTAATTATATAAACCGCTCTATTGATAGTTGATTTTATGTAAGGAGGAGTAAGACCTTCGTGTTGGTAAATATAAACTTGATTCTATAACTTTGAAATTATTTAATAAAAAATTTACTAAAAATAACTTATTAATTATATGAAGAGATACTTATTATATGTGATTTAAATGAAAGTGATGATGGAAAATTGTAAAAGATTTTATCATGTAATGTTGATCTATGATCAACAATGAAGATAAATTCATATTTATATAATTTTGAAATACTTTCTTATAATAAATTGACAGCTCAAAATATTATAAATATTTGTACTTCTTCAGAATTTTGCTATTCCCCATAAATAATTTATTTAATTTTATATAGTTAAATAACCACCATCAACATAAATAACACTTCCATTGATATTTCTTGCTTCTTCAGAACATAAAAACAGTACTGTATCAGAAATATCTTTAGGAAGTATTTTCTCCCCTAGAATATGAGCACGTTTGCAGGCGTCACTAAAATACTTATCTACATCCACACTGCCCCTGGAATAATCTCTGACCGCTTTTTCAGACATTTCCGTCAGCACGTTTCCAGGAGCGACGCAATTGACATTAATATTATGATCACCGACATCTTTAGCCATGGCAAGGGTGAAGGCGTGTATACCGGCTTTAACGGCAGAGTAGGTCGCGTTCCACTTCTGCCCCCTGGCTGAAATGGAACCGGTATTAACAATCTTACCGTATTTTTTACTGATCATGTGAGGGATAACATATTTGCTGCATAGGAAGGTGCCCTTAAACATTACATCATTAACAAGA
>JABHLN010000072.1 GCA_018693105.1 Desulfobacterales bacterium | reverse complement strand
GAGAAAGCAGAGCATACAGTTAGTATGTGAGCATTTTGAGCTGCTTTGTAACGCCGCCAGGGGCACTTAGATTTATTTTGAGATAGCTTCTAATTGAATCAGACTGATTCTTTTGAGCACCCTCATGTAGAACCGGTACGGGAAGTAATGTCATCGGAATTTTCACCTGATTCTGTATTTTTTCTATTGCGGGACATTCTTTTTATATTTTGAATCAATACTGATTTAATATTCCCCGTTAAAGGTTTAATCGAGATACAAAGAAGGACTATGACTCCTGCAAGCTGGAACATGGGAGAAATAATTTCCGATGCACTTCCGACTATTGCCTGTGGGGATATGTTCATTAGAAGGTAAATTTTATCAACAAGAAGACCGAAGATTATAGAAAACAGACCAATAGATCCAAGATAAATAGCTGTTGTCCTTTTACCGAGAATACCAGTGAGGACTGTAAGGGAAGTAATGTTTGTAGCCGGGCCTGCAAGGAGAAAAACCAGTGCGGCTCCGGGACTTACACCTTTCATGATCAATGCGGCTGCAACAGGCGTAGAAGCAGTTGCACATATATAAAGTGGAATTCCCACAATAAGCATTAACAACATGGAAGAAAGCCCACCTCCCAAATGACGGTTGATAAGTTCTTCCGGTATAAGTGCTGTAATAATACCTGCTATTAATAACCCTATGAAGAACCATCCAGCCATATCGTCCCATACATCCGTAAAGGCGTATCTTATACCAGAAGTTATTTTTTTTATAAATGATGTGTTTTCTTCTGCCTTTGATAGACAGCCGTCATTGTCAGTGCAGCATCCAGGGTTATCAGGTATATCGGGCATATCGGGAGTAACAATATTTTTTCCTTCGGAATAATTAAATAAATTTTCCGTCATACCTGCAATAGTCGCCATGATGAACGCTGCAACCGGTCTTGCAATTGTCATAATAGGGTCAAGGAGTGCATAGGTAACGGATATGGAATCTACTCCTGATTCAGGTGTAGATATAAGAAATGCTGTTGTTGCACCGTTATTTGCACCCTGTTTTTTTAAAGATACAGCCGTTGGCAAAACACCGCATGAACAAAGCGGCAACGGTATACCAAGGACAGCAGCCTTTATGACTGAAATAAACCGCCCTTTCCCAAGATGGTTTGAAATAGTATCAGGGCTTAAAAATACATGAATAATACCGCTGAATATGAGCCCTGCGATCATGTAAACCGATGAATCCATTAGAAGGTCCCATGTGGACATCAGTGAGTTTATTATAAAGTTTGTCATTTGTTATCCCCCGAAATATTCACTAACATGTGTAAGACCTACTTCAACAAGTTCATTAATATGTTTGTCATCAATAGAATAATAGAGGATTTGTCCATCCCTTCTTTTTTTTACAAAGGAGAGGTCTCTTAATCTTCTCAACTGATGGGAAACTGCAGATTCCGTCAGTCCGGTAAATGCAGCAAGATCACAAACACACATCTCATTGTCTTTAAGAGCCATGAGTATTCTAAGCCTGGTCGGGTCACCGAGAATCTTATATGTCATTGTCATACGCTCAAGAAATTTTTCAGGTATTTCCTCTGAGCGAGCCCGGTTAATTTTATCCATATGAATTACTCGAACGTCGCAGATATCTTCATTTCTTTGTTCATTTAATAATTTTTTAGAACTCATTATCCCACCCTTTTTTAATATATGAATATATGTTCAAATATAGTATTGTTTCTCTTGTTGTCAATGCTATTATATAAAAAAGATTTAAAAAGATACAATATCTTAAATAATAAAAGATACTTATAGGGTATTTTCTGCGGGTGTGTTAAAGTGAAATAAATCGTAGTTGTTATTATCGTGCTGTATTTATGATTTTATTTTAAATCAGAGGTGTGAAACTTTTGTTAAATATATTTTGACTATTCAATGCATTAACATATCAAAACCATCTCCTTTGGAAAGGATATTGGCTAAATATGGTTAATGTTTACCATCATCTGTCTATTATCTGTCTATGAATCAAGGCTTTGTTATTCCAAGCACTTTTTCGACTTTTTTAAGAAGAAGTTCATTATCTACAGGTTTTTCCAGGAATTCTTCAGGATTAAAATATTCATTATCACTCGAACCGTCGTATTTTACATTTATTTCATCAGCAATGCCGGATATGCCGATAATTGGAATGTCCTTGAGGTCAGGATCAATACGCAATTGCCTGTATATCTCAAAACCTGAAAACAGCATTTCCATCATAACGTCAAGAAGGATCAGGTCAGGAGCTTCTTGTTTTACAAGCTTAAGACCTGCTTCAGCTTCATCAGCAGTTGCAACAATATATCCGTTTCTTTCCAGAAAGGTTCCAACTGTAAAAAGAAAATCCCTGTTATCATCAATCATAACAATCTTCTTTTTCTTTTCCATGACAACCTCCTTTTCTTGTTTTATTCAGGTAAAACATTTTTTACAGAATTATCAGACTACATTCTAAGAATGACTCTGAATATGCTTCCTTTACCGGATTCTGAATCCACCTCAATTTTTCCGTTATGCTCTTTTACAATTTTATTAACTACAGCAAGGCCTATACCTGTACCTTCACTTCCCTTCGTAGAATAAAACTGACCAAAAATCTTTTTCTGCATGGAATTTTCCATACCCGTTCCGTTATCTTCAACTTCAAATTTAAACTGCAGTTCATTGTATATATCAGCCCTTACAATAATTTCGTGGCTTTTCTTTTTACGGTCTTTGCTGCAGGCGTCAATTGCATTTGCAACAAGATTATTAAGCATCCTTCGTATAGAGAAATAATCAAGCTCAACAGGTGAGAGATCCGGGTTGATTTCAGGTTTAAGTTTGATACCATGAGAATCCGCTTTCCCCTGAAAGTGGTTTATTGAATGATTCACAATATCTGCTGGAAATACTTTTTCGAGCCTGATAGTCCTTTTTTTTGATGCATAAAGAACATTTTGAGCGATTCCTGATATGTCGATAAGGTTATTCTTTACTATCGGCCAGCCTTTTTTAACAAGATTCCAGTCTTCATCGTAGATTCCTTCATCTATAACATAAGCTCCTCCCTGAATTCCCTCCATGATGTTTTTAATGCCGTGAGACATCATTGCCAATGACTGCCCCAACCCTGTTAATTCAGCTTGAAGTTCCTTTACCTTGGTTATATTAGTTGCCAGTTCCATTACAGCCAGCTCATTATTTGAATTGTCATAAAAAGGGGCGGAGTATATGAGTAGCTGAGATGTCTTTCCACCTGGAATCTGTACTGTTTTCTCACCTATATGAACTTTATTATCCTTAAATGTCTTTTCAACCGGGCAGTTTGCACACTTTTTTGATGAGTTTTTATATGCAATATGACACAACTTACCTGTGACCTCTCCAAAATCTTTTTTTAACTCGCGGTTCGCGTAAATTATCTTAAGTTCCTTGTTCTGGATGGAAAGATAGACAGGGAGAAGATCAATTATATTGCTGTAAAACTTATCTGATTTTTCCATAAGATACATTCAGTATGATATTATTTTTTATTTAGCATTTCACTAATTTTTTTCAGGGTTTCCTCATCGGTATCTTTGATAATATCGATAATATCTTCACGGTACCCGAATTTTTGCTTTGCTATTATCTGCTGATTGGAATCAGGTTCAACCTCGAGAATTTCACAAATGGTTTTGACAAGAATTTCAGGTGTTACCGGTTTTTCCATGGTGTACTTTGGACGATGACTTTCCGGGAGGGCCTTTAAGGCTTGTATGTCTTCACTTCCAAATTCATCATGGGCATGTGCAGTAATAACTATTACAGGAATTGTTGCCCATTTTTCATTACTTCTTAATTTACGCATGAGGCTGATTCCTGATTTTCTGGGCATGACCATATCAAGAGTCATCAGGTCGGGTGTGTTTACTTTGATTTTTTCCAGAGCTTCTACACCGTTAACAGCAGACTCCACAAGGAAACCGGCATCTTCTATACATGCAAACAGAAAATTTCGAACATCCGGTTCATCATCTACGACAAGAATTCTTTTTTCAGATGATGCAGCCATTGTTCTGCTCCATATTTTAAAGACTTAAGGTCTTTTGGAAAAATAATGCATCCCTTATTTACTTCTATTTAACTTTATTACTTGTTCGAATTTAATAATCTTCTTCCCATTTAATAAAACCGGGCTTTACATCTACCATAGCATTTACGATTAGCTCTACCAGACCGCTGTATGTTAGTTGTTCTTTTTCGAGAAGTTCATATCTTTCAAACATATCTCTCATCTGACCTTTACAGTTAGAACATGGAGCGCATACATATTTTTTAGTTTCAGGCCCCCTGCAGTCTGAAAATGCGTTTAGAATCTGTTCCAGCTTTTTCCTGCCGGCAATTTTGAATCTCCATTCCGGGATGTTATTGCGCGTCATAATTGCATATCCACTGCCCCCGCCGCAGCAGTAATTAAAGGGACCATGGGGATGCATTTCCCTGAATTGCGGGCATAGTTTTTCCACTATTTCTCTTTGAGGTTTGATTATCCCCATAAGTCTAGTAATATTACAGGGGTCATGAAGTGTAACCGGGAAATTATTTCTTTCCGGATCAAATTTTATTTTTCCTGACATTACAATATCCCTGAGCAATGGGAAGCAGCTTTCCCGGGGTATTTTAAGGGGCTCGGGCAATACACGATCGGCAATGACGGTCAAGGCCTTATGTGCATGGCCGCATTCGCCCAGCATGATTTTCTTTACTCCTAGTTTCTGGGCGGCCTGGGCCTGAAGAATAGCTGTTCTTGCAAACTGAACATCATCATAAAAAACACCATAATTGATACTGTCATAGGCAGCCAGATCACTTGACAATGTCCAAGATATGCCGGCAGCCTGGAAGATTATTGAAAATGCGGCAATGTTTTCAGGCCAGGCCATGATTTCACCGGCATTATGAATAAGAAGTATGTCCGCACCTTCTACGTCCCATGGTGTTTCAAATTGATAACCTGTTTCATCGGAGAAATCTTCGTCGATGAATTCCACATTGTCCTTTACTACTATCTGGTTCATCTGTGTAGAAGAACCGATTTTCAGCTGATACATGGAACCTTTCTCATGAAGTTCCGGGGTTGAGATTCCCATTTCCTGGCTGAATATTTTCCTGATTTCCCGGGCGACAAGTGCATTATCCGCTCCAATGGGACATGTTTGTGCACAGCGTCTGCATATATTACATCTATATGCGAGTTCTCCCAGGCGTACTACGGTTCTCCAGTTAAGGTCTATATCCCCGCTTCTCCACTTTGCAAAAGGTTCTTCTTTTATATATTTTTTATAGATACGCCGAAATACTTCAGTGCGATAATTCGGCCTGTACATTTCATTTTCACCACTTGCCTCGAACAGATGACATGATTCAGAACAAGTGTTGCACTTAGCACAATGCTCCATGGTTGTTTCAAGTATGGTAAGAAATGTCCAGTTGTCTTCTTTTGAGAAAAGTTTGCGCATGCCGTCTATGAATTTATTAACCAGATCTTCTTCATCTTCTTTTGTTAAAGGTTTAGGTATTTGAAGAATATTAAGGTCATCAAGAATACATGCATATTTTTCACTGGTACTTTCGGGAATCTTATCCCATTCTTTTTCCTCAAAATCAGCAGGTAGGGGCATTAAATCCTCATTTGCCACACTGGCTAATTTATCAGTATTTTTGCTTATGTCGGTTATTTTAATCATCTTCTTTTTGCTCATGGACTTCCTCCTTTACTTTTTCCGGTTCGGCAGTCGGGTTAAATGTGGCTACTTCGGCCCAGGTCTCTTTGCCGTGACCTGCAATATGAGGGGCGGACCAGGTGACAGGATAATTAAGAACCACTCCGATTTTTTTATCTGTTTCCGGTGAATTTATATTTGGTTCATCACCCCATCTTATGTCGTGATAAAGGAAGTATTTCATGAAGAAATGAGACATATGGGTTGTTGGTATATAAGCCAGGGTAAAAGCTGCCAGTAATGCCTGAAGAAGAAAAACGGAACTGTTGATTGGCGTCATTTTAAAACTGATGAGGCCTGCAATGAATGTTCGTGATACGGCAAAGGTCGGATCGGTAAAAAGCCATGTAAGAATTGCAGTTCCTATCGTTAAAATAAACAGTCCCAGGTTAAAGAAATGCTCAAAAGTAGTGTAGTTTCTAAGACCTGGATCGGTTATGCGTTTATATATCAGTCCTGCGGAACCAATTACGGACAGTATGAAAGCAATGGGACCTACAAGATTTGTTAATGCGGCTACAGCCTTTAATAAGGGACCCCCTTCACTTAATGAGAAACCGGATAATTGTGCAATTGCTCCAAAAACCAGAAGACCTAAAAAAGCTACAATCAGATATAGTCCTAAATGAAACGGGTAAGTTACGAACCACAAAGACCTGTTATGTTCCCATACTGCCTTTAGTAGAAGTATTTCTGGGATCATTACCTTAAGTTCTCCGATGAGTGAAAATTCTCTTTCTTTTTCCCACCAGTCCACTTCTTCAAGGTAACCCCCTCCATATGAGGCTCTTTCCCCTTCGTGTGCAACAGGGTATAGCTCCCATCTTACATGAAGCGGATTCGAGACATAATGAATGATCCGCTTTACTATAACCGCCATAAATATAATGATAGACAGATAAGTTATTAAATAGATTGATGTGGACATTCCATTCTCCTTTTATTCAAAATGCTTTTTGAAAAAAGTTATTGATTATATTTCAGGTTGTTGTCTCAGCTTTTGTTCAAAAGGTCTGCAACCATTCCAATCAGCTGGTCTTCATCTATGGGCTTGTTCATAAAACCTTCCGGTTCTGGGAACCCTGCAAGTTTTTTAAGAAAGCTTTTCATGGAATCGCCAATAGCGGTAACAATAATTACCGGAATACCCTTTAGCTCATCATTTCCTTTGTAATAACGGTATGTTCGAACTCCCGATTGATCAGGCATAGTTATATCAAGCGTGATAAGGTCCGGTTTTTCCGATTTGGCAAGATCAAACCCTGTGATACCATCTTGTGCTGTAATTGCTTCATACCCGTGATCCTCAAAAAGAGCGGTTAAATAGGTTAATACATCAGGCTCATCATCCACGATCAGAATTTTTTTCTTTTCGCTCATAATCTTTTCCCTTAAGTTGTTTGGTTTTGAGTAATGGCCTTTATCGTAAGGCCGGCTATGGGAAATTTGTATTTTAAACTCATATTTCAATAAACTACTGGCAAAGTTATTTTTTATCTTTTCACTTTATTTAAGTAGTATTCTTATTTCTTTCTCTATGGCGTGTGAGTTCCTGCTCTGCAATTTGTCTGATTTTATATGCTGCGTCCCTTAACGTCCCATAAACCACACCACATCTGTCATCATGGCGAAATTTATCCCCATGGTCTGAAAGTTCAAGCATTTCGTAGCAGATTGTAATTACCTTTTTTAGATTACGGTCCGATATTTCGGTTGGTGCTTTTTCAGTCATATTTAATCCTGAATTATATGAGACATGAAGGTGTAAAATATAAAAGCATTATTTATGCCAGATTTACAAAGGCCAACATATGTATAATATAGTAAAAGAAAACAGTAATATATGGTTTCGTATGTATTTTGATTGTAATTCGCGTGTCTCACAAGATTAAAGGGGTGAATAAGTCATAATATGTTTATAACATAGGCTATATAGTAGGATTGTATAGTTTCCGTGTCTCATTCTGTGAAATCGGGACTATCTTGAGACACGAAACACGGTTTGATTTTACCAGGTAGTATCAATACGAGTTGGCTTTTTATGAGTCTCAATTCTAAAATGGCACTTCTTAGGGACTTTTACGTCAATAAGAGGAAAAGGTTTATGGTGGGTTTAACGCCAGAATGGAAGTGATTTGGAAATTGATCACAGCAAACTTTTGTGAAGTGATTATTTGTGGGAAACATTAATTCTATATTCATAGAGGATTATCGAATATGACATTGGCCGCACATTACCGGGCCTTTATTAACGTTTGTTTTTGCTGATTTCATATGACAGCTTTTGCACTGAATGTGAATTGCTTTTGTAAGGTTTATGGGATTTGACCCTGGAGTTGCCTGATGACAATCAGAACATTTACCTTCATCTCCGCCGATGTTTGTCATATACTCATCATAGTCATGATGACATCGAATGCATTCGGTAAGCCCCTCATGATCATTATGGGGGAAAATTACTAAAGGCCTTGAATGTATACCGAGTTCTTCATGATTCATTATAATTCTGTCTTCCTGAGACATTCCGGGAGTTATCCAGAAAAATAAGGTAAGAATCAACAGGCCCCATTTTATTATAAATGTATAATTAATCCTTCTCATTAGCTTTTCCGTCCGGTTTGAATTTTTCAGGTATTATCATTGTTTCTAATAGAAGTTCCTTGAAAGAGAAAACCTTTATATCCAGTTCGTACTTTTCTCCAAGGTCCTGTATCTGGTCAAAACAGTTGTGACAGGGGGCTATGACTATTTTTGCCCCGGTCTCCCGTATTTGCTCTGCTTTTATGCGGCCGGCCTTCATTCTTCCGGGCTTGAAGTCAGGTCCCATGGGCATTATGCCTCCACCCCCTCCACAGCAATGATTATGATCACGATTTGGAGTCATGTCTCTAAAGTCTTCAGCAAGGTAGTTAATAATATTTCTGGCTTCTTCCCAAAGACCGCCATTTCGTGAGACATTGCATGGGTCCTGGTATGTTATCGGCTCTTTAATAATTTTTTCAGGATCGATTTTAAGACGCCCCTCCTTAAGGTATTCATCAATAAGTTGAACATAATGAATAACATCTACAGGGGGCTTGCCGTCTGACTGTCCCGTCATATAAGGTCCTTCGAACGCAAGTGAACGATATGCATGGCCGCATTCTGTTATCAGAATTTTTTCAGCATCAAGTTCCTGTGCTTTTTTGTAGACATTATCTACTGACTTTGCCGCCATGGCCCGGTCGCCTGCAAACATGGGGAGGTTAGTACAATCCCATCCGAATGAAGGGATTGTCCAGTTCTCTTCTGCAATGGAGAATATGACCGCGGCATTTCCTATGTCCTGGGGATAAAAAACAACTTCACGGGGATTTATTGTATACATATACTTTGCCCCCTGCTTATCGATGGGAATAGTTACGCCTCTATACTCGTCTTCTGTCTCTTCAACCATCCATTCACAGACCTCGATAAGTTCTTCAGAGGGAAGCCCCATATGGTTGCCGCTTTTCCGGCTGTTTTCGGTAAATTCTATAAGCCTTTCAGGTGATACACCTTGTGACATACAGATATTTCTGGCGATGGACATCATTGAAGCTATATCTATACCAAAGGGGCAGTAAAGAGAGCATCTTTTACAGAGTGTGCATTGAAACCATAGAATTTCATAACATTCTTTAAAGAACCTGTCGTCCGCTTTCACTCTTTTCCTGTACATTTCACCCAGAGTTTTTTTTACTTTATAGGCGGGACTCAACTTTGGATCACGATTATGCGAAAGAAAATAGAAACAGCCTTCCGCGCATAAGCCGCACCTGGAACAGATGTTCAGCCATGTCTTTATCCTTGCGCTGTCATATTCATCGAGAAGCTTGTTTAATTCTACTGTATCTACCATGATCGAGCCCCCCTTCTTCCTCCCATTTCAAAACCTATAAAAAGGCGGGTAAAGAAAAAAAGTATCATATGTGAAAGTTTCGAAAAAGGTATCAATATGAGAAGCATTTCACCGGAAAGTACGTGCATGATGAAAATCGTTTCATAGGGCCCCCATTGCCGGTATGCTAAAAATCCGGTTATGAAAGGAAGTATTGTGATAATGATCAGAATGTAATCCCGTACTTCAGATAATATACGAACCTCAGGGCGTGAAAGTCGCCTTAAAAATAGGAACAATCCTGATATGATAGTTACAGCAGATAGTATATCAGCTAGCCTGTCCGGCATACTCCATAAACTTATACCAAAGTTTTCATCCCATAAAATATTGTGAGCACTTAAAAACAAGGGCACGGATAATAAAGACAGATGAAATACAAATCCCATAAAAGTAAATACAGGCTGCATTCGCATGGCGCTCCCCGCAAATGGAATCAGCCAGTGAAACAGCGACCTTAAACCCCAGCCGGCATCGGCGTGATTGTAAAGAACCCTGTCTTTTACCCTGCTGAGGCTGAAAAGATATACAAGCCGTATGATCACACCGCCGATGCATACGATAAAACTGAACCATAGTAAAGGACCTGTTATTAAGTCGTACATCTTATTTTACACCTCTTTATAATTTGATGGCTTCGTAAAAAGTCCAATATCTGCGTTGCGCTGCACCCCTCGTCATTGGGGCGTACGCTAAGTACGCCTCATTCCTCGTGATTTGCGGCGCCTTGATCTTGAACTTTTTACTTTGCCATCCCGAGTTGATCGTTTACGATTTCATCATAATTTAAAATGTTTCTTATTTTAACCCGTAAAGATCCAGATATCTGTATAGAGTTGCACGACCTATGCCGAGCAGTTTTGCCGCTTCTTTTCTGTTGCCTTCGGTTTTGGCCAGCGCAATAAGAATCTTTTCCTTTTTTACTTTTAATGATGGACCTGGTTTATTCATGATTTTTTGTTTATGATTAACAATTTCCAATGGGAGGTGCCTGATTTCAATAAGACCGGTACGGCATTTTACATATGCATACTCCACAGCATTGCGAAGTTCTCTCACATTTCCCGGCCATGCATAACTTTCTAGTAGATCCAGTGATGCATTTGAAGGTGTTAAAACCGGTCGGTTTATCTCTAATGCAGTTACTTCAAGAAAATGTTCCACAAGCATGGGAATGTCAAGGCGTCTTTCTCTAAGAGGGGGTATTATGATTGGGATCACACACAACCGGTAGTAAAGATCACGACGGAATTTTTTTCTATCCACAAGTTTCATCAGGTTCTGGTTTGTGGCGCTGATTATACGAACATCCACTTGTATTGACTTTTCACCGCCTACACGCTCAAATTTTTGTTCCTGGAGAACTCTAAGTAGTTTCACTTGCATAGCGGGGGACAGTTCACTCACTTCATCGAGAAAGATCGTTCCTTCATGGGCGAGCTCAAATCGTCCCTTCCGGTCATTAACCGCACCGGAAAAGGAACCTTTTACATGTCCGAAAAGTTCACTTTCCAGGATGCCTTCAGGTAGAGCGCCACAATTTATTGCAACAAAAGGTTTAGATGAACGCTGGCCGGTATCGTGAATGGCATTTGCTGCAAGCTCTTTACCGGTTCCGCTTTCTCCTTGTACAAGAACAGGTACTATAACTGAGCTGACCTCTCTTATCTGATCAAACAGCTCAAGGGTTTTTGGGTCTTTTCCTACAAGAGCGCCGAGAGAGTGATGATGTTTAAGCCTGTCTTTGAGAAGGTTAAGCTCCGTATCATCCTTGAATGAGAGCAGAGCCCCGACCTCTTCGTCGTTAGTCCCGTTAAGAGGCATAATCGACATTTTCAGGACACGTTGTTTTAAATCCGGCCTTTTGAATACAATATTTTTTTTTAAAACTTTGTTGTTTGTACGTCGATTAATACTTTCACAAAATTCACAGTCACCTCCGCAAAACCTTTCGGGGAAAACATCATGGCAGTCTTTCCCAAGAATGTCTGACCGTTTGTATCCGGTTATTTTTTCAGCGGCCTTATTAAAGAAGAATATTCTTCTGCTTGTAGTGTGTGCCATTACTCCGTCCAGCAGGTTATCAAGAATCAGCTCAAGGTTGCGTCTTGTAACAAACAGGGCGTGCATAAGGCCGGAATGAAAAAGGATTTCAAGGTTATCCTTTATTATGTTTATTGCTGTTTTAAGACTTTTACATGCAACCTCATTTTCAATGTCCGGATAGGGATCGGGAAGGTCCCAGTGCAGGTGAGGAGGCATCCCCGGCAGTTTCGGGCGGGAATCCTGATTAAAATTACCAAGTGTTATAATAAGATCGCACATGAATGGCTCTATATCAGGAAGTGACAAAAGGGGATGATCCGAAATAATTATACCTTCATCTTTCATTACCTTTTTGGTATTGGGATTTAATTTTGGAGGTCTCATTGAAGCACTTATGAAATCCACATCACCATGGTAAATTTCCCGTGCGAGGTGTTCAGCCATGATGTGAAGATTGTTCCCACTATCACTTAGAAACAGTATGAGACGTTTTTGATCAGGCATTTATTATATATTTTTCGTTTAGGATTTTTTGGGTAAACGGCTTCGGGAAAGGAGAATCCTGAATGTAGTTCCTTTGCCGGATTCAGACTCCAAGTCAATTTTTCCTCCATGCTCATGTATGATCTTTTTTGTCATTAACAGACCCAGGCCGGTACCGCCAAGGCCTTTTGTCGTGAAGAAATTTGTAAAAACTTTTTGTTTTAATTCGTAATCCATCCCACATCCATCGTCAACAACTTCATATATAATCACATTGTCTTTTTCAATTGTTCTGACGACAACATGCTGTCCTTTACCTGCCTCACTCATGTTGCAGGCATCTATAGCATTTCCTACCAGGTTCGTCAGACATTCGTGGATACCTTCACTGTCCATGAGGGCTGGTGAAATGCTGCCGGATTCTTCATTTATCAGCTTAATACCCAGTTCCCTGGCTCTTTGCGAATATAGCATGACAACCTCTTTAGCTATTCTTACAGGATCACTCAGGTTTACCTTTATTTCCCTTCCTTTTGAGAAACTTAAAAATGCCTTAACAAAGGTTGCGACCCTTACAATATTTCTGTCAAGCATTTCCATACCTTCCTGAATACGATCCAATCTGCTTTTTTTCATTCCGGTATTTAACATATACATACCGCCTTCAAGGCCGGTTATAAGATTCTTTATGCCGTGGGCAAGCCCTGCAACTGTCTGCCCTACAGCGGCAAGTCTTTCGGCTTCGAGTTTTTCATTTTCAAGCTGCTTTATTTCTCTCAGGTCTTGAATAGTAATAGCTGTTCCCATTGACTTGTCTTCAACGCTAATTCTTAAACCGATAAGTCTGACAGGAATTTTTTCTGAGTTGATACTATATACTTCCGTTTCAGGAAAGTAAACATGACCTTGTCCTGCTGATATCTGTGCAAGAAATTCTTCAGGAAGCATTGACTTTATTTCTTTACGGGTAATTTTTTTGTTGTCAGAAACCTGAAAGATTTTTTTGGCTGCGTGATTAAATATCATCACGGAATCGTTTGCGTCCATTGCAATTACACCATCAAGGGATGCTTCGATCATTGATTCCATAAATGTATAGGCAACTTTTAATTCATCCTCAAGTTTAATGGTCTGTGTAATATCAACCGCCATTTCCATGACCAGGTCAACATCACCGTCTTCCATTCTTATAGGGACGGTTGTTACATGTGAATTGATTTGCTCTTCTGTCCCTGGTTGCCCAGTCCCTGATTGCCATAAATGATGACCTGTATGCATTTGACCGTCGGTAAATGTTTGCATAGCGGTACATTCGACGCACTTTTCCTCAAGTCCTTTAAGAACTTTGTAACAATGCATTCCGATAGTGTCTCCGAATGTATTCCTGATTTTCTTATTGGTCTTTACTATACGGAAATTCCTGTCAAGTATGAAAATGCTGCATGGTACCTGATCAAATAGAAGCTGATGCTCTTTTTTAATCTGTTCTGTCTCTGTTACATCAGTAGCCATTTCTATAAGAAAAGGGATGTCTCCATTATCATCAACTACAGGTATTGTATGATTGGTGTAACTTGTTAGTCTTCCATTTTTATTATAACCTACCTCTTTATTTACCCTTGAGATTCCATCTTTAAAAGTTTCAGACCCTTTACAGTTTCTGCATACTGAATCTCGATGTTTATATACCTTATAGCATTTCCGGTTTTCCCATTCTCCAAACAATAATTCAAAGGCCTTGTTTGCATAAACGAGATCATATTCCGGGTTTATTACGGCTATTGCCATAGGGACAACACTAAAAAGGTTTTTTCCCATCCATTTTTCAAGGTAGGGCGGAATATTCATGAAATTTCTCTATTTTAAAAGATTTCCAACAAGTTCTATTAAGGTGCTTAATTGAAAAGGCTTTTCTATAAACCCTTCAGGAAAAGAAATAGTATTATCATTTATCAGCTTTTTGAATTCTGTTTTGAAACCTTTTCCGGGAAGCATTCCGCTGATAATTGCAACAGGTATATTGCTGAATTGGGGTTTTGACCGCAACTCCTTGTATATCGATATGCCGGATTGTTTTGGCATCATGATATCCAGTATTATTAAATCCGGTTGATATGCTTTAATCGCCTCTGTTGCAGGCTCGTTTTCTTTAACTGCAAAGGTTTCGTAGCCACTGTCTTCAAGGGCTGCCATGAGATAAGTTCGAATATCGGGTTCATCATCTATTATCAGGATTTTCATGATTCCCCTTTTTTTATAGCTTACGAATCATAAATCACTGTTTGAATTCAGGCAATATCTAATATGACTTGATATCAGCATGTATTTATTTTATAAGCGTTACCACATTGCAGACGATAAATCAAAAAAGCTGTTATAATTAAAGACTTTCAGGTAAAATAATGACTGAAAGAAAATTAAAAAACAACCTTGAAGGCTTATACAAAAAGTATAACAAGGAATCGTTTGTCCATCCTGACCCCCTTGAATTTCTTTATTCATACAAAGATATTAGAGACAGGGAAATTATCGGACTTATCGCATCATCCCTTGCTTATGGAAGAGTTGCACAGATTTTAAAAAGTATTTCAACTGTGACCGACATCATAGGTCCTTCACCTTCCAGGTTTGTTGAATCCAATACTAATAAATCACTTTGCAAGGCCTTTAAAGGTTTTAAACATCGATTTGCGGATAGTAATCATCTTTCAGCACTTCTTTCAGGTGCAAATAAAGCAATTGAAAATTATGGGTCTCTTAACGGATGTTTTAAGGCTGGTTTGTCTCCTGATGATGAAACTATACTTCCCGCGATGCATTTTTTTGTCCAGCAGCTTTGTAATGGTAATAACGATCCGGGGCACCTCCTTGCCTTACCTGAAAAAGGAAGCGCATGTAAAAGAATGAACCTTTTTTTGAGATGGATGGTAAGGAAAGATGAGGTTGACCCGGGCGGGTGGGACGGTGTTTCACCCTCAATGCTTCTTATCCCGCTTGATACTCACATGCACAGGATAAGTATAGGATTGGGACTTACTAAACGAAAGCAGGCAAATATGAAAACAGTTCTTGAAATAACCTCGGGTTTTAGAAAATTTTCTCCTGATGATCCGGTGAAATTTGATTTTACCTTGACACGTTTTGGAATAAGAGATGATATGGATATAAAAGATGTAATTCATGTTTGATAAAGATTTTGGAAAAGATGAGACAATATTAAAGAGATCTCAATGAACAAACAATTTTATTTATACTGATCCATTTAGATTGTTAAAATTAAGATTCATAAGCACAATGTTTTACTCATAAATAATAATAATAAGCACCAATCTTTTTGACAATCGCATCTTGTTGATATAACCATGACCATTATGAATGACATAACAATTGAAAAAATATTATCTGACTCCAGAAATCTTGAGCGTGTGCTTGATAATCTCAAGGACGGTATTATTGCCCATGATATGGAAAGACGTATTTTTTATATTAATAAAAAGGCTGAAGATATAACCGGATACTCGAAAGATGATGTTCTCGGCAGGGATTGTCATGAGGCTCTTGGCGGGCCCCTATGCGGGAATAAATGTTCCTTTTGCGGGGAAACAAAGGTTTCTGAAGAACTGTCTGAATATTCCATAAATATTAACACAAAAAGCGGCGAGACCAGAAACGTGGAGATGACCGCTATATTGATGAAAGATGAAGATGGCCGTAATTGTGGTATTCTTGCTTCTTTTAAAGATATTACCGATATTGTTAGTCTCAGGTTCAGGG
>JABHLN010000071.1 GCA_018693105.1 Desulfobacterales bacterium | reverse complement strand
ATTTATAGCCCGATTATAATACCTGTTGAACTTCTAAAATAAGGTATCTCAATTGGCTAAGTTCTTTGTGAACTTAGCCAATTGAGTTTATAGTTCTATACCGGCCTCTACATGAGAAGAGATTTAATTAAAAATGCTTTTAAAAATTTTTTTAACACCCTTCCTGACTTCCTCTGAGGAGTTTTTCTTAGTCTCGTCCTTTGCGGAATCTGAAGAATCCTTTAGCAGGTCATCTAAAAAACCACCCTTCCCTCCTGTTTTCTTTTCATTATCTGAATCAGTGTTAGCCTGCGGGATATTTTGAGGGATATTCATTTTCTGTTTTTTAGTTCCCGCTGGAAGCTGGTAGTAAGATAGTTTTAAAGAAGGTTTTTCCACACTCGTAAGGGTCATGCTTTTACCGTAACGAATGACGCTTCCGTATTTATCCGCATCCTTTTGGGCGGCCTCCAGCGACTTTGAGGATCCGGCCACCAACATGCTGCCCATCTGTGATGAAATCTGCATCATAGCCTTGTTTATCCGTCTAATATCTTTGCTCTTGCTGAAAACCAGTTCATCTGATGAGACCAGCTTACCCGAACCATCCCGGACTTCCACATTATACACTTTGCCTTTGTATCCAGCGACTTTTTCCTTACGTCCTGCATATTTATACTTAGTTGTGTAGTCGTCAATATTTGGTGATGCCTTTTTTCCGGCAAACCTACTCATCATCTTAGCCATCTCGGCCATATCAGTGGCCTTCCAACCCTCATCACTCTTTTGAACCATGTATGTTTTACCACCTGTCTTTAACATATAGCTGTCCGGCGCAGTATCCATCCGGATGTGCTGTTCGTCCCGAACACTCAACTTCATGGTTGTACCACCTTCATACTTCCATGTGGATACAATATCACCTGCCCATACAACTCCGGTAAAGAAAAAAATCAACAGATAAACAGAAATAAGAATACGACGCATAATTTCTCCTCATAGCTAACTAGTTATAATAACCCCCGGTTCAGTTTTATATACAGTACGATTTTTTCAATATACAGAGGATATGTAAACAAAATCATTTCATATGTCAAGGTATCCAAACAAGTCGCAAAGGTTGTATCTTTTACTTTCCTGTATTTCTTCATGCCCCTTAATGTTAAAAAATTGATAAGCTTGTAGTCAAATTCAAGCTTTTAAGGTTCAAGACTTGATAACCCCTATGTTTCGTTTGCATGGTCTATATCAGCCGACATAGACCAAATCCAAAACTTGACACAACACTTCGCTTTAATATATTCATATAGTTGGAATATTGCTTCTGAATAAGTAACCTTGAGAAACATGACCTAAAAAGAAAACTGTCATGAAGTAAATTGAAATATTCCGATTATAGCCGACCGTTAAGCAAGCACATTTGGTTCACCCGAGAAACAAACAATCATATAAAACCTTTAAACAGGGAGATACGAAATTATGAAAAAGCTAATCGCTCTCTTATGTGTTATCTTGTTAGTATTTTTATTTTACATGTTTCAGCGCCCCTCTAAGACCTTTGTTACCATAGGTACCGGAGGTGTTACAGGGGTCTATTATCCCACCGGCGGTGCCATCCAGAGAATGATCAACAAAAAGTTCGAACTATACAATATTAAAGCAACAGTAGAATCGACAGGAGGGTCGGTTTACAACATTAATTCTGTGCTAAGCGGTGAACTGGAGTTCGGTGTTGCACAATCAGACAGGCAGTATCAGGCATATAACGGCAAAGCTGAATGGGCAGAGCGTGGCCCGCAAAAGGATCTTCGGGCTGTTTTTTCGATTCATCCTGAATCTATCACACTCGTGGCTTCAGCAGAAAGCGGTGTTGCATCGGTGAATGACCTCAAAGGAAAACGAGTGAATATAGGGAATCCCGGATCCGGGCAGCTTCAAAACTCAAAGGACGTGCTTTCCGCTTTTGAGATGGATGTTAATAGTATAAAGGCAGAGCAGGTAAAGGCAGTTGAAGCTCCAGGGCTCTTACAGGATGAAAAGATAGATGCTTTTTTCTACACAGTCGGTCATCCCAATGGGAATATAAAAGAAGCCACCTCAGGAAGAATAAAGGTAAACATTATTCCGGTTAAAGGTTCGGGAGTTGATGGTTTGCTGAAAAAATACCCCTATTATGCCAAAGCACTTATTCCGGGAAAGTTTTACCCCAACAGAGTTGTTAAGGGTGATGTGGAGTCGATCGGAGTTAAGGCGACTTTTGTAACATCGAGCAAACTCGATGAAACAATCGTATATGCCATTACAAAAGAAGTTTTTGATAACCTGGAAAGTTTCAAAAAACTACATCCAGCCTATTCTGTACTCACTAAACAGAACATGCTGCAGGGGCTTTCAGCTCCTATTCACAAGGGCGCCGTAAAATATTATAAAGAAGCCGATCTTATAAAGTATATTAACCCGGCATTGATTCAATAGTCCTCTTTTAAAACTTGATGAACTCGTAAAAAGTATTAACGATGGCTAAGTAGAAATCTTCATATACAAGGCATAATGATTGATCAGGTGTGAAGGCATACATGTAGTATGTCGAACTTCTGATCAACCACTATAAAGCAGTAGATGGAGACTTTTTAAGACGCCATCAAACTTTATCATCAGAAATAGCATCGGTGTTACCTGACTATCACTGCTGCAACGATCAGGATATACTGTCATGGTCTCCATTGGAGGGGAAAAAACTACCGAAGAGATACTCAGGGCTGAAACCGGAGATATCAGGAACCTTAGCCGATATGAATACTATTTAGTTGCTTCTATTGCCATTTCATGGGCGTTGTTTCAATTGGCATTAGCCGGTTTCCTTGTTATAGACAGTACAAAAACAAGGGCGATTCACCTTGCTTTTGGTATGGCACTTCTATTCCTTCTATATCCCTGTATCAAAGAATCCAGTCGTCCAATGGGGTTTTTGACAGAAAGAGATCGCATTCCTTTTGTTGATTATATCCTTGCCGGCCTGGGAGTTGCTGCTGCACTTTACATTGCTGTTGATTATGAAGGTATTGCCATGAGGGCTGGTATTCCTGTGACACGAGACCTGATTGCAGGGAGCATTCTGGTCATATTGCTGCTGGAGGCTGCCAGAAGGATTATCGGTCCCGCACTTTCTGTGATTGCATTGTTTTTTACACTATATGCATTTTTAGGCCCTTATATGCCTGATGTTTTTGCCTTTAAAGGTGTTTCACTCCGGAAATATCTGGGCAATATATCCCTTTCAACAGAAGGTATTTACGGGATACCGCTTGGTGTTTCCGCTTCCATTGTATACCTGTTTGTGTTGCTGGGAGCCATTTTAGACAAAGCCGGGGCCGGCAGATTTTTTACCAGCCTTGCCCTTTCGGTGCTCGGCCAGTTTAAGGGGGGTGCTGCCAAGGCTGCAGTGGTTTCAAGCGGAGCAACAGGTCTTATTTCCGGGTCGAGTATTGCAAACATAGTTACTACCGGGCCGTTTACAATTCCGCTGATGAAAAAAATCGGGTATCCTCCTAAAAAGGCCGCCGCAATTGAGGTGGCTTCCAGCACTGACGGACAGCTCATGCCTCCCATTATGGGTGCAGCAGCATTTATCATTGCTGAATATGTGAATGTTCCTTATCTTGCGGTAGTAAAGGCAGCCGCAATTCCAGCCTTTGTTTCCTATTTCGGTCTTTTCTGTATCACCCATCTTGAGGCATCAAAATTAGGTATAAAAGGCCTTCGAAAAGAAGACCTTCCCAGCTTTACAGGCACATTAAAAAGCGGCCTTCATTACCTTATTCCTCTGGGAATGTTGTTATACGAGCTCGTTATCCTTCGGCATTCTCCTGAACTTGCAGCTTTCAGGGCTATACTGGTTCTGTTTGGAATTATATTTTATCAGGAAATAAGAAATGCTGTGCTGGAAAAACGGGGGCAGGGTTCTGCAGTATTGGCATCATTAAAAATTATACGGGACGGTTTGATACAAGGATCAAAGAATATGATAGCAGTCGCCCTCGCATGCGCGGCTGCCGGTATTATTGTCGGGGTTGTAAACATGGGTATTGGAGGCATGATATCCAATATTGTAGAAAACCTCGCCATGGGCAATATCTTTCTTCTCCTGTTGATTACAGCCCTTGCAAGCCTTCTCATAGGGATGGGACTTCCCACTACAGCTACTTACATAGTTATGGCTTCTTTAACCGCTCCTATCATTGTTGAAGTCGGCGGGCTTTATAATTATGTAATTCCTATTATGTCGGCACATCTTTTTTGTTTTTATTTCGGAATCCTCGCCGATGACACACCACCTGTGGGTCTGGCAGCGTATGCTGCCTCGGCTATAGCAGAATCCGAGCCGATTCCAACCGGTATTCAGGGCTTTTTATATGACATCAGGACATCTGTGATAGCGTTTCTGTTTATTTTTAACCCGGATTTACTGTTGCATGGCATTAACAACTGGCCTCAAGGTCTGCTTGTATTCGCTATGGCCCTTGTAGGGATGTCTGCTTTTGAATGTTTTGCCCAGAACTGGTGTTTTACTAAAAACAAGTGGTATGATATCCCGTTTTTTCTTGCTGCATCATTCACCCTGTTTCATCCGGGTGCGGTTGCATCTTTTTTAAATATTGATACTTCCATGAAGTATTATATGTTTCCAGTCGGCCTTGCTATTTACGGGATAGTACTTTTTATTCAAAAAATGAGAATTAGGCGGCAAGAAGCTACTTGAAGATATTTCCGGAATGATATTCTTTTTGGTTCTATTTAGCGTACGTATTATTTATAATTTTTATGATGATGGTGGTTGTACGAATGATACTATAAGCGGGAAACGATTTGTTTATATTCGTTTCCCTCATAAGATTTATAACCCCTGCAATCTAAAGGTCAGGTGAACAATAAATTGTATTAATATCTGTAGCTTATCTCAAAGAGGTGATAATCAAGGCCCGGGTTTTTATCATGAAAACCTGCATTTGATAAATGGTAGAATTTGTATCCTGTAATCCAGTTACGATCAATCAGGTAATTAAAGCCGATATGGCAATAAAGCTGGGTTTTTTCGTCAAAATCCTGATTGCCGTATACATCTTCACTCATGAGAACAAAGCCACCGCCAATATCCAGCTGAAATCTTCCTCCGGCCCTTTCAATTACAAATCCGGGGCCAGCAGTTGCAATTACTCCTGTATCTCCACCACCCTCCATAACGCCTAAAGACGCGTTAACACGAGTATTCAGCGCAATGTTAGATGTCAGGTTTAGACTCCATGGAAGTCCGTAAACTAAAAAAACATCTAACATATTAAAATTTTCATCCTTATCAATAGCAGAAGGACCTCCTCGAACACCAACACTCAACCAGTCCGAATCTTCAGCTATGACGAATTGTGGAACAACCAAAAACAGCAATATTATGAGCACTATTAACAACTGTCTTATTCCCATGTATACTATCCTTTTAGATTTTAAAGGTTCAATTTCATATTATTCAAATTCGAGTTCATAAATATTAATTTAGTGAATTTACTTAAAATCTATTATTATGTCAATGGTCATAAATGATGGCGTCGTAAGAGTCTAAAAAACTCACTTGATAATAATAAAGGTTCATGAAAGAATTCAGGCGCTTTTTAAGTTCATATAAAATGAGGTTTTAATGGAATTAAACAATCAACAAAAAGCTGCTGCTGAATATGACGGAGGCCATGTTCTAGTTATAGCCGGGGCTGGAACAGGCAAAACAAGAACCCTGATTGCAAGGGCAGCACATCTAATACAAAACGGTATAAAGCCCTACCGCATTCTTCTTCTTACATTTACCCGAAGAGCATCAAAAGAGATGATCAACCGCCTGGAGGAAATACTTCCTGACAGGGAAACATCTGTTTCCGCCGGAACTTTTCACCATTTCTGCCTGTATACAATGCGGCGCATGCCAAAACTTTTCGGCCTTGAGAATGCAACTATTATTGACAGAGATGATCAGCTTCAACTCATGAAACTAATTCGTGGAAAACATAGAAAAAAGGGAGAACAATTCCCCTCAGCGGCAGAACTGGTAAACCTCGGGTCATATGCCAGAAACACATTACAGCCCATGGAAAAATACATTAGTGAAAATACTGATTATGACTGGTCAATCATTGACAGGATATGCCAGATTCAGAAGGATTTTGACACCCGCAAAAAACAGAACAACTACCTTGATTATGATGACATCCTTTTCCTTTTTTCAAAACATCTTCATGAGAACCCTGATGTAAGAGAAAAGCTTAGAGGATATTATGACCATATACTTGTTGACGAAATGCAGGATACCAATCCGCTTCAATGGCTTGTACTTGACGGGCTTCGTGATCCGGCAAAGCTTTTTTGTGTAGGAGATGATGCCCAGAGCATCTATGCCTTTCGGGGAGCCGATTTTCAAAACATCCATTCCTTTACTTCCAGGGTACCAAACTCAACGATTCTACGCCTTGAAAAAAACTACAGATCCACACAAGGTATACTTGACCTCTCAAACTGGCTGCTTCACAAATCTACAATCAATTATAATAAAAATCTTGAAGCCGTGAGAAAAACACAGAGCACACCCGGCCTGCATGATTTCAACAGTGATATCGAAGAAGCACGCTGGGTCGCAAAAGATCTTATAGAACGTCATGAAAACGGCAGCCGCTGGGATGAACATATGATCATTACACGCACAGGTTACGGAGCCCGTGCTGTTGAATCAAGTATGATCGAAAAGAAAATTCCGTACCGTTTCATCGGAGGTATGAGCTTTCTTCAGGCTGCCCACGTAAAAGACATTTTTGCACTTGTCAGGGCTGCTGCAAGTCACCATGACGAGCTTTCATGGGCTCGCTACCTGACTCTATGGCCAAAAATTGGGGATGTTACTGCCGCAAGACTTATTGAGGAAATAAAAAAACTGAATTCAGTACATGATGCTGTGTCTTTTATAGAAGATAAATTTGTAAAGAGAGAGATAATCCCATACGGTTTACGCATCGTGCTTAAGCATTGGAACGACCCCCCGAATGCGATAAAAAATGCTGCAAAATTCCTTGAACCGGTCATGATGAAAAAATATGACAACTGGAATACAAGGAAGTATGATTTTAATCTTCTTGAAAGACTGGCAAAGGAGCATAGAAGTCTTGTTGCTTTTATAGAGACCTACATTCTTGACCCTATTTCCACCGCAAGCGTGAAACTCCTTGAAGAAGATGATGTGGTTACACTTACAACTGTACACAGCGCAAAGGGAACAGAAGCTCCGGTCTGCTATGTTATCAGGGCGGAACCTAATATGTATCCCCACTCACGAAGTCTTGGAAATGAAGACTCGGAAGAAGAAGAAAGAAGGATATTATACGTCGCAATAACAAGAGCCCAGGATGAGCTCATACTGACAAGGTCACTCAGGTTTAATAACAATTTGAGTTTTTACGGTGGTTCTACAGATTCTCACAGTGAAGGAGGCTCCGGTTATTTCCTCGAAGAACTCGGCGAACCTCTTGTAGAGGCTAATACGCAAGGCTTTTCAAACAGCTTCAGCGACTATGATGTAATTCAGCCTTGGCGTCGGTAGCAGAACTCTCAGCCCTGCTTAAAATTTTGATGCCATTTCCTCATCAATAAGCTGAGGCCTGGAGTTAATAACAGAAGACGAAATTGTTCAAGATCAAGGCATAGAGTTGGCCAGATGAGAAGGCATACAAGCAGTATGTCGAACGCCTGGCCAACTCTATAACGTATTAGTCCCGCTATAGCAGAATTACGACGTTATTAATCCTTGAATAAATCTTCATAATCTTTTCGCAGATTTTTCTTTAAGAATTTACCGCTGGGATTCATTGGTATTTCGTCAAGAACCACAACTTTTTTGGGAACCTTATACACTGCCATGTTTTCTTTGCACCACTGAATAACCTCTTCTTCTATAACCTCTTCGCCGGGAATAGGAACAACAAATGCTGTAATAGCCTCTGCCCAGACTGCATGCGGAAGACCAACTATAGCAACATCTGCTACTTTAGGATAGTTGGCCAAAGTGGTCTCAACATCGGCAGATGCCACATTCTCACCACCGGTCTTTATCATGTCTTTTTTTCTGTCAACAAAATAAAGAAATCCGTCTTCATCCATGCGGCCGAGGTCCCCTGTGTGATGCCAACCGTTTGTACTGACTTCAGCTGTTTTCTCTTCTTCCTTATAATAGCCCAGCATAACACCGGGGCTGCGTGCAACTATCTCACCTACTTCACCTAGTGGCACCTCGTTGTCATCATCATCAAAAATCTTCACCTCAACCTCCTGCATTGCCCTGCCCACAGAATCCGGATTTTCATCATAATCCTTGCCGAAAATTGTAGTACAAGAGGGAGTCATTTCTGTCTGGCCGTAGTTATTCATGAAAATCATGTCAGGTGCTTTGCTCTTCCATATCTTGAAAATTTCATCAGGCAGTGTTGCACCGAATACCTGGCATACCCTAAGTGAAGTAAAATCATATTTATCAAACCCGGGAACATTCGGAAGGTTTACATAAAGTGCTGATGGCCAGGTCCAGCGGGTTACCCTCTCCTTATGTGTGAGCTCAAGTATCTCTACCGGGTCGGGTACATATTCAATTATTGACGTGGCACCGTAAGCACAGTGACTCATAAACATCCATATACCGGCTACATGGAAAAGAGGAATGGCCAGGAGAAATACATCTTCAGTGACAAGAAGATTGTTTACAGGGCCGTGTACCATGGTGGAAGTAAAATTACTGTGGGAATTAAGAACCCCTTTTGGTGCAGCAGTTGTTCCTGAGGTGTATAAAAGGGTTGCCGGGTCGTTATCTTCTATGATTATCTCAGGTTCATCTGTAGAGTTTTCCATAGAAAGCAGGTCTTTAAAATTCATCCAGCCTTCATCGACTTTGGCACCGTTTAGATCGAAAAAACCGAAGGTCTGTACACCTTTAAGGTCATCTTTAATTTCACTGACAATAGGTACAAGTATATCTTCAACAAAAAACAGTTTCGACTCGGAATGGTCGACAATATATTTTATTTCAGGCCCTTTTAACATCCAGTTAATTGGCGTTATTACAGCACCTAATTTCATCAGTCCCCACCAGTATATTATAAACTGGTCACAATTATGAGAATAGATTGCCGCCTTGTCACCTTTTTTAATACCGAGCTTTTCAAGACCATGGGCACACCTGTTAACTATTTCGTTAAATTCTTTGTAAGTATATTTCTTATCCCTGAATTGAAAAGCTACCTTTTTAGGATACCTTGCCGTTGACTTGACAAGCAGGTCGCCAGCGACATGTCGCCTCATCAAATTTCTTTCAAGTGAAGTTGTTTTTTCCACCGGGTTTACCTCCTGTCTAGATGTTATAAAATACCATAGCTTTTATTACTGATTATCGGTTATGTTATTATTTTCGTAATTATCTATAAGTTTTTTATATTCTTCCTTAACAACTTTGCGGTATATATGATAAAAAAAAAGGCTTACCAGCTCTGTCGACTTGCTCCACCTGTCAATATTTTCCGCAGGTCGGGACTCGTCAAACTCCCTTCCTTTTACCCTGTTTATACTATTCAACACAAGCTCTCGAATAAATTCTATTATATGCTTCACTTCAGCAAGATCAAAACCATCCTTTGGTCCCAGCCCTAAAAAATCTACATCAACCAGTAATTTACCAATCAGAACATCATCCTGGGAATAATAATATTCCCCTTCGCGCTCATCTGAAGTTATGATTTCAAGCTCTTCCATCCTTTTGAGCCATTTTACCCCAAGACCTGTTGCATCACAAAATGCATCTCTGCCAACAACCTCCCCAAGAACAAGACGGTCCTGCGGCCTGAAGTGTAAACTTAAATATTGAAATGCTGATTTTTCAGATGGTGATATTTTTTTCTGTTTTTTTATCAAATCTTTTATTACCGGTAGAGGAAGAAAGTAATTTTCCCTCAGCGCCTTAATTAAAAGAATCTGATCGACATAGTTCTCATTATATTCAGCAACATTCTTTCCTATTTTTCTGGGTTTTCGCAGAAGACCTTTTCTTATATAAAAGTGTATTGTTTCCTTGGAAACTCCTGTACGCTTTGATAGTTCGCCTATTTTCATTCTTTCCTTAATCCTGTTACGAAACTATAGCTTATAGTTCAATCAAAGTATTGAAATAAAATTTATTATATACAGGTCCGATTCTGCCTAAAATACATTTTTATGTCAATGCCAATTTAAAGATTTACTATAATTGAATTATTAAAAGTTTACGAGTTAAAATTTCTTGACACAGGCAAACTCTGTATGCATTACTTACACCATTATTATATTAAAGCGGGATATTAATGTATAAAAAGTAAGTGGCACTATCGATGTTTATTAATCAATATCGATAACCAAAGGAGATCAAATGTGGGATATTGAAGTTGACCTGGTATCAGCAGGAACAAGTTGCGGCGGCCTTGTAGGAGCAATTACCGGTCATGATCAGGGGTTGTCCTCCATTGTTGTTGAAAAAGCAGACAATTTTGGTGGTGGTGCAGCATTATCAGGCGGTGTAATATGGATACCGAATAATCATCACATGGGGAAAAAAGGTCTTGAGGATTCACGAGAAGATGCTCTAACGCATCTTCGCCATATAGGTGTCGGACGGCATGACGAAGAAAGAACTGTAGCATTTGTTGACAAGGGTCCGGAGATGCTTCGCTATATAGAAGAAAATACACCTCTTAAAATGACAATTCTTCCAGGATATCCTGATTACCGGGCCGAACTTCCCGGCGGCAGACTTGCGGGTCGTTATCTTCTGCCTAGCCCCCTGCCCATGGCAATGACTTTAGCTGAGGCTGAAAGGCAGTACCCCGTACTTGACAAGGTAAGAAAGCCGCCGGTTTCTCTTCAACTTGGTATGCCCGATCAATTGTGGGCCGGAGGCCGGACACTTATCGGCCCTCTTGTTCTTGCCTGCTTTAACAGAGGTATCGATATAAAACGTAATGCCCGGGCCAGACAGCTTATTGTTGAAGATGGCCGTGTCATGGGACTTAAGGTAGAGCATGAAGGAAAAGATCTGTTTATTAAAGCAAATAAAGGAGTTCTTCTTGCAACAGGGGGTTTTGAATGGAATGCTGAAATGAACAAAAGGTTCATAGAGGGTGACATTCATCCTTTTACAAACCCTCAAAATGAAGGGGACGGGCATATAATGGGAATGGAGATAGGTGCTGCCGTTGCCCTTATGGATCATACAGTAAGACTGCCTACCATACGTATACCGGGTGAGGAGATAGATGGGAAACCATTGTATCGTCTTTTCCTTGCAAGCTGCGGAAAGCCCGGAGATATTATAGTAAACCAAAACGGTAAAAGATGCTGCAACGAATCTTTTTACATTGATATGGGTCGGGCTTTTACTGCAAGGAACTCTTCAAGCCTTGAACTTACAAATAGACCCATGTACTGGATTGCCGACCAGTCACATCGTGACAAATATTTCTGCGGCCCCCTTTCACCCGGAAAATCTTCAGATGGCTGCGAGTGGATTGAATCTGCAAAAACGCTTAAAGGTCTTGCGGAAAAATTGAACATTGATTCTGACCAGCTTGAAAAAACTGTGGAAAAATTCAACGGTTTTGCAAGGGAAGGAAAAGACCCTGATTTCAATCGCGGTGAAACAGCATACGATCGTATCGCAGGTGACCCTAACCATGAACCTCATCCATCTCTTGGTCCCCTTACAAAACCGCCATTTTACGGCATCGAAATATATCCCGGCACAGCAGGGAACCAGGGCGGGCTTGTTGCCAATAAAAATGCACAGATAATTGACACAAGAGGGGAAGTAATACCTGGCCTATACGGAACCAGCAATGCGACCGCACATCTTGCAATGGGTTCAGGATACAACAGCGGCTTTTTTAACGGCCGGAGCATGGTTTTCGGATATGTAGCTGCAAAACACATGTCCGAAAAATAAACATGTTTCATGAACTCGTAAAAAGTATAACCCATGGAACCAGTCGAACTAATTAAACTAATGAAACCAAAGTTTGGAAAACTTCACTATGCTACCTATACCTGAGGCAAAAATAAACAAAAAAGCAGTAAGGATACTCACAGATGAAGGCCGAAGTATTATAGATATTGAGAAAATAACCAGAGAAGGCGATAAGCTTCACATGCATGGTATGCTTATGGGTCAGTTTGATACTTCAGTTTATATTACTGTGAGTGATTTCTTCAAATTTATTCCTATCGTTCTCAAACCCGGCCCTATAATATTCGTACTTCTTGCTCCCTTTCTATGGTTGAAAAACAGGTTAGCCAAAAAAAATTAAATACTTTTTGCCTAACATTTCTGTGTATTTGACTATTTTAGAAAATATTTTGAAAAAGGTTTATATGAAACGGGTGAATAATAAAATAGCTTTGATAACAGGAGGAGCTTCCGGAATAGGCGAAACAACAGCAAGGCTGCTTTCCCGTGAAGGTGCAAAAATCATTATTACGGACCTGGATGTAATTAAAGGTGAAAGAATTTCAAAAGAAATCGGCTATGATACGCTATTCCTTGAACATGACGTCAGCTCTGAAAATGGTTGGGTAAAAGTTATAAAATCCATTGAAGAAAGATTTGGAAAACTTGATATCCTTGTAAATAATGCAGGAATGAGTAAACCTGGTTCTATAGAAACCGCGGACTTTAATTTGTGGAAAAAAACTATGTCTGTTAATGCCGACAGTGTTTTTCTTGGGTGCAAGTATGGAATTGAGCTTATGAAAAAAAGTGAAAACGCCTCAATTATAAATATTGCATCAACATTGGGAATAAGTACTTCAGCAATACAGACATGTTATGGGGCGAGTAAATCAGCAGTGATAAACTTAACAAAGTCCATTGCTATTTACTGTGGTGAGAAGAGGAATAATATCAGATGTAACGCCATACTACCCGGTGCTATCAGAACACCAATGTTTGAATCCTATCTCAATATGTCAGAAGATCTGGAAATGGCTGAAAAAGAATTTGCATCAGCACACCCGATGGGAAGAGTCGGAGAACCCCTTGAAATAGCTAATGCAATCCTGTTCCTCGCTTCTGATGAAGCAAGCTTTATAACCGGTGCAGCACTTCCTGTAGACGGGGGATTAACAGCAGCATAGTATTAGAAACTATCTCAAAATAAATCTAAGTGAACCTGGCGGTGTTACAAAACAGCTCAAAATGCTCACATACTACCTGTATGCTCTGCTTTTTCGCCCTTTTGTGCCTTGCCAGGAACCCTAATCTTTTTTTTGATATAGCTTCTATTATTACTCCCCGGGATCAAAGCTGTTAATTATGTCTTCGACGGCAATACGGGCTGTCTCAGCACATAGGCTTACCCCGATCAACCCGGGTATCTTTACCCCGTCACCCACATTGTATAAATTAACTACCGATGTTTTCGGGGGGATGTCATACCAAACTGAATGGAACAACGGCCACTCCTTATGCCAGCATCCGACGGACAAAACCCTGCCTTTTACTTTGGCATCAGGAATAAGCTCATACAATGTCTCAAGATTTAAATCGATTTCGCTTTTTACATCAATTTCTGACCGGGGCTCCATGATTCCACTATATGATTGCAGTATATGCTTTCCAGGAGGGGCAAGTTCTGGACAACTATTAGTAGGAGTTATAAGACAAACAAGCGGCGGATTCCCGATAGGCCAAACAAGTCCGTCATGCTCAAAGAAAGGCTCGTCACTTATTATATTGGCAATTACCACAAGAGGGGTAGGACTTATCTTTCCAACTTCATCTAAATATGCTTTGTCAAAGTTTACTTCTCCTGTAATTTCGACTGTCTTTTTTGGGCCCACATTGCTTATAACAGCATTTGCTGAAATTTCTTTTTCTCCATCATCTGTTTCTATGACAACACCTTTAACCACAAATTTATCAACAATAATTTTGCTTATCTCTGTTTCTTTAAGAATCTTACCACCCTTTTCAACAATTACTTTTTCTAAAGGTTCCAAAAAGGCAGCATTCCCT
The DNA here is from genome assembly GCA_018693105.1 of Desulfobacterales bacterium. GTDB lineage: Bacteria > Desulfobacterota > Desulfobacteria > Desulfobacterales > SURF-7 > JABHLN01. Next base: position 2,097 of record JABHLN010000071.1, on the reverse strand, counting down.
TCGTGGGCATAGTTCAGATAAACGCCTCTATTCTCCTTGCCCTGTGCCATCCAGGCAAAAAACTCAGAAACCGGGAGTTCGTGAATGTTTGTACCTAGTAATGCTATACAGAAAGGCTGAAAAGCATAATAAATCCTTTCATCATCTGTATGTTGAGACAACCAGTCTTTTAGAGACGTTGTTCCGAAAGGGAATTGCCAGGTCACGGCCCGACCGATGGCGTCAATTACTTTTAAAGCGCCCTCCTTATCAGCGGCATACTCATACATGGAATTAAATAATCCTTTACCGACAGACCATTCATCATAGTCTTTACCCTCTATTCTGAATACCATCTCGGGCTTGAATGTTCGTACATTAAATTCAGCCCCGACGTCTTTATATGTTTCCTCAATAATACCGCCCCCGGGAATGGCAATTGCCCCGGTTGAGATTTGATAGCCATCATTGTCTATAGAGGAGGTTCTTCCACCAAGAAATGCAAGCCTTTCAACAAGTAAAGTCTTATAACCTTTGTCCGCAAGCCTGGCAGCAGCACACATACCTCCAAATCCTCCTCCTACAACAATAACATCATAATGATCGTTACCCATTTCGCACCTCCTCAAGTGCTCCTTTAACAGGACAATACCCAAGACATATAAGGCATTCTGTACAGTCTTTATCGTTTACCCTGGCAATCCCCCAGACCATTATAGCTTTCTCCGGACATACCGGTTCACACTGCCCGCATCCTAAACACAAGTTATCATTCACTTTAACCGACATCCACCTTCTCCCTTTATTTGAGATAATGTCCTGTTTTAGCTTTTTCGACCTGTTTATAATGATATACTTCAGGTATTCTGAAGCTTTGGATTATCCCAGTGACGAGTGTTGTCCCTGGCTGTTTTTTTATCAAGATTTCTTTGAACAGCTTCTTCAAGGTCGATTCCTGTCTGGTTTGCAATGCATCCAACCACAAAGAGAACATCAGCCAGTTCATCTCCGAGATCAGGTGTATTCTCCTGAGCCTCGTGGCTCTTAAAGCTTTGTTCGCCATAAATACGGGTCATAAGCCTGGCCACCTCCCCAACCTCTTCCATCAATATCCCAAGATTTGTCAGTTCAGAAAAGTACCGTACTCCATAGACTTGAACCCACTTATCTATTTTCCCCTGATATTCATTTAAAGTCAATTCATTCACTGCCACCACCTTTAACCATCCATTTTAATAATTTTACATAAAGCACCAATATTGTAAAAAAATGATATATTAGAATCCATTTTAAAAATAAGATAGTGTATAATCAACATTAAAGACATTTATATTGCATTTTTCTTAGCTTTAATATCTGTTATACTTATTTTATTTGATATATTTTCATCAGAATAGATACCGTGCCCATATCCAACCTTGTCTTTATGTAATAAATGAGGATTTTTATTGATGAAAACGTTCTGGCTATGCTTTGTTCCCATGTTTGTAGCTGTTGATGCTATAGGCGTTCTGCCTGTTTATTTGGGATTGACGGAAAACCTGCCAAAATCCCGGAGAACCGGGGTGCTTATACAGTCTTTGATTACGGCACTGGTGGTCGCGCTTGTTTTTTTAATAGCAGGTCCGGCCCTGTTAAGGCTTATTGGAATAACCGTACCCGACTTTATGGTCGCTGGCGGCATTTTGCTTCTTGTTATTTCCTTATACGATCTTTTGACAGGTGAAAAAAAACAACAAATGGTGGATACCGATACACTGGGAGCGGTACCCATCGGTATTCCCCTTATTACTGGTCCGGCCGTTCTTACTTTATCTGTGGTGCTCGTGGACACTTACGGCATAATCCCGACAACAGCTGCCGTGGTGATCAATATCACCATCGCCATAATTGTTTTCTGGTTTTCCAAACCCATCGCCATTTTTTTAGGGAACACCGGAACAAAAACCTTATCAAAAATCGCAAGCCTTCTGCTCGCTTCGATTGCCGTCATGCTGATACGAAAGGGCGTCATCGAAATCATTCATGATACTTTAAACTATGGTTGATTATAAATCAGGTGATGTATGAACAATTTTTTTTGTTGAGCTTACGGGTTGGATGTAATTAGAATGATAA
>JABHLN010000070.1 GCA_018693105.1 Desulfobacterales bacterium | reverse complement strand
CCATCTACTGCGTCATAGCGTTTGGCCAGACGTTCGACATACTACATGTATGCCTTCACGCCTGGCCAAACACTATGTCTTGTACATGAAGATTTCTACTTAGCCATCGGTGATACTTTTTACGAGTTCATCAATATTACATTTTATATTATCAGCATAACCACCAAAATAAATTTATTACATACTATCTCCAAATAATTTTCGACTGATTACGTTCAGGTAACCGATAAAACTTAAATCTGGGATATCCTAACATCATGGGATAGAAATAAGGGTAATCTTCCGGAACCCCCACACTTGACCTGATCTTAGGAGAGTTAACCATGGCACTATTCATCAGGCCGGCCCAGCATGTACCAAGACCCTGTACGGGGGCAGCCAGTTCCAGATAGGCAAGTGCAATTACTGGATCCATTATTCCGCTCCCGGATTTTTTTGGCGCCATGGCAACTATAAGGGCCGGGGCGTTTCTTAATATTGAATCCTGCCCTGAATCCCATGCAGCAAGAAAAAATTTTAAAAATCCAGCTGTTAAATTTACTTTTGCAGGGTCATCATTAAGAATCTCACGTATCCAGTCAGCCGTTTCTTCAGCAATCTTATGTACCTTATCTTTATCATTAACAACCACCCACTCTACCATCTGGGTATTACCTGCATTGGGAGCATAGCGGCTGATATCTATCAGTTTTTGGATCTTATCATTTTCTACCGGCTTATCTTCATAATTACGTATGGCTCGACGTGATCGTAGAAATTGTGTGGATTGATTTTCATTAATTAAAAATTTTTTTTCAATAGGGGGACATACTTCGATCGGAACCTTAAAATTACTAAGTGCATTATTTGGACATACAGCTACACAATGACCACAAAGAATACACATCTTCTCTCCGCCGGGAACACTTTGCGGATACCCATCTTCATCTCCCAATTGAATGATATTTCTCGGACATTCGATAACACATATACCGTCCTTTTTACATTTGTTAACATCAATTGCTAATAACGACATTTTGTTTAATCTCCTTAATAAATCATAGCAAAATTAATTAAACTTATCTTAAATACATCTATACAAAAACCTTTACCGTAAGTGCGGCAAGAAAACCAAGAAGAGTCATCATACCAACGATGGTTCCACCCTGTTCAAAGGCTTCAGGTAACATTGTTTCGGCGATCATTGTAAGCATGGCTCCTGCAGCAAGTCCTTCAAACCCGTAGATAAAATGGCTGATTTCCCCACCTTTGTCCCCTGCTGAAATATATGCACCAATATAGGCGCCGATACCTGTTAGAAGTGTAATGGAAGTCCATAATCCAAATGCTTTTATTTTTGACATACCATTTTTAATCATGCCTACTGTGCTTGACATTGCCTCAGGAAAATTAGCAAGAAATACGCCCACAATAAAGGCGATGCTCATACCTTTAGCGCTTGTAGTTAAAGTTCCTATCACTACAGATTCCGGGATACCGTCAATAAGTATACCCAACCAGATAGCTATGGCTGCAGTCCCGCCAGAAGCCATTACTTTTTTGGTTTCATGCATGATTTCCTGTTCTGTAACATGAATTTTTTGTTTTCCCAGTTCCTGAACACAGGTCTGGTACCACGCCTTACTTTCAAGATCAGGGACCCTCTTTTCGAGATCTTCAAGCCTGTCACTGGCTAGTTGATCTAATTGTTCCTTTAACTTTGGAAAGGAGTTAACAAGATTTGAAAAATCCATATTCAGTATTTTATATACTTGAACATCTGTCTTTGCTATGGCAGTAGCAGTTCTAGGTTGTTTCGTAATCAAAGCGATTTCACCGAAAGTTTCAAAATCCTTCAAGGTTGAAACTTTAGTGCCTTTTCCATCAGAGGAAACTACAATATCCACTTCCCCTGAAAGTATGAAATAAAGTGCATCACCACCGTCACCCTGTTCAAATATCAATTCTCCAGTATTGAAAGACACCTGTTTAACTAATGGAATCAGCCGGGCAATAACTTCAGGCGGCAAAGAACTAAGTACTTTTATATGACTTAGTTGTTGGGCAAGTTTCCGAGTTTTCAAGAATTTTAATTTAATTATATATCGTTTTGTGCTTGATAAGTTTCTAAGAAATGCACCTTTTGAATTAAGAATCTGGTTTAAGATGTCGAAACATATCCCACCGGATATTGCTGAAATAATTACTATGTATATTAATGTGTTGTTTCCGTGAGCATGGTGGATTGCTTTCCCAAAAAGCTCTATAGTAAGTGCAAATAACAAAGCCCCTGCTCCAAATGCCATAAAAGCTGAAGTGGTTTTATGGCTCGGCTTCCAAAGCATACCTAATATTGATCCTGCCGGGAGTGATACGGCACTGACAATACCCCAGACAAAAGCTTCAATTTCAATGCTCATTAGAAACTCCTTCTTGTGTTAGGCCTTCTTATATCAGGATAGATAATACAACTTATAACTTATCGACTTAATATGCAAATTTTTATTTGATTGATACAATTAGATCGAAGCCATTTAATATCCTGAAATGAAAATGTATAGTCTTATAAACCCTTGCTATATCAGATTATTGTTTTTTAGCGGATGATATAGTCTTTTTAAGACGCCATCAAAATTCATAAAAACCTTATTTATAATATTTCTTTATTTTATCTGAACTTTTATTATAATGACATTCTTGAAAAAGGAGAATCTCTCATGGCACAATTCAATAACGTTATGGAAATATTTAAGTTACTTGATAAATCAAATTGCCGTTTATGCAACAAACCCACCTGTCTGGCGTTTGCTGCTGCAGTATTCAATGGCCAAATACAGCTTTCTGAGTGCCCTACTATAGAGACTGAAGTTATTAAAAAGTATAGTGGTAAAATCGCAAATCAGAAAAATATTGAACGGGAAAGGGATGAATCAATTGAAAAACTGAAAAGAAAAATTGCATTGATAGATCTTTCTTCATCAGCAAAGAAACTTGGTGCAACTTTTTCAAATGACAAATTAACTTTCAAGTGCCTTGGTAAAGATATAAACGTAGATAAAAAGGGGAATATTTTAACTGATATCCATGTACATTCATGGATAGCTATACCTGCACTCAACTATATAATATCTGGTGCCGGAAAGCCTGTTTCCGGGAAATGGGTTCCATTAAGGGAACTGGAAGGTGGGAAGGATTGGTATCGTCTTTTTGCTCAAAGATGTGAGATACCTTTAAAAAAAGTTGCGGACACATATACTGATCTTTTTGAAGATATGATCCACCTCTTCAACGGAAGGCAGGTGGAAAATCATTATACCTCTGACATCTCACTGGTTTTATATCCTCTACCTAAAATGCCTGTTCTGATATGTTACTGGAAGCCTGAAGATGGACTCGAATCAACTCTCAATATTTTTTTCGATTCTACAGCCGAAGAGAATCTCAACATTGAGTCCATATATACTCTTTGTACCGGACTTGTTATAATGTTTGAAAAAATCGCTTTAAGACACGGTTAAGAAACGTTTTATATGAGTTTATATTTTTTTTAACCCTATTTTATAAAGTCTGGAAAATTATAGATATCAAGCAACATTGTTTCATGATTTGACAACTTATGTTAGAAGAAGAATCATTTTTATTGAAAGTCAAGCTGGTTGGAGGCCATAGGGTTTGAAAGTAGAAAAAATTGGACCTGTTTTATTTATACCCGGAGAGAATAATGGTAAATACCCTTTCTGTCATTCCATTTATATTGAAGATTCAGGAATATTAATTGACCCCTCATCTGACAGAAAAAAGCTTTCACAATTGAAAGAAAAGACAGGTATCAAGGAAGTATGGCTTACTCACTACCATGAAGATCATTTTATGCACCATGATCTTTTTAAAAATCTGCAGTTCTGTATTTCGGAACCCGATGCTCCTGCTATTTCCGATCTTGAGACACTTTTAAATTACTATAGTCTTGAAGGTGACTATATTGATCAATGGCGAAAATTTTTTATAGAGGATTTTCATTTCCGCCCCATTGTTCCGTCCCGATTTTTAAAAGGTGGAGATATAATTTCTCTTGATTCAGTCACCATTGAAATTATTCATACACCAGGTCATACACCAGGTCACCTTTCATTTTTTTTTAAGGAACCGGAAATACTTTTCCTCGGAGACTATACCCTGTCAAATTTCGGGCCCTGGTATGCTGATTTGCATTCTGATATTGATCAGACAATATCTTCTATAAATAAACTGCGTAAAATTCCAGCAAAGACATTACTGACATCACATGAAAAAGGAATATTTGAAAATCACACTGACGAATTGTGGGACAACTACATTAATGTAATAAATATAAGAGAAGAGAAACTCCTTGACCACCTTTCTTCCCCGCGGACTTTTAATGAAATTGTGGATGACTGCATAATATATGGAAAGCCTCTTGAACCTCGTATTTTCTACGAATTCAGCGAAGGTGCCCACATGCGAAAGCATCTGAAACGGCTTATGGATCAGGGAGTTGTTGCATTAGATAATGAACACTATTTTTTAATATAGCTGCTCCATTTATAAAACCAATTAAAGGAGACATGTATGACGGAAAAAGATATTTATCAGCAACTGGCTGAGTCAATCATGGCCGGTGATTCAATATATATCCCGGAACTTTTCAGACTGATGGCTGATGAAACCGAAGCAAAAATAGTTCTGGCAGCCTCACCTCCTGCAACGGCTGATGAACTTTCAGAAAAAACCGGAATGACAAAAGTTGATGTAGAAAAAATGCTGGGTCCTCTTTTTAATAAAGGACTGATTTTTAAATCAAGAAAAGAAAATACTATCCGATTTTACGGCCCGAGGAATATTATTCAATTCAAGGATGCAACTGTTCTAACTGAAGGAATATCACAGGAATTTCTTGATTTAATGAAAAAACATAACGAAGAAGAATGGCCGGATTATCTGAAACTTATTGAGTCCGTTCTTCCAAACCATGCTAACAGAGTAATTCCTGTCAACATTTCTGTAGAGCCTGAAGCACAGATTCTGGCCTTTGAAGATATAAAACATATTGTAAACTCGGCAAAAACATTATCTGTAACAAAGTGCACCTGTCGTTTTGTGCATGGTGACTGCGGCAAACCTATTGATGTGTGTATTCAGGTTGACCGTTCAGCTGATTATGCGATTGAAAGAGGATCAGGTCGAAAAATAGATGCTGAAGAAGCGCTTGACATTATGAGAATTTGCGAAGAAGAGGGTCTTGTGCATGTTGCAGATAACAAACCTGTAGTAGGACATGTCATTTGCAATTGCTGTGATGATTGTTGTATAAACTGGCCGTGGGACAAAAAATCTCCCAGTAAACTTGTCGCTCCCAGCAGATTTACGGCTGAAGTTGATCCAGCACTATGTACATTCTGTGATGAATGCCTTGAAAGATGTTATTTTGATGCCATCAGTATGAATGGAGAAAATGGAGCTGCTGTTGTAACCGAAGAAACCTGTATGGGGTGCGGCCTCTGTCTGGTTCCCTGTAAAAGCAATGCAATAAAGCTATTGGAAACAAGAGGTGAGAATTTTATAGGAAGAGATTTTTAACCTTTGTTCAGCCTTTAATAGTTTTTAAATAATTTGGTAACAAAGAGGTGAGATATGGAAATTAAAGTACTTGGACCAGGTTGTATGAAATGTAATAAGACCGAAAAAATCATAAAAAAAACTATAGAAGAAACCGGTATAGAAGCAACCCTAGAAAAAGTCACTGACATGCTGGAGATTGCAGCATTCGGTGTAATGGGGACACCTGCTGTTATTGTTAACGGTAAAATAAAAAGTGTTGGTAAGATCCCAAAAAAAGAGGAAATTATTTCATGGCTTGAAAAGGGATAAAAAATTTTGACCCTGTGACTCATTTAATATACCTCTTTGTAATATTATTTTGTTAATAACCTTTTTAATAAATCTCGGATTTAATATGAATACAAATGAACAAAAAGGCCGGTCGCTTATAATTATTGTTATCATTTTATTTCTTACTGCTGATCTCATAAATTCTGGTCTATTCGCTTTAATATTCAGAGGGGAGATCGGGTTAAAATCCATTATCTTTGGAATAAAAGGATTCTTTTGTTTTCTCTTATATACCAAGGGACTCAACTGGATAAAATGGGTTGTCGTAGTATTAGCAGTTCTTCATGCATTTGGTGCAGCTTATGTTGGATATAAAATCCTGGAAACGGAGATAGGAGGAATGTATTTTTTTATCCCTGCATTAATTGATATTATTTGCGTTTCGATGCTTGCCTTTTCAAAAAATATCATTTTGTACCTTGATAAAAAGAAGAAATCATAACAAAGCATAAAATTTATGAACATGAAAAATAAAACCGAATCAAAACAGGATATCAAATATGGATATTAATGATAAAGCATATACGTTTGACAGAATGATTCGAATCAGTATAACCATATTTTTTATATGCGGACTGGTCTGGCTCCTTGGTTACCTGAGTGATGTTCTGATACCGTTTGCCGTTGCATTTCTAATGGCCTATCTTATCAACCCGTTAGTAGTTTCTATTAAAAGAAAAATTAAAAATAATACAGCTTCAGTATTTATTACTCTGGTATTATTAATAGTTTTATGTTCATTTTTTGCATGGCTTATAATCCCTATGATAATTAATGAAATAAAACACATGGGCAGGTTAGTCTCTGAACTTGTTAGCAACTCTGACCTGGCTCGTGAAGCCGCAAAAAGGCTTCCCCCGGATCTCTGGCAGGCTATGAAAGATTATTCATCGCGAAGTGAAGTCCAGGAGTTCTTTAAAACCGATAACTTTCTTAAAATTTCCGAAACTTTTGCAAAAAAAGCACTCCCCGGAATATGGGGAGTCATAACAGGAACAACAACAATTTTAATGGGACTTGTGGGCCTGACTGTTATCGCCCTTTATCTTGTTTTTCTACTTCTTGATTTTCAAAAGGTTCAAGACAGTTGGAAAGGTTTGCTGCCAAATGATTATCGAGAGCCTGTAACTGAATTTGTTAATGATTTTGATTCGGCAATGAAACGTTATTTTAGAGCACAAGCGGTCACAGCGTCTATCGTTGGTGCTATGTTTTCATTCGGATTCTGGCTGATCGGGCTTCCCATGGGAATACTTCTGGGGTTATTTATCGGATTGTTGAATATGGTCCCATACCTTCAGCTTGCGGGTTTGATACCTGCCTTTTTTCTTTCTTTGGTTCTTGCTATAGAATCCGGGGGCAGCTTCACTACAGTTCTATCTCTTACAGGCCTCGTCTTTATAGTTATCCAGTTAATTCAGGACGCAATTTTAGTACCTAAAATCATGGGAGATGCAACCGGTCTAAGCCCGGCTATTATACTTCTCTCATTATCAATATGGGGAAAGCTGTTAGGTTTCTTTGGGTTGATCATAGCTATACCTGTGACCTGTCTACTATCAGCATATTATCTCCGCTTTATTGCTTCAACAAAAACTGAATTGAGAAGAACATAATCAACACATAATAATAAATAAACCAAAAAAAATTAACATGAATACAGTTTTTTTAAAATTACTTTGCATGTTTGCATACTCATTATAGCTTGACACCAATATATCATTCTGTAATATTTCTTAGAAAAATAACCATTTATAACTTGATACCTTTTTAAAATCGGAGATACGTATATGCCAAAAGTAAAATTGATTGGCCTGGTTGAACCTATTGACGAAGCTTCACATAAAGCATTTGAAGATTGGTACCTTGGAAATCATATAGAAGATGTATCACATACTCCCGGCGTTATTCGGGCCACAGTTCACCGCCTTATAAAACCGTTCATAAAAACCGATCCGCCTCAATATGTCACAATATATGAATTTGATATGGAAATTGTTGAAGATGCCGAAAAAGCTCTGGGTAAATATCTTGCAAATCCGACATGGCAAGGAAGTAGACAGGCCAATGACTCTCTAAAAATTTTGAGTGCAGGATGGTATGAGGTTGATCGCTCTTTTTCGTCAAATAAATAACATTCAAAAAAACGAGTTGTAAGTGATATTCATGTTGGATTTCATAGTGAGAATGTTTCCACTAAATATTTTCATCAGAACCCATTTCAAACATCTTAATTCACCCCCAATTAAATTATGAAAAAGAAATTATATCTCTTAATCGATATACTTCCGGGATTTCTAACAGACCATATTCTATGAAATTAAAGAGAATCTTATGGTTCTATTAACAATTCATATCCTTGCAAACCTGACAATCTTTTCCATTTCATCATTCATGACATAGGAGGCAGTCTCCTTACTATTATCTCGTTTCAGCGGAAATAGTCAGTAACAATCAGCGTTTTATATCCTACCACTTTTAATTACACACTGAATATATATCATACTTGAGTTTTATACTTATAATTAGTATTAACAATATTATCCAATCCATTTTGTTATATTAAAGTTGATGAATTAATAAATGTATAATCGGTAGCGATATTTATAAAAAAAGGTATGATATGCAATTCTTTCTTTGGGTATTTTAATGTTATGAAGAAGCCCCGACTGGCCATATTAATTATACTGTTTGCCGTAATATCCATCATTATATCTCAGTATTATAAACCCCCTGAAACAATTGAATTAAAAAGAGATATTATATTCCTGAAAGACGGAAAATCCATAATTACTGATCTGGCAAATGAAGGAGATGCTTTCTTTTATTACGAAATTGGAAATGATGTCCGGATTCTCTTGAAAAGGAATGTGGATAGGATTGAAAAGGGCGGATATAAAGAAATCATATATACTAAGAATATAGTTAGAATAACAATTGATAAATACTTATATAGAATCAACCAAAAACTTGAAGAACATAATATCAACATCGACTCCCCCCGCTACTGGGAAAAATTATATTATGAAAATAAATTGATAATTATAACCTTATTTTCTTCAATATTGTTAATGATATGTATACTCTTTTTTATCAGGAAAAAAGTTATTGGTATTAAAACCGAAGATATTGTCGATAATAAAACCGAAGATAATAATTTGATAAATGAAAAACTATTTTTCTCTGATACTCAAAACTTAACACATACAAGTATAGAAAATGAAAATATTATTTCATTTTTTCTTAAAATATACAAACGCCAAATAGGTGCACCAAAAGAAGCACAGTCGAATATAAAAGAAATATCTTCAAATTCTTCAAGATCGAAATGCATATATGAATTAAGTGTAAAAAAAGATGACAGGTGGGAGTCAAGGCGAATGACCATCGGACCAATTGGTGAAGGAAGTGGTAGTAAAAGCAAATGTTTTTACGTCATTTTCGATAGTTATATTGTGATAAAGATCCCGCCAAATCCGATAAATGACTTTGATGAATATATAAAAAGTATAAATCGCGACAAGCAGATTGCACAAAAACTTTCTCCAAAGGAATGTATAATACCGAACGTCTCTGTCATCCTGGAGAAAGTTAACACCCTTAATGACAGTTCATATATGCCACAGGAAATGCTTGAAGAAAAATATATAAAATGGCTGACAACAACTATTTCATTTCAGAAATATCTGAAGATAGGTGAATCGTTTGCTTATTTCATGGATTTATCAAAGTACTTTTTTCTTGGTAACATTCTGGATAAATATCATGATGTAAAAACAAATATTTTCAATGAAATAAAGGCTCACCATGACATTATCTGGGACATTGATGCATTTTCAGATCGATATGGTAATGAAAATGAACAAATATCCGATAATATACAGAATATTTTTCATGAGTTTGAAAGTAAGATTCAAAGCTTTATAACTGCTGCCGGCATTTCATCATCTGTTTATAATTATAAAATAAAAGAATGGTATCTGTATTTTCTCTCAGGCAAAAAAATAAAAAGTGCCGGAAAGGATATATCAGAGGAAAAAACTGATGATTTGAACAACGTCATCTTAGAGGTTGAAACGAAATATGCGAATGAAATTAAAGCCTATAGAAATATGATACAGGCTTTTGTTGGTGAAATATCTTATGGCCAATCCAAAACTGTTCTTATAAACATTTCTATAAACCTTATTGAACTACTGACATGGCTTACAAATAAAGGTATTTCAATAAGAGATATCAAACCTGATAACCTTATTGTTGCAGGTGATCCTGAGAAATACCCTGATTTTTTACAATCATGGTCACAATTTAAGATTGGTCTTATAGATGTTGAGACTGCTGTTGATTTTAAACCTTTAGAAAAACAGCCTCTAAATCAGCCCCAGCTTGGAGGTACTCCAATATATGCCACCCCATCTCACCTATTAACTAATGAACTCCTGACAGATATTTTTGAAGATCTGCCTCGAGCATTAAATCTTCAGGATTGGTACGCAATTGCAGCTCTTATCTATGAGGTAATTACCGGAAAGATACTGTTTAAAAAAACAGGCGCCCTACTTCCGTTAATTATGTTAAAAATCAAAAAAGCACGGGATAAAAACAAGAGTATGAGTACTGTCATTGAAGATATCAGCAAAGTGTTCTGGTGGAATGCTCAGGAAGAGTTAAGGAAAGGACTCGATAAAAATAAAAAAAGACTTAAATCATCTGATATTATCATACCGGATAATGCTATTTCTTTTCTTCGTGACGAAATTCTCACTGAAAAGTTGAGAATTGACGATATGATAAAGCAATATATATCTTCCCAAACTCTTTTTAAAGGTAGTAAAAACCACCAAAAACTTCAAAGGGCTAGTCTGAAGGATATCAGAAGGCTGAAAGCTATTTGGGAAAAAGGTGAAAAGGTTCCAAAAAGTACGAAAAAAGAAAAAACTCAAGTGATCGAATTTCTGTATATAATGGAACAGATAATAGGCCGGGCAGAACATCTGGCAAATATAAAAGCGGCCATAGATAATAACAACCCTAAATTAACAGCTTATGATCTGGTTTTATTCATTTTTAATACAGTCTTTAACTTTATGTATCATAAACAATGGGGGATCCTGTTCAGTGGTCATATATATAACTTCAAACTCAAAGACCCTAAAAAAACATATGATGCCACAATTTAAGAGAATACTAAATTCAATGATTATGATTACGTTTGCCAGGGAAATCGTTTTTTAGCCCATGGACTATTATGTTTATCTGTATACTCTGTGCCCGATATAAATTTTAAATCATAGGTTGACATATATGGGCCTTTTTTTTATCCTCCAAAATCTTTTATAAATAGCCAAGAACTTAAATCAACAAGGAAAAAGTCATGAATATAACTTTTTATGGGGCTGTAAGAGAAGTTACCGGTTCTATGCACCTACTGTCTACTGAAAAGGATAAAATACTTTTTGATTGTGGTATGTACCAGGGCCGGAGGAAAGAAAGCGAACGAAAAAACAGGGTTCTACCTTTTGATCCGAGAATTATAACAAATATTATCCTTTCCCACGCCCATATAGATCATTCGGGACGGATCCCTTTAATTACAAAGGGTGATTTTCACGGTCGTATTCTAAGTACCAGAGCGACCGAAGATGTATGTGAATATCTTTTCAAGGACAGTGCTAAAATACAGGAATCAGATTCGGACTACCTTAATTATAAATCGGTTCGAAGATTTATCTCACACCTTAAGCCCTCTAAAGGTCAGGACAGAATGTCACCGAGTGAGGTTAAAAAAATAAAAAAACTTTTAAAAAAGGGCCGTAACGAACTCAACAAAAGTGTAATAAAAGATCTGATAAAAAAACATAATCTTGAAATGGTTACTCCCTTATATACTTCTGAAGATGCTGCAGAAGCATTAGGCTTTTTTGATGCCAGACCTTACAATAAAGAATTTACCATAGGCACCGATATGACCTGTAAATTTTACGAAGCAGGCCATATACTTGGATCGGCTATAAGCATTGTAAAGGCAAAAGAAAACGGACGCACATATAACATTTGTTATTCGGGTGATTTTGGAAGATTCGGAAAGCCCATATTGAAAGACCCGACTCTTGATTTTGCTGAAGAAGATCGTGACATCGATCTTTTGATTATGGAAAGTACATACGGCAACCGATTTCATGAACCTGTCCAGGATCAGACAAAACATTTAGCAAAGATAATAAATGAAACATACGAAAGGGGTGGTTCGGTCCTGATTCCGTCCTTTGCTTTCGGGCGTACTCAGGAACTGATATATGTTCTTCACGAACTTTACAATTCCGGTGATGTTCCAAGAATTCCTGTTTATGTAGACAGCCCACTTGCAACAAATATAACAAAAGTATTCGGAGAGCACCCGGAAGTTTACGATAGAGAAACACATCAAACATTCCTTGAAAACGGAGAAAATCCTTTTTCATTCAAACAGATTAACTTTACAAGTTCAGTAGAAGAATCCATGGCCCTCATGAGGGATGATACGGCAAAGATTATAATAGCTTCATCCGGGATGTGTGAAGCGGGCCGTATACTCCACCATCTGCGTTATAGAATACATAACAAAAGAAATACTGTTCTTGTTGTAGGCTATATGGCAGCAAACACCCTTGGACGAAAAATCCTTGAAAGAGGAATTGAATACGAAAAATCAGGAAGAACCGGTGAACCTCCCTTAGTAAAAATACTCAATAAAGAATACCCTCTTAATGCTCATGTTGTAAAACTCGGGGGGTTCAGTGCACACGGCGACAGAAATGAACTTATGCGTCTTATCAGGGATTCAAATCTGAATGTCAAGAAAATTGCAATAGTACATGGAGAAGAAGATCAGGCTCTTTCATTTCAAGACTTTCTAAAAAAAGAAGGATTTTCAGCCATAGTTCCGCATGTGGGTGAAACTTTTAAGATTTAATAGTCTGGAAGAAAATCATTAATTCAAGGTAAGGATACGGTTATGAATAAAAAAGACTATTTAAAAGCAGTAAACGTTAATGGCAAAGACTATAATATTTTCAATATAAATAAACTTGAAGAAAACAAAATATCAAACATAAGCCGACTTCCTTTCTCAATAAGGGTTCTTGTGGAAAATCTTCTGCGCAATATGGATGACGATATTGTCAAAGAGGAGGATCTTCTTAAAATTGCAGGATGGAAAAAGAATTATGATCAACCTGTTGAAATACCACATCACCCTGCAAGGGTTCTTATGCAGGATTTCACAGGTGTTCCTGCAGTAGTTGATCTTGCATCAATGAGAGATGCTGTAGAAAAACTGGGAGGAGATCCTTCTATAATAAACCCCCTTGTCCCAACGGAACTTATTATAGATCACTCAATACAGGTTGACTACTTCGGTACTGAAGATTCATTAAAAAAAAATGTAGAAATGGAATACCATAGAAACAGAGAGCGATATGAGCTCCTGAAATGGGCACAGGGCAGCTTTAATAATTTTAAAGTTGTTCCCCCCAACTCCGGAATTTGTCATCAGGTTAATCTTGAATGCCTTGGACGGGTAATAATTACTGAAGAGGTCGACGGTATCATGACAGCATATCCCGATTCACTGGTAGGAACTGACTCTCATACCACTATGATAAACGGCATAGGAGTTATGGGATGGGGTGTTGGTGGAATTGAAGCTGAAGCTGTTATGCTTGGTCAACCTTATTACATGTCAATCCCTGAAGTTATTGGTATGAAACTCACCGGTGAACTTAAGGAAGGTATCACCGCTACAGATCTTGTACTAACTATTACCGAAATCCTCAGACAACACAATGTAGTTGAGAAGTTTGTTGAATATTTTGGCAGCGGATATAAAAACCTCAATGTTCCAAACAGGGCAACACTTGCTAACATGTCTCCGGAGTACGGGGCTACAATGGGATTCTGTCCTGTTGATGAAAAAACAATTGAATACCTTGAAATGACCGGAAGAAAAGATCAGGCAGGTATTGTTGAAGAATGCTCGAAAGCCATCGGGCTTTTTTATACCGGTGAAAAAGATCCTGAATATTCAAAAGTAATTGAATTTGATCTTTCTGAAGTTGAACCTTCATTAGCAGGACCTTCAAGGCCCCAGGACAGAATAACGTTAAAAACCATCAAACCTGAATACTATGAAACTCTTGATAGCCCGATAGATAAAGAAACTACTAAAGCTATTGAGAAACACAATCTCAACATAAATGGAAATGAAGCACAAATTCGTGACGGCAGTATTGTCATTGCAGCAATCACATCATGTACAAATACTTCAAACCCTTCAGTTATGATTGGAGCAGGCCTTCTGGCAAAAAATGCTGTCAAAAAAGGTTTAAAAGTCCCACATCATGTAAAAACATCACTTGCTCCAGGTTCCAAGGTTGTCAGTCAATACCTCGACAATTCAGGACTCACATCATATTTAGAGCTTCTTGGTTTCAATATTGTAGCATACGGATGTACAACATGCATAGGCAACAGCGGTCCCCTTCATTCTGAAATAGAAAAATTGATTGATGAAAAGGATATCAATACTGCATCTGTACTTTCGGGAAACAGGAACTTTGAAGCAAGGATTCATCAGAAGATAAAGAGCAACTACCTTGCATCACCTTTACTGGTAATAGCATTTGCAATTGCCGGAAGAATAGATATTGATTTAAATACGGAACCTGTAGGATTTGATCCCAACGGAGATTCTGTATATCTGAAAGATTTATGGCCGTCAAATACAGAAATTCTTGAACTTGTAACTAAATATGTCACAAATGATCTTTACGAATCTGAATTCAAACATATTTTTGAAGGCGATGAATTCTGGAAAGAACTCATAGTTCCGGAAGGAACAACATTCAAATGGGATGACAACTCAACATATATAAAAAATCCGCCATATTTTAAAAATTTTGATCTTGAATTAAGCAACGCTCCGGAAGTTAAAGATGCAAGACTGCTTCTTTTACTGGGCGACTCTGTAACAACCGATCATATTTCTCCGGCAGGCGCAATTCCCGCAAACTATCCAGCCGGCAGCTATCTTATTGAAAGGGGGGTTTCCCCTACAGATTTCAACTCTTATGGTTCAAGAAGAGGAAATGATGATGTCATGACAAGGGGTACATTTGGAAATATAAGAATAAAAAATCAACTTGTCTCTCCAAAAGAAGGAAGCTTCACAATCAAATTCCCCAAAAAAGATGAAAAATATGTTTATGATGCCGCTCTTGAATACGCAGATGAGGGCATACCTCTTGTTGTTCTGGGTGGTAAAGAATACGGAACAGGTTCATCAAGAGACTGGGCTGCAAAAGGGACAAACCTTCTTGGCATAAAAGCAGTAATTACAGAATCATATGAACGTATTCACCGCAGCAATCTTGTCGGAATGGGTGTACTGCCGCTTTTATTCAAAGATGGAGACAGCTGGCAAAGTCTTGGACTTGACGGAAGCGAACTCTATACAATAACCGGGATCGAGGACATGGAGCCAAGAAAAACCCTGTCTGTTAAAGCAGTAAAAGATAATAAAACTGAAATAAATTTTGATGTTATTTCAAGGCTGGATTCTGTTGTTGATATTTCATATTTCTATAATGGTGGAATTCTGCCATTTGTATTGAGAAAACTTATGAAAGAGAAATAGGTATTTTATATTAGGAGGTATCTTAAAAGCTTAACTATATGGTTATGTATAAACCTTCGTAGACAAGGAAAAGTATTTGGCCAGACGATTCGGCATACATATATTATGCCGAACGTCTGACCAACCGCTATAACGCAGTAGATGGAGATTTTTTACAACGCCATCAATTATTCCTCATAAATAGCTTTGTATTTTACTTTCAAATCACGCTTTAAAAATTTCCCGCTTGGAAGTTTGGGAATTTCGTCTACCATAATTACTTTCTTTGGAACCTTATAGCCTGCAAGACCTTCTTTGCAATAAAGCCTTATTTCTTCAGGAGTAACCGGATCGTCTTCTTTGGACACAACAAAAGCTGTGGTGGCTTCTACCCATTTTGGATGGAAAAGACCCATAACACAGGATTCGGCAACCTTTGGATGTTTAGCTATCCATTGCTCAATTTCAACCGAAGATATATTTTCTGCTCCTGATTTAATTATATCTTTTTTCCGGTCCACGAAGTAGTAATAACGTTCCTCATCCATTACAGCAAGATCGCCCGTATGGTGCCAGCCGTTCTTAAAGGTTTCATTGGTTTTTTCCTCTTCCTTGTAATATCCTTTTATTACGCAAGGTCCTCGGGTTACCATCTCTCCGATCTCACCGGGGGGTAATTCAACATCATTTTCATCAACTACCTTCATTTCCAAAACTGCATGGGACTGACCTATAGCTTCCGCACCATTGAATCGTTCATTCGACTCTTTCATTTTGCGCAGAAGGTCGGGAAATTTCAGTGAGGTGCCCAGAGCTGTTAATTCCGACTGTCCGTAAAAATTCTGGAAGAAGGCATTTGGCAGCAGTTCCATAATCTTTTTCATCATGGCGTCTGTAGTTGGACTCCCGTAAAGGATAACATACCTGTAGGAGCCGAAAAGTGTCTTAATCAGGTTTTCACCATCAGGCATATTTAATAAATTGGACACGACAGTAGGTGCAAGGATAGAGTCAGTAAATT
>JABHLN010000007.1 GCA_018693105.1 Desulfobacterales bacterium | reverse complement strand
TCAAACATATGCCTGTGGTTATTTTTTTCACATGCCTTGATCTTGAACAAAAATCCTCATTTCTGGATGGACACTAAATAGTATTTGTTCAGAAATGAAGAATTTTACTTAGCCATCGATTGTAATTTTTTCGAGAGTATCATGATTGGGAAAATTCAAAATTATACAGATCTGGTGTTATTTAAGGATGCAATCAAAGTCGCCCGGGATCTTTATCGATTAACAGAAGGTTTTCCTGAAGAGGAAGGAGCATCCATAGTAGAACAGATGCGTCGTTCAAATCATTCTGTCTGCTTAAAAATTGCAGAGGCATGGGTTGTGAGAGGAAGACCCGCTGCCTTTGTCGAATGTTTGAGTGATGCGAAGAAAGAAACCGGCGAATCCCAGGCATGGATAGATGTTGCCGGAAAATGCGGATATATAAAAGAAGACAAATGCAGGAGCCTTGATAGTGCATATGAGAAAATTTCGAGTCAGATTTTCAGAATGATTGAAGAATCCGGCAAATGTTCTTCAGCTGACAACTTTTTTTAAAACCCATCTCAGAATTACACCATTCGTCGTTTGGCTGTATTATCTATCGATCCAAAATCCTCATAAAGCACATGTATGCTTTGCTTTTTTCATCCGGTACTTTCTTGCAATTGCTCATCCTGTAATTTATTCTTCTTTTTTCTTTTAAGTTTTCGCCAAAAGCCGCCTTCGCTAAAAGATTCCCAACCCCAGCGGAGCCATTTCAAAAGAGAGAATGCAAGCCACAATGCCCATGAGAGCATTAGTAACTGGTATATTTTATGATGTAGGGAAAATACATACGGTTGGGGCATATTTGACGATATCCTGTCCTGGGTCCAGTTTAGAACATATCTTGTTGAATGGTTGCCTGCAATCTGCATGTCAGGGTTTCCGAGAAGCCCCTTTTCAATTGCCTGATAGAGACCGATCATGGCTACAATAGTCCATATAGCCAGTATTAACTGTATTATATTAAAATGGAACCATTTGTCTGGAGGTGTATGCTCTTTTCTGAATCCCAATGCAAGCAGCCAACCGATAATAAGGATAGCAATAAAAGTATCAACCTGTGTAAGACCTAAACCAAGAAGCAGCCATTGAAATGTTCTTAAAGGAGTAATTGTTGTTTTCCCGAGTGCTATTGCAGCAATAATTACAACAAAAAGATAACTCCAGAACAGGACGGCAGGGCCGAGCTTGGGGCCTTTAACTCCAAGTATCCAACGGTCTTGAGGCATTTTAAACGTTACTTTGGTATTTACAGTCTTGTTACCGATTTTTATTTTCGGGCCACGTATCATAAAAAGAGATTTCGTTGGCTGGTGCCATTTTATAAAAACATTCTGGTTTCCTGGTTGGAGGGGAAGAGTTATAATCTGGTTCTCCTGTCTGACCGGTTGACTTTTATTATTGATTTTTACAACCTGTAAATCCGAGTGTTCAGGCAAAGTGATCTCATGCTGCCCTCCTTTGCTCGAGCGAATCTTCATATTCAGTTCCGCTTTATTGAAACGCTTACCGATTGTATAGACGAGGTTTGCCATATTCATGGTAATTATTTCACCTGGTATAGCTTCCGGTCTGGTTACTTTTATTGTTATCTTTTCTCCCGGCCAGGGTCTCCATTCAGGCCGCCAGTGCCCTTTTTTATCCTGATGGTGTATTACCGGCAGTCCTGAAGGTTCACAATGCCATATGGGGCTTGCATCAATTATCCAGGTTTCGGTCCAGGGAACCGATACCGGGGCATTTAGTTTTATTTCATTGCCGGTTTTAAGGATAGATACCCATGAAGCTGACATACCATTATGATCCATATTAATATGAGCAATGCCGTTTTTCACATGAATGCCCGGGGTTGTTACTGACTCGTTATCAATAAGCGGTATTGTTACAATTAAAGGTGTCCCTGGAGGTGTCACACGGGTTATAGTTGTTAAAACCTGCCATTCAAGGCCGAGGTTGAGAACCCTTTTTATATGAAAAAATGGGGGTAGTGCTGATTCTCTGATTTCATTATTCTTTTTATTGTGTTTAATAATTCTGTTTAATTGGATGCCCGATTCAGTTTTTCCGTCTTCATGAATACCGTCAATTTTCCACCCGGTGCCTGCAAAGGAAGCATGATGAGGTATAAGGGGCAGGGAGATGCTGATACTGTTTTTATTATCTGTGCCGCCTGTAAGTACAACTGAATGTATACCTTTCGGTATAAGCACCCAAAGAGTACCTGTATTATCTTTTGAGATACCTTTTATCGGCTGGTTATCCAGGTATATTTCCTGTGGAAGCCATGATTTTGAAGAAACCGGTAAGGGTATTGCCGTCTTTATAGCTGCATGAATATTTAAAAGTATACGAAGGTTTTCCGGTTTTGTTTCAAGATCCATTTTCAAGATGTCCGCACAGTCGGGATAACAATCCGGTTTCTCCAGCAGCCTTTGTTGAAGTTCTTCAAGTAGTTCTAATGGCGGATATGAAGACACGCTGTTTTCAGCCTGTAAATTTACCGGTTGAAGTAATAAACAAAAAAGTAATGTCATAGTTGCGGTACCAACAGGTTTTAACATTTTTTTTGTTATTAGTTGTGAAAGAAGTCCGTACATGAATATTGCAAGAAGCATAGTTCGGAGAAAACCGAGAAAAAGATTCGTTGCAGGCGAGAGTAGCCAGAATCTTATTTTCTGGTTTCCGGCAACAGGGCCGTTCCATTTCATTTCATAGGAACGCCATTTCCATGTTGGAATTCCCGGACCTGTTTGTATGAGAGCCTTGGGGTCATATGTAAAAGCAGCCTGCTTTTTGGGGGAATATGCGAGATATCGTTGTTTATATTTCGTCGTTTTTGTTTGTGAATAGTCGGAATCACTATCAATCATAGGGGCAGTACTCATTCGCGGGAGAGATTCTTTTACTTCTTCAATAAGGCTTTCTTTTTGCATTTTATCTGACTTATACCGGTTTTGTCCTAAAGATATAGTTTCCTCAAGTTGGGGATACATTCCGTATCTTATCTGTTGAACCATGAAAGGTATTGAAATAACAAGCAGTGTAATAATGGAAAAAAAACACCATGAAGCAGTGATCTTTTTGAACCAGCCCGCAGGCAGCACATTAAAGAGGGTCAGTGATGCAAGTATATGTAGAAATACAATCCTTGGAGAGCCGGGCTCATGATAAATAAGAATCATTGTAATGAGTGATGTGATGCCAAGTTTCCAACTCCTGGTTTTAAATACTGCAATGCTGATAATAAGTACAAGAAAGAAATCAAGAAGGGTCCACTTCTGAAACCATGTCCCCGGGAGTGAGTCTATACCGCTTGAAGCAAGTAGACGCCAACCGGGAGGAAGGTTAAGAATACCTGTGGTAGACTGAAAATCATGATCCCATCCAACAGCCTGGAGATCACCTGATATTTTTTCATAACGTGAATCAGCTACAATATTAATCTCTCCCTTGCGTAGTTCAATACCAGGTTTTTTGTCTTTACCGTGGGCGGTAATAAGCCTATCCCTGCCTTCAATTGAGACTCTTCCCAGACTACATGGGGGATTCATTGTCAGGTTCCAATTACGGCTCATGGTGCCTGTTATTTTATCTTGTATTGTAAACCCCATGCCATCAAAATCGAGCCACCATGTTTTATGTATTTTTAGACTATCAGGAGCAGGGTCAGGATTTCCCCGGCGTGTTTCATGGAAAGTGAGTTCATTGCCTGATTTGATAATAAAAGCAGGATATGGTTTCCAACCCGACGGCATATTGGTCTGGCCTGGATCAATAGACTGCACACCTTTAATTTTTACCATTCTGAGGTGATTTTGTGATTTGAAAGACCAGATTTCAGCCCCATATTTAACTGAAACCGGCCCTATTTTAGAGATATGGTCCTCAAAGCGGGAAACTATTTGAATCTTCCAGCGACCCGGGCGCGTCTGAACAATTAATTGTCCTTCCGGTCCTATTCTTGAAGGTAGAGGGCTTTTAAGACTCATTGGAATTGAATTTTTCAGTAGAATATCACCAAGGCTGATTTCCCTGGCACGACCTGAAATGTTAATCTGAATATAACTTGTCACTTCCATTGGTATTTTGTCATCCAGTAAACGGAATACCGATGTTTCAATTTTATCCTCTTCCTTTTTGCTTTCCATGGTCTGTTTCTGGAGCCATAACCTACCGCTACGATCAATTATAGGAGAATCTACGGTATTGTTGTTAATAAAAAGATTTATCAGGCCGGTTGCTCCGGGGATTTTTATCATTTCAGGCAGTCTACTCCACATAAATTCACCTTTTACAGTATGTTTACCTGGAGAAACATGGATGAAAGGAATACCGCTGCGTTTTATGACGGGAATCTTTTTACCATTCAGCTCCACTGATGAAGGCCATATGTCTGTATCACCCGGTAGAGGTATCCAGCTTTTCACATAGACAAGCCATTGCTGTTCAAAACGTCCTTTTAGAGGTTCGACAAAAAGTTTTAACCTTGAAGGCCATGTACAGCGAATATTATCATCATCATTGTAATCAGAAGGACAAAGCCGTTCTTCCATGCCGTATAGAACCCACGATTCCCATTTTAACAAATCCTTTGGGATTTCATTTTTATTAATTGATTCTGAAGATGATGGGCAAATTAGACAAATAATTATAATTATTGCCGGAAAATATATTTTTTGTATAAAATTATTCATAATGCACCTTAATATTTTCGCAAATTTATCAATTAATAATGTGGGTAAGTTAATTCATTAATCAATCCCATAAAAGTGAGATAGATTAATTAGAACATGACGGGACAAAAAAATGATTATTTGTATATGAAAATTGAATAACCGAACATCAATATTTTACTTATTCATTATGATAAAGCAACTTTTATTTTAATTGTTTCTTATTTGACATGAAGATCTATTTAAATTATAAAAAATAAAATTAGTGCCCGTCTTCAAATCAATGTTTTCCACTTACGGGCACTAATTAATTTTCAATACACTGATTAACAATTATACGTCATATTAAGGAAATCAAGCGAAAGCAGAGGTCTATATAAACTCCGCACGACAGCCCTTAAAGGCTTTACATAATGATTAAGCCATGGCGTGGCAGGAAAAACCAATATGGCAGCTGGTAATAGAACTCAATCGGTATTTTCAAGATGGGTCTGACAAACAATCCGTTTTTTTTGCTATAAATTCAGTAATGTCTGTAGAACCGATATCAAAAACAATGATGATGGAGACTATGAAATGTTTAAAGTAACTTCAAAGGAAAGCTATCTTGATGGACAGTTAGTTTTTGAAGAAGGAAGTGTTGGAGAAGCTGTTTATGTAATTTATTCCGGCAAAGTAGAAATATCCAAGAAGATAGGCGGGCAGAAGGTCCAGATTGAAGTTCTTATGAAAGGAGATGTTTTCGGTGAACTCGGCTTCCTGACAAAATCTTCCAGATCAGCAACCGCTAGTGCTATTGGTGATTTAAGTGTTGGCATTATTGATATATCAGGTATTACTGAGGAATTCAATGGGTTGAGTACCGGTTTTCAGTTTATTTTAAAAAGCATTGCATTAAGACTTAAGAAAACATCGGAAAATGCAAATTTTGGCAGAAAATCTCGAAGGGTTACTAAATCTCTTAGCATTACATTTGAAGATAATGAGAGCCTGGTAAAAGCATATTCCGGCAATTTAAGTGATGTGGGTCTTTTGATCAAAACACCAAAGCCTTTTCTTCAAGGAGAAGTATTTACTCTGAAGATGCAATTGCCTGAAGACTCTGATCCCTTGGTAATAGAGTGTGAAGTTGCCTGGAGCCGAACTGAAATAGATGACCCGACTTTAAGATCAACAGGAATGGGTGTAAAATTTGTTCAAATCAGTGAAGAGGATCATCAGAGGCTAAAGGAAGAAGTAGAAAAAGCGGATAAAGATACAGAATTATTTTAACTTACCCTGCTTTTTATAATTCGTTATGAATGTAAATTAAAAATTAAAGGAATAGGTACATTGTCATGGAGGAATTAAACTTTACCAGATCAGATTCCGATTTTATGAGTAACGGTGTTAGGTGTGGTGGGTGGCTATATAAACCTGAAGGTAGTACCAACCCTCCGGTTGTTGTAATGGCACATGGATTCGCAGCGGAAAAAACTTTCAGGCTGCCTGCGTTTGCAGAGAAATTCATCGAAAGAGGTGTTGCGGCTTTCCTTTTTGATTACAGGTGTTTTGGGAGTAGTGACGGGGAGCCGAGGCAATTGGTTGACCACATGAATCAACTTGATGACTGGGAAGCGGCAGTAACACATGTGCGCTCTCTTGACGGCATAAATAAAGATAAAATCGCTATCTGGGGGTCATCTTTCAGTGGCGGTCATGTTATTGCAACAGCAGCTCAGGTAAAAGGGATTACAGCTGTTGTATCCCAGGTACCGTTTGTAGGTTTAACACCTGAGGAAAAACCGGAAATTGGTTTTATAATAAAGAGCCTTTATTCAGCTGTTCGCGACTTGATAAGAAAGTGGACCGGTAGAAAACCATATTATATACCGGTTCTTGGTGAGCCCGGTTCTTTTGGGCTGATGACAACACCTGAATCCTTACCGGGTTATATGGCTATTGTTCCAGAAGACTCTAAGTGGGAAAATAAGTGTCCGGCAAGAGTGTTTTTTTCCATTGGTTCATACAAGCCTATTGATTATGCAGACAAAGTAAAGTGTCCTACTCTTCTTATCGCTGCAGACGATGATTCTTTGATACCTTTAGATCACGTTGAAAGGATGGCTTCGAAAATTGAAAACTGTACCTATGTTCATATTAATTGCAATCATTTTGAACCATATGTAGGAGAAAAATTCCAGGAGTTTTCAAAAATAGAAGCAGATTTTCTTGAGAAGCATTTACTTTAAATATTTGGTTCGTATCAACATGTATATTTTTTTGGGGGTTTCATGAAAGATACAATGAAAGCGGTAAAAATAATTAAACCCGGGAGATTGGAAGTAGTTGAAACTGATACTCCAGAACCAAATGGTGAGAATGTAATTGTAAAAGTTTTATATAGTGGAATATGCGGTACCGACCTGGGTCTCTGGAGTTCAGGGGCAGGGGACGGGGCGCTCACCCCCGGCCATGAATATGTGGGAATAGTAGAGGATCCTGGTGTGCGTGATGATCTGAAAAAGGGAGACAGGGTTACTTCAATTCCGTGGAATCCATGTAATGAATGTAATACGTGCACGAGCGGATATACAAACCTTTGCCCGAATGCAATGACGCGCGGTGTTCCCGGAGTTACTGCAAATGGTTCGTTTGCCGATTATTTTTCAGCAATACCTGGTCTTGTAATAAAATTCCCTGACTCCATAAGTGATCTCCAGGCTGCCCTGGTTGAACCGGCTGCAGTCGGGTGCCGTGCGGCAAAACTTGCAAAAATAAATTCGGGAGATAAGGTGCTGGTAGTTGGTGCCGGAATCATCGGGCTGTTCTGTGCAGCCTGGGCGAGGATTAACGGGGCTGGATATATTGCAATGTCTGAAGTAAATGATTTTCGTGGTGCAAATGCCGTTGAAACAGGAGTTGCTGATGAGCTTTTTGATGCAAAAGACCCTGATGTGGTTGGTAAATTGATTGAAACAACAAAAGGCGGCTTTGACTGTGTTTTTGAAGCTTCGGGAATTGAGGCCGGTATTAATACATCACTTATGGCTCTTAAACCAACAGGTATGCTGCTTCTTGCAGGTGTTAGCCACGGGCCGGTTTCTCTTGAGATGTCACTTGCAGTAGTGAAAGAGCTGGAAATAAAATCATCGCTTGGGAGTTTACCTGAAGATATCAATATGACGATTGATAAGATTGCGGACGGATCACTCCAGGTAGAAAAATTTATTAGTGACATACTTGGTCTTAATGATGCACAAAAAGCTTTTGAACGCTCAGCTTCAGTTACCGGTACAGATGTTAAGATTTTAATCAAATCCTAATGGCTTCGTAAAAAAAACCCGATATCTGCGTTGCGCTGTCCCGCCATGGTGAGATCACTGCGGCGTACGATAAGTACGCCTCATTCCTCGGGATTTGCGGCGCCTTGATCTTGAACTTTTTACTTTGCCATCCAAAGTTGACTTTTTACGAGTTCGTCAAATCTTGATGGCGTCATAGAATGTCTCCACATATTAACTTTGGCTTACAACCCCATCGCCACTGTTCCCAGAATTGACATCATTAAAATTACAACCATAAAAATATAATCCAGCAACCAATCAATTATTATGTCAAACATATTTTCACCTATAATTCACAATCATTATTAAAATATTCGGATGCTTCTTCAACTGTATCAAAGAGTATCCAGTCTTTTCTGATCGTTACGCTTCCCTGTTTTCTTGTACGTTCTATTACGGTGTTACCATCATATTCATAGTATTCCTGATAGGAATGATGCCTGATAAATTTTCTCATGACTCTTCCTCCTTATAAATTAACTTAGATTGTCAATATCCAGTTTTTTTCTGCAAACCGGACATTTGTTTATAGAACTTCCGGAATTTTCCTGATTCCAGAAGACAGTGTCGGATACCTCTTCTGCCAAATTATATTGGACCCATATTGTGTATCCGCATAAACAATATCTTTGTTGCTTGTTGCCTTTAATTGTGTTCATAAATATAACCTCCTGTTAATAAAAATAAACCTAAATCCCAAAAAAAAGCACCTGTTTATTAGATGTTAAGAATCTGCATTATATATTTAATCTTTTTAATATCCTTACTTAACTGTGAAAAATCAAATTATCGTAATTCCCTGCAAATCCATAAAACTTTTCCAATAATTCGGATACTGTTCATTTCTGTGCCCTGTAAAAAAATAGGATTGTATGAAATGTTATCACTGAGAAGAACAAGTTTGTTTGGATGTTTTTCAACCCTTTTAACCATTATTGTATCATCAATTCCCACTGCATATACTGCGCCTGCAATAATATCCTTCTGAGATTCATCTATAAGTATTGTATCTCCGTCTCTCATTTCAGGCTCCATACTGTTGCCGAAGATATCCATCATGACCATTTTATCCGGAGATCCTTTTGTTTGCAGCCAGTCTCTTTTAAATGAGTAATAACCTTCAATATCAGAACCTGATTCAAAAGAACCGCCACCGGCACAAAGCCGTGCCTTTACTTTCGGGATATTTTTGAAGGAATCATCATCATCTCTTCTTTTCAGGTTTTTTTCTCCAATCCCTTTTTCAAGCCATTCAGGGTTAAGCCCATATATACGATATAATTTCAGGAGCCATTTTTCAGGTATAGATTGTTTATTCCTGGCCTGTGTAATAGCTGAACGGTTCACGTTAAGAATGGAAGCCAGTTCCGACTGGGAACTTATACCGGTTTCCTCAAAGATTCTTTTTATAAACGGTTCAAATTTTATTTGAGACATAATCTATCTCCTATTGATATAATTTACCCTGCATGTTAATAACAATAAACACAATGTTTTTAAAAAAGCAACACTTTTTTTAAAAACATTCTAAATTATGATGAACTCGTAAAAAGTATTAACGATGGCTAAGTAGAAATCTTCATATACAAGTCTTGGTGGTTGATCAGGAGTGAAGGCATACATGCAGTATGTCGAACTTCTGATCAACCGCTATAACGCAGTAGATGGAGACTTTTTACGACGCCATCAATTATAAATTATTTCAAAAACCTGAGGTAAGGTTTGAGGTTTTAAGTGGATTTGTTAAATATGAAAAGGTGTATAATATGTCCTGATTATACAATGAAATATACCGGTTTATTGTTTATGGCCCCGGTCTCAGCCGGTTTCCCATCCCCGGCAGACGATTATATAGAAGATAAACTGGATTTGAATAAATATCTGGTAAAGCATCCGGCCGCTACCTTTTTTGTTAAAGTGAACGGTGATTCAATGATTGGGGCGGGAATACACCACGGTGACATTCTGATCGTTGACAGGTCTCTTGATCCTGTAGATAAAAAGGTGGTGATAGCCGTTGTTGACGGTGAACTGACCGTGAAAAGGATCAGGACCGGTAACGGCAGGATTGCTCTTGTTCCTGAAAACGATGCATATCAGGTGCTAAATATCGAAGATGGAATGAATTTTGAAATATGGGGCGTGGTTACAAGTGTGATTCATTCGTTATAGTTTTTCCGACCCCGTGTTTGTGGTCATACTTCCAAACATCATATTCTAAAATACAATCAAATTAGCAGGTTACATTTTGGTGTAGTGGTGCAAAGTACAATTAACCATTCTTTTACGACGCCATCAGGAATTGAAAAAACATGTCTGTTTTTGCCATTGTAGATTGTAATAATTTTTATGTTTCCTGCGAACGGGTTTTTTATCCAGAGCTTGAAAGAAAGCCTGTAGTGGTACTTTCAAATAATGACGGGTGTGTTGTAGCCCGGTCTAATGAAGCAAAGGCCCTTGGCATCAGGCTCGGATCTCCGGTATTTAAAATAGCCGATATTATTGAATCTGGTGGTGTTTATGTGTATTCGTCAAATTATGCTCTTTACGGAGACATGTCGCACCGTGTTATGAAGCTGCTTGCGGAATTTACACCTGATATGGAGGTTTATTCGATTGACGAGGCATTTCTCGATCTTTCCTGTTTCAGCCATTACGACCTCAACGGTTATGGCATAAGGATAAAAGACAGGATAAGGCGGTGTGTGGGCTTGCCTGTTGCCATCGGCATTGCCGAGACAAAGACTCTTGCAAAAATTGCATGCAGGCTTGCCAAGAAGTCGGAAAAAGCAGGAGGAGTTCTCGATCTTACCGGATCACCTTATCAGGAAATGGCACTTAGTATGACCGATGTTGAAGATGTATGGGGAGTGGGGCGCAGGTATACAAAATTTTTACGAAGAAATGGTATAACAAATGCGAGACAATTACGTGATACTGATGAAAATATGTTGAGGGAAAAATATGGAGTTTTGGGGAGCAGGCTGGTTCAGGAACTTAAGGGGGTGGCCTGTTATACTGTTGAGTCCTGTCCGTCCTCCAAAAAAGGAATAACAGTATCAAGGTCTTTCAGGTACCCGCTGGAAACTTTGGGAGATCTGGAAGAGGCTGTTGTAGGTTATGTGTCCATAGGAGCCGAAAAACTGCGAAAGGAAGGCTTATGTGCAGAAATTCTCGTGGTTTTTCTTATGACGAACCGTTTCAGCAAAATAGATCCTTTGTATTATAATCTGGAAACTGTTCGGCTTCCTGTTGCCACATCAGACACCTCGGAGCTTATAAGCTATGCCCGGAAAGGTCTTAAAAATATTTATCGAAGCGGATACAGGTATAAAAAAGCGGGGGTTATGTTCAACGGCATGGTTTCGGAAGATTGGGTTCAACGAGATCTTTTTGACACAAGGGATAGAAAATCTGCTGTAAGACTTATGAGTACACTGGACAGTATAAACCGTACTATAGGTAAGGATTCAGTACAATATGCAACTGCCGGCCTCGGCAATACTCAAAAATGGAAAACAGTCCGGAAAAGAAAATCCCGGTCTTACACAACAAATTGGGAGCACCTCCTTGAAGTTTCATGATGTGTCAGTTCAGGAATGTGATTTGACAATAGTCGAAAATCTTAAGAAAACCCGAGTTACTCTTGAGTAATTATAAATTGAACTCAATAAAATAAATATCAAAAAATATGAAGGTTGGGTTTGCAGTAATTTATTTCATATCGGGTTTTCTAATCATGTTGAATCTCGTTGGCGCTTGTACCGTAAAAAGTTGCCCGGGGCTGATTTGCGATGGTCTGGGCATCAAAGCCCATATCTAAAGCACCTTTTTGAAATTTTTCATTTTGAAACCTCATTGATTTCGATGTTGTTTTTTTCCAGGGTTATGCCTGCCGCTTTGTAAAGTGCTATAATCGTAAGCTGGTAATTGACGGCGGCATTTACCTCATTTGCCCTTGCATTGGATAAATCCCGTTGGTTCAGGTGTACATTATAACTAGTGGAAAGGCCGTGCCTGAATTTACCCTCTTCAACTTCCAATGATTTTTCAGCAAGGTTGCGTGCCAATGCAATTGCCTGATAACTTTTATAGGCGGCACGCATGTCGCGAATGGATTTCCTCAAATCCAGGATGACCTGATTTTTTGTGTTCTCCAGAGCAAATTTACGCTGCTTATTTGAAAGCCTCGCCGAAGCATAATTGGTCTTGTCTTTACGAAACCCGATGGGCAGGTCAATGCTGAGTTTAACCATGCCATAAGAGTAGTCCTGATAACCGGTTGATCCCGCATTGTCCGTCTTCCCGTCATTGATACCCAGTGTGCCGGAAATATCAAGGGCGGGTAATTTCTGATTTTTGAAATAGACCAGATCTACTTGCGAGGATTGAACCGCGTAATCTGCTGTGAGATAATCTGTTCGATGGTTCAAGGTCGTTTTTTGCATCTCTTCTTCATCTACTGTGACGGCTTCAAATGATGGTGAATCCTTACAGATTACCGTACCAAATGTAGTCAGTCCACCGTAGATGTAGTTTAATAGATTATCGCGGTTGTTGTAAACGTCTCTTTCGGCTGAAATAACTTCACCTTCTCGTGACGCAACCTCGGCCTTGGACTGCAAAAGATCGAGACGGGGTGTACTGCCAAGACGGACCTTTTCCTCCATTTCGGCATTCAGTCTTTGAGCCAGAGTCAGCGATTGTTTCTGCACTTCAAGTAGTTCAAGGGAAGAATAATATTTCCAATAAAGAGATTTAGCCTCGGCTACAGTGTCGATAACTCTCTGTTTAAAGGAAAGTTCAACAATTTTTAGATTATACCCTGTAAGAGTGATATTCCTTTGATTTACCATTCGCCCACGATTTTTAAGTAGTGGCTGGGTAATAACCAGAGAAGTTGTAGTTTCATTTCCTCCGAACATGGTGCCGGCGGTCTCATTATCGTCATCAGTTACAGTCAGATTTACGGCTACGTTGGTGCCTGGTGAGAATCTCTTAGACACCGATGCTTGAAAAGTCGTCTGATTTAATTGGGATCCGGTCGCGGCATTGTCCGGTTCCTGTTTTAAGGTTGAACCTTCTACGACCAGATTTGGATCAAATACTGATTTCTCAACTATCAAGCTGTTTTGTTGAATTTCCGGTGAAATGCGTTCAATTTTAAGATTCAGATTGTTTTTCAAGGCGATATCAACCACTTCTTTCAGCCCAATTGAAATGGTTTCTTCTGCCTGCGTGATAGGTGATGATGCTATAACCAATGCAAAAAATAATAAACTTATGTTTTTTTTCATTATATCGTGCCTTCCTAATATAATACATATGGATGAAATGTAATATTTGTGAGATTCTGCTAACCAATAAACAGAGTTTTATAAAATATAAAGTTTTAATTACGGGTGATTTCTTTTTTATTCATATAAACCCAAAAGGGTCAAAATGCAATTTTTTAGAAAATTTCCTAATCGTAATCTATTGGGGATGCTGACTCATGTATGGATTTATTTATAATAATATATATTTGGATATGATTAAAATATGTATATAGTGTGCGAATTCTGGTGTTTTGTTTTCAGGTTATAAAGAAATTGCTGGAAGGCAAATGCTATAGTGACCTGTTTTTGGGGCAAATTCAATTCAGATATTGGCACATATGGGTAAGGTACACGACCATGCCTTTGCACCACTATAACAAAAAATATCCTGTTGATTTTATTGTATTTTAGTAATGAGTTGTTTGGAAGTATAACCGATGGCTAAGTAGAAATCTTCATATACAAGGCATAGAGGTTGATCAGGAGTGAAGGCATACAAGTAGTATGTCGAACTTCTGATCAACCGCTATAACGCAGTAGATGGAGACTTTTTACGACGCCATCAAATTTGAACAAGAATGAATATTATGCAAAGGTCTCAATGTATAACTTATAGTAATACCGTACGGTGGGGATTTCTTTCACCATTTAAAGTTTGAGATTCCCAATTTGAACTGGAATATATAACCACCTCTTTATATTGTTAGTAATTCGGCTATTCAGAAGACACCTTTAAATAGTATTTACTGTAAACATATGTTTCGTATTCTACAGGCCCTTCAAGGCATTCATGTAAAGCGTCATTAAGGGATACTCTTTCAGTATTATGTTTCCAGCGATTCCAGTCCCCGGCACTCTCCCAGGTACTGATAACAAGAACTTTGCGAGGATCGTCAGGATCAACCATTGTTTCTCCGGAAACATAGCCTTCCTGTTTCATTGCTTCTGACCGGATTTTTCTCAGTCGTTTGAAAATTTCAATTGAATTGCCTTTCTTGACATTTCTTTTAATGAAAACTTTAACCAGCATAATGGCCTCCTTTCATCATAAAAAAATTGTTGTGACAAATCCGAATTGAACTTCCGAGGAAAATAAATGCTCTGAAAGAAATGAAATTTAAATGTAAGTTTATTGTAGCAAAAAGTGTTTCTTTTGTCACTGTCTGTTTAATTTATATTTATTTTGGTGTTGTCACGGTGTTAAATTATTAAAAAGGGGTTCCACCTGTTAGCAATTTTACAAAGAAACCTTCTTAATTAAAGAAGAGGCTATATTATTTATATATTCTTCTTATTTGACTATGTAATCTTTGACGAGATCCTTGTTATATTGTTTGAAGCTATCAACATAAACCTGAGAGGAAAGCTCAAGTATCAATTTAGTCTCTTCAGATATTTCCTTTATAACTTTACCAGGCGAACCCATAACTACGGATCTGTCGGGTATTTCCTGACCTTCTGTTATAAGTGTATTGGCTCCCAGCATACAATATTTGCCTATTCGGGCTCCGTTTAGGATAACTGAATCCATTCCTATCAGACTATAATCTCCTATTTCACAACCGTGGAGCGTTACTTTGTGACCTATTGTAACGTTCTGTCCTATAGTCAATTTATTACCCGGGTCTGTATGGAGAATTGATCCGTCCTGGATATTGGAATTTTCACCAATGCGTATTAAATCAAAGTCTGCACGAACAACAGCATTAAACCAGATGCTCACATTATTTTCAATTATTACAGATCCTATAACTATTGCATTTTCAGCAATAAAATAATCTTTACCACGAATTTCAACTTTACGATTTCCAAGTTTGTATATCATTTTATCTCCGGTTTAGTATTCTCAGTTCCTTTCTAATTCTAAACGAAAGGGGTTAATCAAAAGAGTATTATTATATTATTTTTAATTCGGCAGGGCAGAGTATCTCAACAGAAACTTTTAATGTCAAGGTTGATGGCGTCGTAAAAAGTCTCCATCTACTGCGTTATAGCAATTAATCAGAAGTTCGACATACTACATGTATGCCTTCACTCCTGATCAATTGCTATGCCTTGTATATGAAGATTTTTACTTAGCCATCCAGTATATTTTTTACGAGTTGATCAAGGTTGACGCTTCGTAAAAAAGTTCAATATATGTGCTGCGCTGCATTGTTCATGATTTGCGCGCCTTGATCTTGAATATTATACAAAGTCGTCTGTAGTATGACTTTTTGCGAGTTTAATATATTATTATCTTCACAACCAATCTTATAAATGGAGATTGGGTTTGAAGTTAAGACACATGCCTATTAGAAAATACAGTATACAGACAGCATTTGAGTTTTTTGAATCGGAGTATAAAACGTCCTTCGGATGTAAGGTGCTTTCTGAGATAGGGTTTAAAAGTATATTAATCAGTCGGAGTGGAAAGCTTATTGATCTGAGCGTATGATATTAATAGTCTCGATTATTTCAGATTTGTTAGTTTCCTGTGCATATATGACCCCCCATCCTTTTTGTAACTGAAACAGGCCGTCATAAGCGGTATCATGATAAGACTTGATTTGATGGGGGATACCCCTTTCTTCAAGTATAGAACCAATAATTTGCGCTTCAATTATATTATCGAGTATTATTATTTTTATAAATTTTTTTTTGTCATTCATAAAGATCAATTTTTCCTGAATGATTTTTGCTATATAATGATTAAAGTCAAATAAATGTTATATTAAGTTATTTTAAAAAGATAATGCCGGGGTAAAGATCTTAATATTTATAAAGAATTTCCAGCGTTTTTTTTGCAACATTTTCATCAAGAAGTGATGAAACAGCTTCAACAAATTCCTTCGGAGCTTTTTTCAATAGCATGTGCTCAATAAAAGTATTTAAAGCTGATTTCCTGTTAAATGAATTCAGGGAAAGTATTTTAATAAGCTGTTCCCTTATTTCCTTATCCTCCTGAGCAATCTGGATGAGTCTTATGAAAGCGTCATTCTCTCCTACCGTTTTTTCAACGTTTTGTTTCATATACTTTATCATGCGTTTGTATGTTTTTAGCATCGGTATGATTTTTATATTCATTTTAAAAGATAGTCGCGGTAAAGGCAATGTCTTATTTATCGTTTTATATTTAGCCATATAATTTATCCTTAAATTTTATTTGTATTGAAATGCAGGATAATTTAAATATACATACAAAAGGGGATGGGCACTACTTAGCCATCGATTATAATTTCTACGAATTCATCAGGAATAGATATGAGAATTTTTTATTTTTTGTGTTTTCTTATTTCTGCCATGGCAATATATGGTGGAGTAAATTATTATATTTTTATCAGGGGGCTTCAATCAATACCTGATATTTCCATTATTAGATATTCATATATAATAATGATGCTGGTATTCACATTTTCATATATTGCCGGTAGAGTCCTTGAAAAATTTATTATCTGCTCTGCCAGTGAAGTACTTATATGGATAGGTTCAATCTGGCTTGGAATGATGTTTTATCTTTTTCTTGAACTTGCGATTTTAGATTTATTAAGATTTGGAAATGCTTATCTGCAATTTTTCCCGGAAAAAATAAATGTAAATTATGAAAAAACAAAACAGGTAACAGCTTTTTTTTTAATTATAATTGCCATATCAATAAATATTGCAGGTTATATTAATTCCATAAATCCAGTGCTCACAAATCTGAACATTATAATAGAAAAAAAAGTAAATTCTTTAAAATCATTAAATGTTGTAATGGTTAGTGACATTCATCTGGGAACTATAATCAGTAATTCGAGGTTAACCAGACTTGTTGATAGTATAAACAAGCTTAATCCTGATATTGTGCTTTTCGCAGGAGATATAGTTGATGAGGATATAACTCCGGTAATTGTCAATAATCTCGGAGATATATTAAAGAATATTAAATCAAAATACGGAACATATGCCGTTACAGGTAATCATGAATACATTGGCGGTGTTGATGCTGCAGATAAATATCTTAATGAACATAATATAATAGTCATTAGGGATTCCAAAGTAAAAATTGACAATTCATTTTATATTGTTGGAAGAGAAGACATAAGTAGTAAGTATATGATGAATAAAGAAAGAAAATCTTTGAATAAAATTATGGTGGATATTGATAAAAGCTATCCGGTTATTATGCTTGATCACCAG
Organism: Desulfobacterales bacterium; assembly: GCA_018693105.1. Taxonomy (GTDB): domain Bacteria; phylum Desulfobacterota; class Desulfobacteria; order Desulfobacterales; family SURF-7; genus JABHLN01. The sequence continues at coordinate 41,772 of JABHLN010000007.1, read as the reverse complement.
CCATATGAGTTAAGTAATGCAGTAAAAAATGGTGTAGACCTTCAACTATCCGGGCATACTCATAACGGGCAGATATGGCCGTTAAATTATATAACAGATAAAATTTTCGAAATTGGAAGGGGATATAAAAAGATAGAAAATACTCATTTTTATGTATCAAACGGTTTTGGCACCTGGGGGCCGCCTATAAGGGTAGGAAGCAGGCCTGAAATTGTGAGTATCAATGTTGTTTTTAACGGATGATTAAACCAATACACTTTCAATGGATGTATTGTGAACAGGTTTGAAGCTATTCTCAAACCACAGGGGGGATTTGTATTCAAGTTTTTCAATACCTTCGGTTTCAAAAAAAGATATTGCAAGCTGAAGAGTATGGTAATCAATTTCAAAATTTTCCCAGCCCATGTAATTCAGCCTTTTATTTACCTGTGAAAGATTCATCTGCGGGTTAAACATGAATGAATTCGCCAGGCTTCGTATAAAGCCTGGTATAAGGCTCAACTCAACGCCTTTATTTTCAAGCCTATTGATTAAAATCTTCTTAACCTGATTCATATCGAGTGGTATATTGTTTTCTGTATCAGTTTTTAAAGAAACCATGAAATTACCTTCCGTAAAAAATAAAAACATTGAAATATTTAACACAAATAATGATATATGCAATTTAGTTATGCAAATACAATATGTTGTGGGTGTTTTAATACCTCAATACAATATTTTGTAGTTTTGAGATTAGATTTTTACACTAAAACAGGTAATATGTCAACGTAAACTATAAAATATTAAAAGACAGGTTGTATAAAGAGATATTTGTCTTGACAACTTTACAAATATCGTGCATTTTATCAAAAAAACAAATAATGGAACTAAAAAAGTTATGCTTAATTCACAGTCACCAATTCCACTGTACCATCAGCTTGCTGATATTATTCTGGAGAAAATACGTTCAGGTAAATATCCTCCTGGATATAGAATCCCTTCAGAACACAGCCTGGCCTCTGAATACGCCATAGGAAGACCCACCGCCAGACAGGCAACCGATTTGCTTGTTCGCAGGAGGATGCTTGTTCGCAAAAGAGGTGCCGGTACTTTTGTGACGGAAGAAAAGAAAGAGGTTGATCTTTTTTCTCTGGCGGGAACGATAACATCGTTTAAAAAAAAGGGAATATCAGTTAAAACAAAAATTCTTCAAAAAATTGCTCTTAAAAAGGTTGGCAATGACATAGAGAACCCCTTTTCTAACAAAGAAGCGTTCTTTCTTTCACGCTTAAGCACAGTTAATAAAAAGCCTGCACTTCTTGAAGATATATATCTTCACCCGGTTCTTTTTTCAGGAATTCATAATATTAATATGGAGGATAGATCTCTTTCACGGGTTGTGAAAGAAAAATATTATATGCGTCCCATAGACGGTAAACAGAATTTCAGAATTGGTCATTTATCTGAAAACAGGGCCGGTTATCTTGATGTTTCAAAGGATACGTCTATTCTTGTGGTTAAACGTATTCTAAACTTTGAACAGGCTGAAGGGGCTATCTATTCCGAGCTTTTTTGCAGAACAGACCGGTTTGTTTTTTCTCAAACGATAGGAGGTATTTTTGATGATTAAGAGGGGATACTATGAAGAGTTCGGTGGTGCCTATATTCCTGAGATCCTTGTATCAACCTTTGATGAGCTGGAAGTCGAATTCCGTAAAGCAAAAAAGGACCCTGGTTTCTGGCAGGAATACTCAGATGTTATGTCAAATTATTCCTGTAGACCTACACCGCTTACCTTTGCCGAGAATCTCACCCGGTATTTTGACGGAAGCAAAATTTATGTCAAGCGTGAAGATCTAAACCACACCGGAGCCCATAAAGCCAACAATGTAATGGGGCAGGGACTTCTTGTAAAAAGGATGGGTAAAAAACGTGTGATTGCCGAAACAGGGGCGGGACAGCATGGTGTTGCAACCGCGACCATGGCAGCAAAATTCGGTTTTGAATGCACAATATATATGGGAGAGGTTGATGTCAGACGTCAACGTCCGAATGTTTTCTGGATGGAAAGACTTGGTGCTGAAGTTATCCCCGTTACCGAAGGGTCCCGTATATTAAAAGATGCAATAAATGAAGCTTTCAGGGACTGGGTGACAAATATGGATAATACTCATTATGTGCTGGGAACTGCTTGCGGACCCCATCCATTTCCTGAAATGGTATCATATTTCCAGTCTATAATCGGGAAAGAGGCCCGGAAACAGGTCCTTGAAATCGAAGGGAAGCTGCCATCCCGTGTATATGCTTGTGTTGGTGGGGGGTCAAATGCTCTGGGGATATTCAGCGGCTTTATTGATGATGATGTGGAACTTGTCGGAGTTGAAGCTGGGGGAAAAGGCCTTGATACAGGCATGCATGCTTCAAGGCTCTCTTCTGATGATGCAAGCATAGGAGTAGCCCAGGGATACAAGACCTATTTTCTTCAGGATGATGACGGTCAGATGAAAGAAACCCATAGTGTTGCAGCAGGTCTTGATTATGTGGGAGTATCGCCTATACTTGCAAATTTAAATGAGTCAGGTCGTGTTCGTTTTGAATCGGCTACCGACAGTGAGGTAGTTGAAGCGCTTTCACTTTCGATAAAAAAAGAGGGCCTTATTCCAGCCCTTGAATCAGCACATGCGTTTGTACAGGCCTTTAAAGAAGCTCCGAAATTATCCATAGATGATATTATTATAATTAATCAGTCAGGGAGAGGCGACAAGGATATATTTACTGTAGCTGATGCTTTTGAAGATCCAAAATGGAAGGAATTTATTATTGAAAAAGCGGAGGAGTATCATGCTTGAATCATACATTCGGAATCGCTTGAAAGAGAAAGAGATTCTTTTAATGACACATATCGTTTTAGGATATCCAAGTTTTGAAGATTCATTCAGAATAATTGAAGCAATGGTCAATGCCGGGGTTGACCTTATGGAACTTCAGATACCGTTTTCAGAGCCCATGGCTGACGGGGCTGTTATTCTTCATGCAAACCAAAAGTCGTTGTCCAAAGGCTCTACTGTTAAAAAATGCCTTGAATTTTCCGGGGAGGTAATAAAGAATTTTGATATTCCGTTCCTTTTCATGAGTTATTACAATATTCTTTATAAATACGGCGTGGAGGGTTTTGCCGAAGAAATGAGTAATATAGGAATAAAGGGTGCAATTGTTCCCGATCTTCCCCCTGAAGAAGGAGAGGATTATATAAATGCAATGCAGAAATATAATCTATCTCCAATATATATTTTTTCTCCAACAACTCCGTATGAACGTATGAAATATCTTGCATCATATGGGAAAGGCCTTATTTACTGTGTGGCAAGAAAAGGAGTTACAGGAGCTGAAACTCAATTTTCAAATCAGCTTGACGACTATCTTTCCCAGTGTAGGAAGGCCACAGATTTGCCCCTTGCCCTGGGTTTTGGGGTAAAAAACAAAGGTGATATTGATTTCCTGAAAGGAAAAGCGGATATTGCAGTTATAGGTTCTGAGACGATTCGTCTTATAGATTCTGATGGTGTCGGTGTGGTAGGTGATTTTATTAAAAGTCTTGGAATCAGTTGAAAGTGAATAACACTATAGTCTCTTTAAGGCCTCTTTACGCGATTTAAAATATATCAAGTCAGGAAGCCTTTTATATATGCCTACTTAAATAAAACCTTCCTTGGAATATTTTTAGGATCAACTCTTTTAAATTCTGATTTTACATGTCTTTCTATTGTAGGATGATTTTTCTTTGCCTCATCCCCCTTAAGATAATCAATCAGAATCATATCAGCTGTTTCATATTCTGTAACTCCTATCTGATCAAAATCGCTTGTTGTAATGCCAAGACCGTCAGTAGGTACGGCATCTATACATAGTTTAAGGGCGTCAGCCTTTTTATTGTTATTTTCATTTTTGTATTTTTCAACAAGATAACCGGCAAGACCATAGACCTCAGTCTTCCATAGATACTGGATCATGCCGAAATTACCAACATCTCCGTGAAGTGTCCAGAAGCCGAGAAGTAGTTCAGTATAGTTGTCTGTGGACATAACCATGCCCTTATTATAATGAGCAAGGTCGAAAAGGTAGATCATTCTTGTCCTTGCCTTGATGTTTCCTTTTCTAATTTTTTCTTCATTCGACAAGTTGTTCATTCTCTCAGGATCTGTGACCAGGTTGTTATAAATATCCCGATATGTACTTGTAAGATCTTTTACTTCAAAATGATGACAGAAGTTTTCCCCTATCATTTTTGCCCTGAGTATTTCATGCTCGGTGTTTGTTTCAATGGGAATCGTTCGACCGATAAGTTTTACATTCGGAATTTCTTTGAGTACTTCAGAAGTAAGTGCACAGATAACAGCACTGTCAATACCGCCTGAAATCCCTATGATAAGTGATCTAAGATTTTTATTTTTTATAAGGTAATCTCGTGTATAGTTTACGATATTTGGAAACACCTTTTCATATTCAGTTTTTATTTTAAGCATATTTGCCTTTTATATCTATCTCAATTATTAAATTCAAAATTGATGGCGTCGTGAAAAGTCTCCATCTACTGCGTTATAGCGTTTGGCCAGACGTTCAACATACTACATGTATGCCTTCACGCCTAACCAAACGCTATGTCTTGTATATGAAGATTTTTACTTAGCCATCCCAATTTGACTTTTTAAGAGTTTATCTAAATTCAAGATAGTATTTAAGGATAAAACACAATCGAAATCAAGAATGTATTTATAATAGTTCATGGAAAAACATATAATCAAATTTACCGGGTGCATGATTTACACATATAACTTTTTTTGATATATCTTTCTTTAATAAAACTAATAATCTATCATCAATTATATTGGTGGGTTGAAATAAGTATGCCCCATTCCATTATTGGTTCCGTACTTTCATACCTGCTTTTCGGGTATTTAATTGAAATTAACTTGAATTAAAAAATATAACTGGAAAATTTTATAGAAAGTTGTTATATCAGCTACTCGACACTTAATCTGAGGACTTAATCTAATAGAAATATTAACAAAAAAGGTGTATCGGCATGTATAATTTAGGCGATATTCCCCGTATAGGAGCGAGGAATTTTCCCCACAGAGAAGCCGTTGTCCATGAAGGGACCAGGCTTACCTACCTTGATTTTAATAAAAGGATAAATCGTTTAGCAAATGCATTAATTGAACTCGGGTGCACAAAAGGTGATTGTATTGCCATATTGTCAGAAAATACACATAAATACCTTGAGGTTTATTTTGCTGCAGCCAAGCTTAGTGTTTCTATTAATCCCCTTAATACACGCCTTTCTGATCAAGAACTAAGGTTTATTGTCAACAACAGTGATGCCACTCTATTTTTGGTAAGTGATGAATATGCTGAGAAATTAAAGAGAAAGAAAAAAAATTATTTTAACATAAATACCTGGATAGCTCTTGATAAAGAAAGTGAAGGTTTTTTATTTTATGAATCTTTACTAGAGTCTGCATCTGATGCTGAACCGAATATTTTTGTTGATGAAAATGAAATGGCTGTCCTTATGTTTACCGGTGGTACTACTGGGGTCCCAAAAGGTGTCATGCTTTCACACAGAAATATTATGACATCAACATTGGCACTTACCCTGACAATTGGATTTACAGATAAAGACATTACATGCTGTTCCATACCTTTTTTTCATATTTCAATATGGTCAGCTCTCTGTTTGCTTCTTGTCGGAGGAAAGGTTGTAATAAACAAAAGACCTTCAGTAGAAGAAATATTAAAGTTAATATCAGCAGAAAAATGTACCCATATGAATCTTGTTCCGACAGTTTATATTTGGATGTTGAATCATCCTGAGCTTGAGGAATACGACTTGTCAAGCTTGAGATTGCTCAGCTATGGCGGAAGCCCATTCCCCCCTGAAGCATTGAAAAAAGGCATTGAGAAATTCGGAAATATATTTATTGGAGGATACGGCCTGACAGAAGCAGCCCCATTTGTAACATATTTCCCACCGGAAGATCATATAATTGATGGCGAAGAATCTAAAAGGTTATTTAGCGCAGGAAAGATATCACCATCTGTTGATTTAAAAATAGTTGATGAAGAAGGTAATTCCTTAAATCAGGGTGAAATAGGTGAAATTGCAGTTCGTGGAAAAAATATAATGCTGGGGTATTGGAACGATCCCGAACTGAATGAAAAAACGCTAAAAGATGGATGGTTTCATACAGCTGATATCGGATATTTGGATGAAGATGGGTTCTTATACCTGGTTGACCGCAAAGCTGATATGATTGTAACAGGTGGTGAAAATGTATATCCTAAAGAAACAGAAGATATACTTTATCAACATCCTGCTGTTCTTGAATGTGCTGTAGTATCGGCACCGGATAAAAAATGGGGGGAGCGTGTACAGGCCGTTGTTATCCTAAAAAAAGGTAAACAAGCTACTGAGAAAGGGCTCATAACTCATTGTACTATCAGGCTTCCAGGATATAAATGCCCTAAAGCCATAGAGTTCTGGGATGAACTTCCGAAAAATTCATTTGGAAAAATACTTAGGAAAGATGTAAAGAAGCATTTCTGGAAAGGATCTGAGCGTCTGGTTGGGTAAGAGTGGTTTTTATTATAACAAGGATGACTTATGCTAAGCCCGTTTTGTTTTAACAAGACGGGCTTTCTTTTTTTTTAATTCATAGTAAGTGTTGCCTTTTAATAAAACTGACTCAAAATTTCATGTCAATCTGTATACTGGTATCTTGATATATGCGGTTTTATATTTTATAAATATAGACTTGGTAATTTTTTTAAGTGATGTTTGAAAATGTTTTGACTAAATAGGATGAGAAGTATGGTTGTGAGAGAAACCGGTGAATTCGCTGAAGATGTTTACATGCTTGGTTCATTATTTATGCCGATATATCTTGTTGATGGTGAAAATCCTGTTATTTTTGATGCCGGTATAGATATTCTGGGATCATTATACGTATCGGAAATAAAGAAAAAACTTGGAAATAGACATCCGGCATATTGTATGCTGACGCATTCACATTTTGACCATTGCGGTTCTGTTTCCTACCTTAAAAAACACTTCCCTTCAATGAAGATTGTATCTTCCGATAAAATTGGAAGAGTTCTTCAACAGCCAAGAGCTGTTGATCTGATTAAACAGCTTAACAGGGTAATGGACCCTATGATGCTGGTTACAAAGGATTACCCTGTACCTGACAGGTTCGAACCGTTCGAAATAGATTTGCCGGTTAAAGAAGGCGATACTATTAATTTATCATCAGATCTATCTGTTATAGCAATTGAAACGCCAGGCCATACAAGAGATTGCATTAGTTATTATATACCGGAAAAAAAAATGCTTTTCTCATCAGAAGCATTTGGTATCGGGGAGCTTGATTTTTATATTCAAGCAGAATTTCTTGTAGATTATGATATGTACTACAATTCCATGAAGAAAATGAGCAGGTTTGAAACAGAAGTCTTGTGTATTGGACACCACAATGTTTTTATTGGGGATGATGCTGTTAGATATATGAATGAATCTATATATCATTGTGAAAAATTTTATGAACTTGTAAAAAAATGTCTTGAGGAAGAAAATGGTGATATAGAAGAAGTTAAGATACGTATCAAGGCAATTGAGTATGACAATAATGAAAAGCCAAAACAGCCTGAACTAGCTTATATGTTGAACCTTGAAGCTCGTGTTAAGGCAGTCAAAAGGCATGTAAAGGAGAATATAGATGGAAGGGACCGTTGCAGTAGTAAAATATGAAAACCCTGAATCCATTGATGAAGTAATAAAACTGTCCGGTGTATTTGACAAGTTCAAAAAAGGTGACAGGGTTTTTATAAAGCCGAATATAGTATCATGGATAATTGGTGCCTCCATGCCTCCATGGGGTGTTATTACCACATCGCTGCTTGTTGAAAAAGTGGTTAGGCATATTAAAGATCTTGGGGCAGGGGAGATTATTATAGGTGAAGGAACTCTAACAGGACCAAACGATACAGAAACTGCATCCGATGCATATGAAACACTTGGTTACAATGAAATGTCAAAGCGTTATGGCGTTAAGGTCATAAACTGTATGGAAGAAAGTTTTACCAAAGTAGATCTTGGTGAAGGGATTGAACTTAATTTTTGTTCCGATCTTATAAATTCCGATTATGTAATAAATCTACCTGTTCTTAAAACACATGCCCAGGCAATGGTATCCTTAAGCTACAAAAATATTAAAGGGTGCCTTGATATGAATAGTCGCAAACTTTGTCATTCTGATAATATGGAAACCGACCTGGACTCACATATTGCAAGGCTTGTTAATTCTCTCCCGAAATCATGTGCAATTCTCGACGGTATATATACTCTTGAGAGGGGACCGGCACCTTCAGGTAGAGCAAGGCGCAGTGATATACTTATTGCCTCAGAAGATATGCTTCTTGCCGATATGGTTGGAGCAGCAGTGCTTGGCTTTGACCCTGCCGAGGTTCCTCATATTATGAAAGCTTGTGGAATGAAGGGGATTTTGCCATCATTGGATCAAATTGAAATTGCAGGAGTTCCGGTAAAAGATGTCGCAAGTCCTCACACCTGGGATTTTATGTATAATAAAGAAAAAACACTTCCCATTGGTCTTGAAAATGCAGGAATAAAGGGTGTTATATATCCAAAATATGATCATAGTCTATGTAGTTATTGTTCAGGTATTACTGGTTTTGTCCAGGTTGCTATTGCCGATGCCTGGAAAGGAGTGCCGTTTGATGATGTGGAGATTTTAACAGGAAAAATGGAAAGTCCAACACCTGGTATGAAACACACACTCCTACTCGGGAAATGCCAGGTTAAGCTTAATAAAGATAATCCTGATATTGAAAATAAGATTCTTGTGCCGGGATGTCCTCCTGATATAGATAAAATGGCTGATGCTTTGAGAAAAGCAGGCATTGATGCCAATCAGGCTATATTTGATAACTACCAGACATCCGGTTCACTTTTTATGGCAAGGTATGAGGGGAGATCTGAATTCTCTCATGAATTCTACAGAACTAATAAATAACAAATCGGTTTGATATGAAAAAAGAAAAGGTCGACTTAAAAACTGATATCGGGGGTATTGAATTAAAAAACCCTGTAATGACAGCTTCAGGAACATTCGGTTATGGTAGTGAGTATGATGATACTATTGATCTTAACCGACTTGGGGCAATTGTTGTAAAAGGATTGTCACTTGAAGCGTCACCGGGAAATCCACCACCCAGAGTAGTAGAAACGGCAAGCGGTATGTTGAATGCCATTGGCTTGGAAAATGTCGGGATAAAAAGATTTATTAAGGAAAAACTCCCGTTCCTGCAAACCCTGCAATCACCAACCATTGTAAATATATATGGTAAAAGTGTTGAAGATTATATTGAACTGGCTTCTCAGATAGATGATATTGAAGATATATCAGGCATTGAGGTTAATATATCCTGCCCGAATGTAAAAGCCGGTGGAGTTGCTTTTGGAGTAGAACCGATTGCAGCGTATAATGTTGTTAATGGAGTCAGGGAAAAGACATCTAAACCTGTTATGGTAAAACTTACTCCAAATGTAACTGACATAACTGAAATAGCAAAAAGTGTCGAAGATGCAGGCGCGGATTCTGTTTCTCTTGTAAATACTCTTACCGGTATGGCAATTGATATAGATACAAGAAAGCCAATACTTGCCAATATTACCGGGGGTCTTTCAGGGCCGGCCATAAAGCCCGTAGCTTTACGTATGGTTTGGCAGGTTGCTCAAAAAATAAATATCCCGGTAATAGGCATCGGTGGTATTATGACTGCAGAAGATGCACTGGAGTTTTTGATAGCTGGGGCATCGGCTATACAGGTAGGTACTGCAAATTTTGTAAATCCAAAGTCAACTATTGATATTCTGGATGGTATAATAAATTATCTGGAAGAAAAAAATATCCCAAGTATCAGGGACCTTATAGGATGTATGGAAGTTTGATGGATTCGTAAAAAGCCCAATATCTGCGGTGTACGATAAGTACGCCTCATTCCTCGGGATTTGCGGCACCTTGATCTTGAACTTTTTACTTTGTCATTCCAAGTTGACCTTTTACGAGTTTATAAAGTTTGAATCAGAAATCGTTTTCTTTTAAAGTTTCACTTTATAAAAAAAATAAGGGGCGGTTATACGCCCCTTATTTGTATAAATATTTATTAAGGCTTTTGAAAGACGTTATGTAAAGGTCTCCGATTATAATACTTCGGGCGGAGTAACAGGATTTGCTTTAAGGTATTCCAGCCGGTTTAGACCGTTGATATATGCTTTGGCACTTGCCGTTATTATATCCGGATCTGTTCCTTTTCCAAGTGTAAGAATCCCTTTTTCTCTTAAACGTACCGTAACTTCTCCCTGGGCATCTGTTCCGCCTGTAATTGCGCTAACAGAAAATCTTAAAAGATCCGATTCAGTACCTGTCAGCTTAGCAATTGTGTTAAATACGGCATCAATCGGTCCATTACCACTATCTGTGTTTTTTACAGACCTGCCGTTTATCAATATTTCGACACTTGCTGCCGGTTTTACAGTCGTTCCGCTTGTTACATGGAGATAATCAAGCTCGAAGATATCAGGTGTGCGCATTATACCTTCAGTAACAAGAGCTTCAAGGTCTTCATCCAGAATGTTTTTCTTCTTGTCGGCAAGTTCTTTGAATTGTTTGAATATGATGTTCAGCTCATCATCTGAGAGTTCATATCCAAGTTCTTTTAAATGCGACCTGAGAGCATGCCTGCCGGAATGCTTTCCAAGTACTAATTTATTTGTGACCAGTCCAACTGTTTCCGGCCTCATAATTTCATATGTCATTGGATTCTTCAATACACCATCCTGATGAATTCCGGATTCGTGAGCAAAAGCATTTGCACCAACTATAGCTTTATTAGGTTGAACAATTATTCCTGTTATCATACTAACAAGTCGGCTTATGGGATAGATTTTATCTGTTTTAATTCCGGTTTCCATTGGAAAGAAGTTTGGACGGGTTTTAAGTGACATTACAACCTCTTCAAGAGAAGTGTTGCCGGCTCTTTCCCCGATACCGTTTATAGTAACTTCTGCCTGTCTTGCTCCGGCACTTATTGCTGCAAGAGTATTTGCAGTTGCAAGGCCAAGGTCGTTATGGCAGTGAACACTTACTATAGCTTTATCAATGTTTGGTGTGTTGTTCATAATATATTTTATAAGCTCACCAAATTCATTCGGAATGGCATAACCGACCGTATCGGGAATATTTATTGTTGTTGCTCCGGCATCAATTGCGACCTCAAAAATCCTGCATAGATATTCAGGATCTGTACGACTTGCATCCATTGCACTGAATTCTACATCGTCGCAAAGATTCCGGGATAGTTTGACGGCATCTTTGGCTATTTGAAGCACCTCTTCCTGAGTCTTCTGCATCTGGTATTTGAGGTGGATTTCAGATGTAGACACAAAGGTATGTATTCTCGGGGATTCTGCATCTTTAATTGATTTTGCGCATATGTTTATATCATCCGGAAGTACTCTTGCCAGACCGCAAACAATTGAACCTTTAACTTTTTTTGAAATCTCCCGGACCGCTTCAAAGTCCCCTTGAGATGCCGCAGGAAAGCCTGCTTCAATTACATCCACACCAAGTTGAGCCAGCCTTGTGGCAAGACGAAGTTTCTCAACCGTATTCATGCTTGCACCCGGTGACTGTTCTCCGTCTCTCAAAGTTGTATCAAAGATATATACTTTATCATTCATGATTCTGCTCCATTTTGAAATTTTTAATATAAATTAGTAATATAGTTTATCCAAGAGCAAGAAAGCTTAATGATAAACCGCAGGAAGTATAAACATTATGTCCCGCAGTATAATTCCCTTTTATTAATTTCAAAATATTTACTCCATAAAAGTATAAAAATGATTTTGTTGATATCACGCTTTGTCTTTTGTCGATAGTTCATATTGGAAACTGTCGGTAAGAGCCTGCCAGCTTGCGTCTATTATATCTTCTGAGACACCTATTGTGCTCCATATCTGCTCTTCATCCCTTGATTCTATCAGCACCCTGACTTTTGCCGATGTTCCGTCCTTTCCGTCGATCACGCGAACCTTGAAGTCTGTAAGGTGCATTAAATCAAGGCCGGGGTAGAAATTACCAAGGGCCTTGCGAAGAGCATTGTCAAGAGCACTGATAGGGCCGTTACCGTCAGCAGCTGTTATTTCCTCTTTCCCGGCAACTGAAATTTTTATTATCGCATGTGCCCGGCATGGCTGATCTTTGTCCTTTTCGGTTGTCACTCGAAATGATATAAGATCAAATACAGGTTTAAATTTCTTTGTGTATTTTTCTATAAGAATCTTTAATGACCCGTCTGCGGCTTCAAACTGAAATCCATCCTGTTCCAGCCTTTTGACTTCCGAAACAATCTCACTGGCTGTTATTTCATCTGCATCAAGTTCAATACCAAGCTCTTTTGCTTTGTATTCGATATTACTCTTACCTGAAAGATCAGACACAAGTACACGTCGTTTGTTGCCAACAAGCTCAGGATCTATATGTTCATAGGCTTTAGGTATTTTCCTGATAGCACTGACGTGAATTCCGCCCTTATGTGTAAATGCGCTTCGGCCGACAAAGGGCCGGCTGTTTAAAGGTGTCATATTGGCAGTCTCACTGATGAACCTTGATACACTTTTAAGTTTTTCAAGATTTTCATCAGAAATGCAGGTATTATTCATCTTTAAACGAAGCACTGGAATAATTGATGTAAGATCAGCGTTACCGCATCTTTCACCATATCCGTTTATTGTACCCTGTACCATAACCGCTCCCGACTTAACTGCACATATTGAATTTGCAACGGCAAGTCCGCAGTCATTATGTGTATGAATACCAATACGTACCGACAAATTTTTGTTGCCAAAAAATGTTTTTACATCTTCTACAGCATTTTCAATTTCAAAAGGAAGCGTCCCGCCGTTTGTATCACACAGCACAAGTAATTCAGCACCACCGCTTAAGGCAGCCATAAGGGTCTCTAAAGCATAGTCCCTGTTTTCCCGGTATCCATCAAAAAAATGCTCTGCATCATATATTACTTCGCGACCTTTTTCTTTAAGATACAGGACAGTTTCCTTTATCATGTCAAGGTTTTCTTGAAGATTACTGTTAATTATCTGCTCAACATGCAAATCCCATGATTTTCCAAAAATTGTAACACAGGCTGCATTACTTTTAATAAGAGCCTTGATGTTCATGTCGTTTTCAATTTTAACACCCGGTCTGCGTGTTGAACTGAAAGCTGTAATCTTAGCATTTTTAAACTCAGTATTTTCAGCCAGTTTAAAAAAGTGCATATCCCTTGGACTGGAACCCGGCCACCCGCCTTCAATATAATGCAATCCCAGATCGTCAAGTTTCAGTGCAATCCGGATTTTTTCCTCAGAAGTAAAACTTATGTTTTCACCCTGGGTGCCATCTCTTAAGGTGGTATCATATAACAGGACCTGTTCCATTTTTCTATTTTACTCCTGATACATCTCATATTGCTGTTTGAGCTTTAATGGCGTCGTAAAAAGCCCAATATCTACGTTGCGCTGCATCCCTCGTCACTACGGCGTAGGATAAATACGCCTCATTCCTCGGGGTTTGCGGCGCCTTGATCTTGAACTTTTTATTTTGCCATCCCAAGTCGACTTTTTACGAGTTTATCAACTTTGATTAAAGCTCAAACAGCAATGGTTTTTATTTATTTCTGTTTTCAGGTCTTAAAGCTCTAACTGCAGCACCTGCTTTCCACATTTCGGAATTTTTTATTTCATCCAGCTCAACTGATAATTTTCCCATATAATCAGGTTTACTGCAGACATCTAGAACTCTGGCTGTTTCCTTGCCTGTTTTTACCCTGTCATACAGGTCGTCAAATACCGGTGCGACTGCATCACGAAATTTCGGAGACCAGTCAAGGGCTCCTCTCTGGGCGGTAATACTGCAGTTTGAAAACATCCAATCCATTCCATTTTCCGCAACAAGGCGAATGAGGCTTTGTGTAAGCTCTTCAACTGTTTCATTAAAAGCTTCACTGGGAGAGTGACCGTGTTTGCGCAATACATTGTACTGGGCCTCCATTGTGCCCGCCAGACATCCCATTAGAACGCCTCTTTCACCTGTGAGGTCACTGTATACTTCCTGCTCAAATGTGGTTGGGAAGAGATAACCTGAACCAATTGCAATACCTATGGCAAGTGTTCTTTCTTTTGCCTTTCCGGTAAAGTCCTGATGGATTGCATAGCTTGAATTTATACCGCTTCCATCAAGAAAATTTCTGCGTACATTTGTTCCCGAACCTTTTGGAGCAACAAGAATTACATCAACATTATCCGGGGGGATCACATTGGTTTGATCTTTATAAACAATGGAAAAACCGTGTGAAAAATAAAGTGCATCTCCCTCATTAAGGCATTCTTTCACTTTAGGCCATACAGCAGTCTGACCGGCATCTGACATAAGCATTTTAATAATTGTGCCCTTTTTTGCTGCTTCTTCAATAGGGAAAAGGGTTTCACCAGGTACAAACCCGTGTGATACAGCTTTATCCCAGTATTCATCTCCTTCGAGTTGGCCGATGATAACATTAAATCCGTTATCTTTCAGGTTTAATGCCTGTGCAGGGCCCTGAACGCCGTAACCCAGAACAACAATAGTTTCATCTTTAAGAATTTCACGTGCTTTTTCCAGCGGAAATTCTTCTACAGTTGTTATTTCTTCAGTTACTCCTCCAAAATCAATTTTCGGCATGACTTTCTCCTTACATCATTATGTTATTAGGTTTATGGTTTTAATTAAGTTATTATAAAAATTACGTTATATTAAAAGTATAAATAACGGTTAAGTATGAATCCTCATAAACAAGGTATATCGATTGGCCAGGCGCTATAGCATACATGTAGTATGTCGAACGCATGGCCAATCGCTATAACGCAATAGATGGAGCCTTTTTACGACGCCATCAATGATTGTTTTCTCTACTAAGAGCTATATTACCTGTTCTTGCCACCTCTTTTATTCCTAAAGGTTTGAGTAGCCCAAGTATCGCATTGAGTTTTTCTTCATCACCTGTGACTTCAACGGTATAATGCTCAGGTCCCACATCAACAACCTTGCACCTGAATATATCTACTATTCTCAAAATTTCCGCACGAAACTCCGGTTTTGCATTTACTTTGATAAGTGCAAGTTCTCTTTGTACGTACCTGGTTCCTGTTAAATCGATAACCTTGACTACATTTATAAGTTTGTTCAATTGTTTCTTAATCTGTTCAATAACAGGCCTGGTTCCTTTTGTAACCATTGTTACTCTTGACAATTGTGCTTCTGAGGTTTCTGCAACGCAGAGACTTTCAATATTATAGCCTCTACCGCTGAATAAACCTGCTATCCTGGATAGAACCCCAGGCTGGTTGTCAACAAGGATAGAAATCGTATATTTTTCTTCTGTCATAATTTGTCCTCTTATTTTTTACACCAGAAGCATCTGGGTTATTGGTGCACCCGCAGGAACCATTGGGTAAACGTTTTCCTCATTTTCGACAACAAAATCCATTATTACCGGTCCGTTATGAGCCATTCCCTGGGCAAGTATTTTTTCAACCTCTTCGGGTTTCGTAGCTCTCAATCCGAGAGCTCCGTATGCTTCAGCAAGCTTTACGAAATCCGGGTTGTGGTCAAGATGGGTCGAAGAATACAGCTTGTCGTAAAACAGCTCCTGCCATTGCCTTACCATCCCAAGGAATCTGTTATTAAGTATAACAACTTTTACCGGAAGACCGTATTGTACAGCTGTTGCCATTTCCTGAATATTCATCTGGATACTTCCATCTCCTGCTATATCGACTACGATAGCATCAGGGCATGCCTTCTGGGCTCCGATTGCTGCCGGAAGGCCGAATCCCATACAGCCAAGACCTCCTGAAGTTATAAAGTGGCCCGGTTTGTCAAAATGATAATATTGTGCAGCCCACATCTGGTTCTGACCAACTTCAGTTGTAATGATTGCTTTACCTTTAGTTATTTCAAAAAGTTTTTCAATAACGTATTGAGGTTTGATGTTGTCCTTCTGTTTATATACCAGAGGTGTCGTTTCCTTCCATTCCTCAATTTGGCCAAGCCATTTTTCTCTTTTCTTTTTAATATCTTCAGAATTCTCTTTTTTAATGAGATCGTTCAGATACCCGAGAGTTATATTACAGTCACCAACAACCGGAACTGAAACCGGAATATTTTTGTGTATAGATGTTGGATCAATATCTATCTGAATTATTGTTGCATTAGCTGCAAATTCATCAGTTTTGCCGGTTACCCGGTCATCAAATCGAACTCCTACGGCAATCATAAGGTCACATTCTGATACGGCCATATTGGCTCTGTAAGTTCCATGCATCCCAAGCATTCCAAGCCATAAAGGGTCTGTACCTGGAAATCCACCAAGTCCCATTAGTGAACCGGTAACAGGAATTCGGGTCTGGTGTGCAAATTCAGTCAGGTTCTTTGCTGCACCGGAAATAATAACGCCGCCTCCTGTAAAAATAACCGGTTTCCTGGCTTTTTTTATAAGCTCAACAACTTTCTTCAGCTGTTTTTTATTGGGTTCATAAGTCGGCTTATATGACTTCAGACCTACCTTTTTTTTCACTTTATAAGGCACTTTTGCGATAGCCAGGTCTTTAGGAATATCTATAAGTACCGGGCCGGGTCTTCCTGACCTGGCAATATAAAATGCTTCTTTTATTACATCACCCAAATCCTTTACATCTTTTACAAGATAGTTGTGTTTTGTACAAGGTCTTGTAATCCCAACTATGTCTACCTCTTGAAAGGCATCATTTCCAATTAGATGTGTGGGCACCTGACCTGTTATAACAACCAGAGGTATCGAGTCCATATAAGCGGAAGCAATTCCGGTTACAGTATTTGTAGCTCCGGGCCCGGATGTAACAAGACAAACCCCGACTTTTCCGCTTGCTCTGGCATAACCGTCGGCAGCGTGAACCGCACCTTGTTCATGGCGTACAAATACAAGATTTATATCAGCACGTGCAAGTTCGTCAAAGATATCCAGAACTGCCCCTCCGGGATATCCGAATATCGTGTCAGCATTTTCTTCCTTGAGTACTTTCATCAGGATTTGTGCTCCTGTGAGTTCCATGATAAACCTTCCTTGATTTTATTTATAATAATTTGAAATCTATGTTTTTATAGATCTCAACTTTAGAAAATTATTTTACAATTGCTCCTTCGCTTGCAGAGGAAACCATTCGAGAATATCTTGCCATGTACCCCTTAGTAATTTTCGGTTCAAGAGGAGTCCATTTGGATAACCTGTCAGCGATTTCATCATCAGAAACATCCAATCTTATTTTTTTGTTCGGGATATCAATTGATATTGTATCTCCTTCTTTCACAATTGCAATTGGACCTTTTTGTGCTGCTTCAGGTGAAATATGTCCGATAGCTGCACCTCTTGTACCTCCTGAAAAGCGACCGTCGGTAATAAGTGCTACATAAGCATCAAGACCCATTCCTGCGATTGCTGAAGTTGGAGTAAGCATCTCACGCATCCCGGGCCCGCCCATTGGTCCTTCATGCCTTATGACAACAACGTCTCCTTTATTAATTTCATTGTTCATTATAGCCTCAGTTGCTTCCTCTTCAGAATCAAAAACTCTTGCCGGGCCTTGATGGACAAGCATTTCTTCAAGCACAGCAGATTGTTTTACAACACATCCGCCTGGTGAAAGATTTCCAAACAGAACTGCAAGACCACCCTGCGTATGATACGGATTGTTAACAGGTCGAATAACGTTGTCATCATTAATCTTTACATTTTTGATATTTTCGCCCACAGTATTACCGGTAACAGTTATGCTGTCGTTATTTATTTGACCAGCATCTGAAAGCACCTTGAGTAAACCCTGAATACCTCCGGCGTTGTTCAGGTCCTGGATGTGATGCTCCCCACCCGGACTTAAAGAACATAAATGAGGCGTTGCTTCACTTACTTCATTTATAAGATTAAGGTCAATGTCAACTCCTGCTTCATGTGCGAGTGCCTTTAGATGAAGTACAGTATTTGTTGAACAACCAAGTGCCATGTCAACAGCGAGAGCATTTCTGAAGGCATCTTCAGTAAGAATTTTACCTGGAGTTAGATTATTCTTATGAAGATCAACTATTCTTATACCGGCCTCTTTGGCAAGACGGATTCTTGCAGACATAACCGCAGGTATAGTCCCGTTGCCAGGTAGTCCTAGACCAATGGCTTCAGTGAGGCAGTTCATCGAGTTTGCAGTAAACATACCGGCACATGATCCACAGGTAGGACATGCCGCATCCTCAATAATATTCAGTTCGTCTTCAGTCATATTACCTGCCTGAACTGCTCCTACGGCTTCAAATACTGTAATCAAGTCAAGTTTTTTATGTATGTCTTCGGGATGAATACCTGCAAGCATAGGTCCACCGCTTATAACTATTGTCGGAAGGTCCAGCCTTGCAGCAGCCATTAACATACCTGGTACGATTTTATCGCAGTTCGGGATCATGACAAGAGCATCTAACGAATGGGCAGTGGCCACAACCTCAATTGAATCCGCAATTAATTCACGGCTGCCAAGAGAGTAATGCATTCCAATATGGTTCATGGCAATTCCGTCGCAAACACCAATGGTAGAAAAATCAATAGGTGTACCGCCTGCCGTATAAATTCCAGCTCTTACTGCATCTGCAATTTTATCAAGATTAACATGGCCGGGAATAATTGTGTTTGCTGAATTTGCAATACCGATTAGAGGTTTCTTGATTTCAGCATCGGTGTATCCCATAGACTTGAAAAGAGAACGATGTGGTGCTCTTTCTATACCTTTTTTGATGTTATCACTTTTCATTTTACATATTCTCCTTCAAAAAAAAAACCGCTATCAGCATTTCAGGGCTGATAACGGTTTTTACAAAAAAAAATTGAAGTCAAGCCATTATCAATCCCTGCCCCCGCAGACGACTAGTATCCCCACGACGGGGATAATAATACCGAATAATAAATTGATAACGACTGAT
Source organism: Desulfobacterales bacterium (assembly GCA_018693105.1). Taxonomy (GTDB): domain Bacteria; phylum Desulfobacterota; class Desulfobacteria; order Desulfobacterales; family SURF-7; genus JABHLN01. The sequence goes on along the minus strand of JABHLN010000007.1, from coordinate 22,618 downwards.
ATATTTTTCATTTTTTTACCTGTTTTCCCTTATTAAAAATTACCGATTAACAGTAATTGATATAATTGTCAAGCATATTGTGTATATAAAAAACAACTAGTATTTGATATTAGAAATGGCTAATTTTCTGGATATTGTGAGAAACAAAAATCTTGACATTTATTGGAAAAAATAATTATGTTTAATAAATTTTAATACTATTTTGGCTATGCAAAACAATTATATATTCATAATTTGACCTGTTTATGTGTATATAAAAAATACATTTCAGGCATGAATGCTGTCGGAGATGTTTTTTTTACCGATCAAAGAAAGTGATACTTACATAGATTTAAATATTATGTTATTTGCTCTTAAATGACAGTGTAAGTTATACATACATATTTTCTGAACGAAAATATTATACAATTTTTTGTTAAATATCCACAATTCTGTTAGGTTAGAGGCTGTCTCAAAAAAAAGATTAGGATTCCTGGTAAGGCACAAAGGGGCGAGAAAGCAGAACATACAGGTAATATGTGAGCATTTTGAGCCGCTTTGTAACGCTGCCAGGGGCACTGATTTATTTTGAGAAAGCTTCTAATAATAAGTTTTCAATATTTAATACTGTATTAGACATTACATGAAGTGTTATGATTTTGTGAATTGAATTTTACAGGAAACATATTATTTTTGTCACGGTTTTATATTAAATCACTTAGCTGTATTTTAACTTTATTTAAGGAAATTCTATGAGCGTTATTACTATTAATTCAGAAAAATGTAAAAAAGACGGTATCTGTGTTGCAGAATGTCCATTGGGAATAATTGGGCAGACCGACTCAGAGCATATTCCTGAACTTCTTCCAGGTACTGACGAGATGTGTATCAGCTGTGGTCATTGTGTAGCAGTATGCCCTCATGGTGCACTGTCGCATAATAAAATGGCGCCGGAAGACTGCCCGCCGGTTAAGAAGGATTTGCTGCTTAGTCCGGAACAGGTTGAGTACTTTATCAGATCTCGGAGATCTATAAGGGTATACAAAGAACAGGGTGTTGATAAGAATATTTTATTAAAACTGATTGAACTTGCCATGTATGCTCCTTCAGGTCATAATTCCCAAGCCGTTGACTGGCGCATTGTATATGATAGAGATGAGGTTCAAAGATATACCGGTATGGTGATTGACTGGATGCGCTACATGATAGAAAAGAAATCACCCTTTGTCGAACAGCTTCATTTGGATATGATTGTTAAAACCTGGGAATCAGGAAAAGATACTATTAGCAGGAACGCTCCACATCTTGTAATTGTACATGGTGCAAAGGCTGATGTTACAGCTGTTGATGCCTGTATTATTGCGATGACTTACTTTGAATTTGCAGCACCTTCATTTGGACTTGGTGGATGCTGGGGTGGTTTTTTTAATACTGCAATAAATGCCTGGAAGCCTTTGAAAGAAGCACTTGGAATACCTGAAGGTCATAATGCAAATGGAATGATGATGGTTGGATACCCGGAGTTTAAATATCATCGTTTGCCATTACGTAATGATCCAAGAGTTGAAATATTATAAAATGATGTTGATTTAAAAATCATTTTGTTCAACCATTACCAAAGGATTTATATCCCGCCCGGCGGGACGCAATTATATAAGGCCTCAAGATATTGTATGGATTTTCAGATTACTAATTTATGATGTAAGAAATTAAAGAGGTTAAAAATGAAAATTATTGAAGATGCTTTGAAAAAAGGAGCAAAAACATTATCGGAGTTTGAATCGAAGAAACTTCTCGCTGAATACGGGATTCGGGTAACAAATGAAAAGACGGTATCTTCTGAAGATGATGCTGTCAAAGCAGCTGAAGAAATTGGTTATCCCGTTGTTCTAAAAGGTTCCGGTGCTGAAATAAGTCATAAAACAGAGCTGGACCTTATTGCTTTGAATATTCGTGATGAGGGTGATGTCCGCAAGGCTTTCAACAAATTGACATCAAATACTGATACAAATGTTGAAGAGGTTCTTGTGCAGCAGATGGTTAAAGGCCATCGTGAACTTGTCGTCGGTATGACACGTGATATGCAGTTCGGGCCCTGTGTAATGTTCGGTCTTGGGGGAATATTTACTGAAATACTCGAAGATATTACTTTCCGGGTTGCCCCCCTGACTAAAAATGATGCTTTAGAAATGATGAATGAAATACGCGGAAAAAAAATTCTTGATCCTTTCAGGGGTAAACCTGCTGTTGATAGAGATGAGCTTGCTGATCTTCTTGTGGCTGTGGGGCAGGTAGGTATAGAAAATGAAGAAATATCAGAAATTGATATAAATCCTGTTAAAGTGCCTGGAGGAAAACCCATTGCGGTAGATGCTCTTGTTGTGCTTGATAAGTAGAAGCTATATCAAAATAAATCCAAGTGCACCTGGCGGCATTACAAAGAGGCTCAAAATTCTCACATACTACATGTATGCTCTGCTTTTTCGCCCCTTTGTGCCTTGCCGGGAACCTCTTTTTTGAGATAGCTTCTATTGTTTTTTATTAAGGAGTCAAGTAATGAGAGCTTTTTTTGAGCCTGATACTGTAGCCCTTATTGGTGCATCGTCAACACCCGGACGGTCGGGGCACCATCTTTTCAAAAATATATATTCAAGTTATGGCAACGATTTTTATCCGGTCAATCCTGGCATTGATTCTATAAATGGGGTTAAATGTTATCCTACCATCCTTGATGTACCTGCAGACATTGATTTGGCTGTAGTTTTTGTTCCTGCAAAAATAATTCCTCAAATTCTTAAAAGATGTGTCGAAAAAGGTGTAAAGCATGTCCTCATAGAATCAAGCGGTTTTACTGAAATAGGCGAGGCCGGTCGTGTAATAAATGACCAATGTCTGGAAATTGCGCGCAATGGGGGTATCAGGATTTGGGGTCCGAATTGCATGGGACTTCTTAATATATCTAGAAAAAAAATTCTTTCTTTCATGAGCGGCCCATGGGAAGAACAATTTTTTCCGGGCCCTATATCCTTGATTGTTCAAAGTGGTAATCTTACAGCTGGGTTTCTTTTAAGTATTTTGAATGACACTCCTTTTGGTATTTCAAAACTCTGTTCCATAGGAAATAAGATGGATATTGATGAGTCTGATGTTCTTGAATACCTTATAGATGATCCTGAAACAGGAGTTGTTGGGCTATATCTTGAGTCAATAAATAGAGGCAGAAAACTTTTTGAACTGTGCAAATCAACTGAAAAGCAAATTATAGTTCTTAAATCCGGAAGTACGGAAATGGGAGCTGATGCTGCCATGTCCCATACCGCCAGTCTCGCTCAAAATCATCTGATCGTTGAGAAAGCACTTCAACAGGCAGGAGCAATCGTTGTTGATGATATGAATGACCTTGTAGATATTGCAAGGAGTTTTAGTGTCGTACCTGTAAGAAAAAAAACTTCCGGGCGTATTGGAATTGCTTCTTATTCAGGTGGTACCGGAGTAGTAACAACCGATTCACTTATAGAAAACGGAATGCAGCTTGCCACTTTCAGTGATTCAACAATTAATCGGATGAAAGGACTTTGCCCGGACTGGATGACACCTTCAAACCCTTGTGATATGTATCCTGCCATTGAGATAAATGGTTTCAGAAATGTTACCCAGAACTGTCTTGAAGCTATCCTGTCTGACCCTGGAATTGATGGCGCCTTTCTTCATCTTTGGCAGTGGTCTGAAACTGAGCCTTTGTTTGATTATGATAAAATCGGGGAAATGATCAGAGAATACGAAAAACATCTTGTTGTCTGGCTATTAGCAGTTGATGGAATTTCACCTAAGGTAAGGAAAGATATTGAAGGCCGGGGGATTCTGGTTGTTAATAATATCAAAATGGGTGTGAGGGCTCTTGAGGCCCTGACTCTGCATAAATAAATCCTTTTGAAAAACTATTTGTAATCGGCTATTTTATTCCCTTTCAATAAGGGTATAAATATATGAAATTGATAAAAAAGTCTTTTTTATCATAAAAAATTGAAATACCACTGTATGATAATATCACCAAAGAAGATATAAGTAATAGCTCCGATTGAAAGGAAGGGGCCGAAAGGAATAGCCAGCTTCATATTCTCTTTCTGGGTTATCATTAAAGGAATTCCTACTAAAGTACCTGTAGCAGATCCAATAAAGATTGTAAAAAGTACACCTTTCCAGCCAATAATCGCCCCTATCATTGCCAGAAGTTTAACATCCCCCATACCCATGCCTTCTTTACCTGTAATAAGCGTATATGTCTGACCTACAAGAAAAAGACTACCACCACCTGAAAGTATACCGATCAATGAATCCATGAATGTTATATCTGATAAAATGAATGATGCTGCAAAAAATATAGGAATACCCGGAAGAGTTATTACATTTGGAATTATTTTGAGGTCGATGTCAATAAAGATAATTACTATAAGAGCTGATATAAAGGCAAAATATACAAGTCCTTCAATGATTCCACGGGAAGACATTCCGAAACTCATAAAAATTGCAAGTGCCAAAAGTCCTGTAAGTAATTCGACAAGTACATAACGAAAAGATATTGCAGTTTTGCAATGACGGCATTTACCTCTCAACAGTATATAACTTAAAACAGGTATATTGTCATATATTCTTATTTTGTTTTCACATTCGGGGCATGAGGAACCAGGATGGACAATAGATTTTGAAGCAGGAATTCTGTATATGCATACATTTAAGAAACTCCCGATACACATGCCGAAAAAGAGTATATATATTTCAAGAAAATTCATTTCATTTCCCCAATTTGATATTTGGTCTAAAAATATTTTAATAAATATCATTAATAAATACCGGATAAATATCTGGATAAATATTGCTAAATTTTTCAGATAATAGGTATTTTACATAAAAAAATCAAGATTGATGTTGTAAAAGAGATATTAAGTCTTATATTAACTTTTTTAGATATATATAATTATTAAAGTCGTTAATATGACCTTAAAGATGAATAATTTATCATACTTTAAGTTTTTATAACAGGAAACAGGAGATACGATGGCTGAAACTGATAAAGATGATCTGATTAGTATTATTGAAGAAGATGAGGAGATACTTGATATACCGGAAACACTTCCATTGCTGCCGGTAAGAGATGTAGTGATTTTTACCGACATGCTCCTTCCTTTATTTGTTGGACGTGAAAAGTCAATCCAGGCTGTTGAAGAAGCTGTTGAAGGTGATAAATATCTTTTTCTTGTCACCCAGAAGGACCCTATTATTGAGAACCCTGAGCCTAATGAAATATATGAAATAGGAACAATAAGCAGGATACTACGCATGTTGAAGCTTCCCGACGGGCGTCTAAAAGCCCTTGTTCAGGGAGTGGCTAAAGCAAAAATAACTGAGTATGTTGGAAAGGAAGATATTTTCCGAGTTAAAGTTGAACAGATTGATGAACTGCTCGCAGATGATGTTGATCTTGAAATTGAAGCACTTATGAGAAATGTCAGGGAGCAGTCGGAGAAGATACTTGCAATACGTGGAGAAATGACAAGTGAAATAAGTACTATATTGGAAAGTATTGAAGAACCGGGAAAGCTTGCAGACCTTGTGGCCTCCAACCTGAAACTTAAAATCGAAGATGCTCAGGCCCTTCTTGAGCTTGTTAATCCTGTTGAACGTATCAGGAAGATTAATGAGCTGCTTTCCAAAGAGGTTGACCTTTCAACAATGCAGGCAAAGATTCAATCCGATGTAAGAGATGAAATATCGAAAAGTCAGCGTGATTATTATCTTCGGGAACAGGTTAGGGCAATTCACAAGGAATTGGGCGAAACTGATGAAAAAACGCAGGAATTAACTGAATATAAAAGAAAAATCAAAAAGGTCAAAATGCCAAAGGAGGCGGACAAGGAAGCTTTAAAGCAGCTGAAACGCCTTGGAATGATGCACCCTGACTCTTCAGAAGCTTCAATTGTCAGAACTTATCTTGACTGGCTTGTTGAAATGCCCTGGAGCAAGTCGACGAATGATGTACTTGATATCAAGAACGCAAAAAAGGTTCTTGATAAGGATCATTATGGCCTTGACAAAGTAAAGGACAGGATTCTTGAATATCTCAGTGTACGTAAACTGAACCCGAAAATGAAAGGGCCTATTTTATGTTTTGTTGGTCCTCCGGGTGTAGGAAAAACTTCACTTGGGCAGGCAATTGCAAGCTCAATGAAAAGAAAGTTTATTCGAATATCTCTTGGAGGTATTCGTGATGAAGCTGAAATAAGGGGACATAGACGTACTTATATCGGGGCACTTCCCGGAAGAATTATTCAGGGACTGAAGCAATGCGGAACGAATAACCCTGTTTTTATGATGGACGAGATTGATAAAATAGGTTCTGATTTTCGAGGCGATCCTTCATCAGCTCTTCTTGAAGCCCTTGATCCGGAACAGAACTCAGCTTTCAGCGATCATTATCTTAATCTTTCTTTTGATCTTTCAAAGGTCATGTTTATTCTTACTGCTAATCTCACGGATACGATCCCTTCAGCCCTTCTTGACAGGATGGAGATTATCGACCTTTCGGGATATACCGAGGATGAAAAGGTGAAAATTGCCGAGAATTATCTTCTGCCTCGTCAACTTAAGGAAAACGGGTTAAATAAAAGGAAGCGGCTTACTATAAGTTCAGGCGCAATGCGAAAAATTGTAAGTGAATATACTTCCGAGGCCGGGGTAAGAAATCTTGAACGTGAGATAGGGAGTGTATGCCGAAAAGCAGCAAGAAAGATTGCTGAAGGTAAAAAAGGATCTTTCAAGATTACAAAAAATAATATCCATAAATATCTGGGAGTTTCCAGATATCTTCCCGAAATGGATAAAGAGGACAGCCAGATAGGCCTGTCAACAGGTCTTGCATGGACGCAGGTTGGTGGTGAGGTTTTGTATGTTGAGGCATCTTTATTACCCGGAAAAGGTGAGTTGATAATAACAGGACAGCTTGGTGATGTAATGCAGGAATCAGCTCGTGCAGCTGTCAGTTATGCCAGGGGAAATCTTGCAGCACTTGGGGTAAAGGAAAACTTTTTAGAAAATTATGATATACATATCCATGTACCGGCAGGGGCCATACCAAAAGACGGACCGTCAGCCGGGATTGCAATTGCCACAGCGCTTATTTCCGCAATAATAGAAAAACCTGTTAATAAGGATGTTGCAATGACCGGTGAGATTACTCTCAGGGGACGTGTTCTACCCATAGGAGGACTAAAAGAGAAATCACTGGGAGCTTTAAGATCAGGAATTAAAACTATTATTATACCTGAGAAAAACAAAAAGGATCTTACAGAAATTCCGAAGAACGTTAAGCGAAAGATAAACTTTGTTAGTGTAAAAAATGTTGATGATGTTCTTTTAATAGCAATTGAAAAACTAAAATTGAAAAAACGCTCTATAAAAAATTCTAAAAAGAAGCAGAAATAGCATGATACTTCTTGCTGTAGATACTGCCACAAAAAGCTGTAGTGTGGCTGTTGCTGCTGATGAAACTTTGATTGCCGAAATCAATAAGGTTACCGGAGATACTCATTCAAAGCATCTTATGGATATGATAAGCTCTGTTATAAACATTTCAGGGCTTACGTTTGAAGATATTGATGGTTTTGTGGTTACAAAAGGACCCGGTAGTTTTACAGGATTGCGCATCGGTATAAGCACAATTAAAGGTCTTGCTTTAGCCTCAGGAAAACCTATTGTCGGGGTTTCAACTCTTCAGGCGCTTGCATTTCAATTTGGGTTTTCAACTGATCATATATGCCCAATGCTTGATGCTCGAAAGGGAGAAGTGTATTTTTCACTACTTAAGTTTGAAGGCAATATGCTGAAGACCGAAATTAGTGAAAATGTAATGCATCCGGAAAAAGCCCTTAATCATATAAAAGGATCATGTATATTTGTAGGTGACGGTGCATTAATTTATAATGAGATTATATCAGAAATTATGGGTGAACGTGCACATTTTGCACTTCCATCACATAATCTGATTCGGGCAGCTTCTGTGGCCCGGCTCGGTTTGGACAGGTTCAAAAACAATGATATTGATGATCTTAATACCTTTGTACCTTATTATATTCGCAAGTCTGATGCTGAAATTAAAAAACATGGTAATTGACAATATTATCGCTTTTTGATAACAAAGAAAAGATTATATTAACAAGGGTTTTTGAAAACATTATTATATTTTATCGGGCAGAATAAATGGATAAATTTACTTGGGCTGATTCTCCGAGACATGACGCTTTTCCAATTGCAGGACCAGGATATTCTGTAATATTTGCTGCAGCATTCACCACTGCGGTTTTTGCATTATTAAACTTTACCATTCTGGCATTAATTTGCCTTGGATGTACTTTTTTTATATGCTTTTTTTTCCGTGATCCTGACAGGGTTATACCAAATAAGGCATCTGCGGTTGTTTCTCCCGCAGATGGGAAAGTTATTCTTGTTGATAATATGAGTATAAACCCATTTGATGATGGTTTGTCGGTTAAGATAAGTATCTTCATGTCGGTGTTTAATGTTCATGTAAATAGAATACCTTATGATGGAATAGTGAAAAAGATCCATTATCATCCCGGGAAATTTTTTTCTGCTAACCTTGATAAAGCTTCAAAGGAAAACGAACATAACGCGGTTTTAATAGAAACAAAGGAAGGGAAGAAAATCTGGGCAGTACAGATTGCAGGGCTTATTGCCAGGCGTATTATCTGCAAAGTTCAGGAGGATGAAAGTGTAGTACGTGGCAGTCGTTTTGGAATGATATGCTTCGGATCACGCCTTGACGTATATTTGCCAACAGATACAAAAATTGATGTATCTGTTGGAGATAAGGTTCAGTCAGGGGCATCAATATTAGGATATTTGAAATGAAAAAACCGAAAAGACTAAGGAAAGAAAAGTTACGCAAGGGTATATATATTCTGCCTAACATATTTACGTCACTTAACCTTTTCTGTGGTTTTTATGCTGTTGTAGCTGCAATTGACGGTAATTTTGTGCATTCTGCATGGTCAATTATCATTGCTGCCGTTTTTGATGGTCTGGATGGAAAGATAGCCAGGGCTACCAATACAACAAGTAAATTCGGTGTGGAATTTGATTCTCTTGCAGATCTTATTTCTTTTGGGATTGCACCTGGTTTGATGATATATTTATGGGCATTAAAACCCCTGGGACGACTTGGGTGGCTTGCGGGTTTTATGTTTATGGCCTGTGGAGCGTTAAGGCTTGCCAGGTTTAATACTCAGGTAGGGACAGTAAATAGTGACCATTTTGTGGGACTTCCTATACCTGCAGGTGCATGTATGAATGCTCTTATCATACTCATTTTTAGTAAGTTTTCAATTGGTGGTGATAAGTATCCTGTATTGATTCTTATTACACTGTACATGCTTTCCTTTTTAATGGTTAGTGTGATAAAATACGATAGTTTTAAAAAGCCTGAACTTTTCACGAGAATGAATTTTAATGTTCTTGTTGGATTTTTCCTAATACTGGTTTTTATAGCTTCTCAGCCTGCTGTTGCTTTATTTTTAATTGGGGTGTTGTATGTAAGCTCAGGTCCCTTCACATCTATTCGGCTTAAATTGAGCAGGAAAGATAAAAAAGCCGAAGCCCGCGATCTTGATGAGAATAATGTAAATCATATATAGTTTATATAATAGATAATATTTTGTGCACAGGCAACCGGCCAGTTAGGATGGTATGTCTTGTGAATAGTAGATTTTAGGGGGTAATTAATGTCAAAAAAATTTAATATTGCTGTTGTTCCCGGTGATGGTACCGGTCCTGAAGTTGTAGCTGAAGGTATAAAAGTACTTGATACTGTTGCAAAGAAAAGTGATTTCAGTCTGAGCTACTCTGATTTTAATATCGGGGGAGATCATTATCTTGAAACCGGAGAGATTCTTGATGAAAAAGTTATAGATTCACTTGAAAAAGCGGATGCAATATTTTTAGGGGCTATCGGTCATCCGGATGTTAAACCAGGTATACTTGAAAAAGGAATTCTGTTAAACCTCAGGTTCACACTTGACCAGTATATTAATCTAAGGCCTGTAAAATTGTACGATGGAGTTGATACTCCATTAAAGGACAAAGGACCTGATGATATTGATTTTGTTGTTGTACGTGAAAATACTGAGGGGCTCTATGCCGGTGCAGGCGGGGCTTTAAAGCGAGGCACACCTGATGAGGTTGCAGTGCAGGAATCAATCAATACAAGAAAAGGTGTTGAAAGATGCATCAGATTTGCTTTTGAATACTGCAGGAAAAGAAATAAAAGAAAAAAACTGACACTTTGCGGAAAGACAAATGTTCTTACTTTTGCTTTTGATTTATGGCAAAGAACATTTAATGAGGTAGCAAAAGAATATCCGGATATTGAAACAGATTATGCTCACGTAGATGCAACATGTATGTGGATGGTAAAAAACCCTGAATGGTTTGATGTAATTGTTACGGATAACATGTTTGGTGACATTATTACAGATCTTGGGGCTATGATACAGGGCGGTATGGGAATCGCTGCAGGTGGTAATATCAACCCCGAGGGTGTTTCAATGTTTGAACCTATTGGAGGTTCTGCTCCAAAATATACAGGTAAGCAGGTAATTAATCCAATAGCTTCTATTATGGCTGCTCAGCTTATGCTTGAAACCCTTGGAGAAGATCAGGCCGCATCCTGGATCGAGCAATCAGTCATAAAAGTCCTTAGAGATGATATTAAAGATGTCAGTGCCGGTAAAATGGGTTTCACTACAAGTGAAGTAGGGGATCTTGTTGCCGAATATATTGAGAAAAAATTTTAAATATTATATAAAAATCTTGCTGAAACATTAATTATAGTTTAGGAGTTCAGATTTGGAGCGAATACCTATTACAAAGGAAGGATATGCTTTATTAAAAAGCGAACTTGAGAATCTTAAGTCTGTTGAACGGCCGCAGAATATTAAAGCAATTGAAGAGGCCCGCGCTCATGGAGATCTTTCCGAAAATGCCGAATTCGATGCAGCAAAAGAACGGCAGGCCTTTCTTGAAGGTAGAATAGGTGAACTGTCATATAAATTAGCTGCTGCGGATGTGATTGATGCTAATAATCTTCCGAAGGACCGTGTTGTTTTCGGAAGTACGGTTATTCTTGAAAATATAGATACCGGTGATGAAGTCAAATATCAGCTTGTAGGTCCTGAGGAGTCGAGCATTGACAAAGGTAGTATCTCAGTCACTTCTCCCCTTGGCAAGGCGATTATAGGTAAAAAAACCGGAGATGAAATTACTCTTCAGGCGCCTGGCGGCAAAAGGACTTATGAACTTGTTGAAATAGTATGATTTTAAATCTGTTACTTCCTAATATTAAATGGGGGTTATTGTATGGCACGAGTTACAGTAGAAGATTGTTTGGAAAAGGTGGAAAATAGTTTTGAGCTTGTTCATTTAGCTGCTCACAGAGTAAGGCAGCTTCGTGAAGGTTCAGAACCGCTTGTAGATGCACCAAAAAATGAGGATATAGTTGTTGCGTTAAGGGAAATTGCAGCTGGTAAAGTATTCAGAAAAGAAGAATCTGAAACCGAAAAATAATCGGTTGTATGGATTTTAATGTCAAAGTACAGATATTCTGAGATCAACAGGCTGACAGGCAAAGCTCTTCACCGGTATGAAATGATATCGGATGGAGATAAGATAGCCGTGGGGCTTTCAGGCGGTAAGGACAGCCTGACTTTGATGTGGTTTTTAAATGAACGTCTACCTCGTATTCCAATAGACTATGAATTGTATGCAATATTCATTGATCCGGGATTTGAGGGTAGTTTCAGCAAAGAATTAGAAGAATATTGTATAGAAGCAGGCTATAACTTAATTGTTGAGCATACTGATAACGGGCCTCTTGCGCATAGCTCAAAAAACCGGGAGAACCCGTGTTTTTTATGCTCAAGGCTCAGAAGAAAACGCCTTTTTGAAATAGCGGACGAACTTGGATGTAGAAAACTTGCTCTTGGGCACCACAAGGATGATATCATTGAAACCCTGTTTATGAATATATTATATGCAGGGGAGATAAGCACCATGGTTCCGGCTCAATCAATGTTTAACAACATGTTTACAATAATAAGGCCGCTCGCTTATGTTGATGAAAATATAATAAAAGATTTTGCAAAAGATCGGGATTTCCCGGTCTTTGAAAATAACTGCCCTTCTGGGGATAATTCCAAAAGAAAGTATGTAAAGACATTATTAAACGAGCTTTATAAGACTAACAGCAAAATTAAAGGGAATATCTTCAGGGCAATGAGTAATGTTAACACGGATTATTTATTAAAATAATGAAAGATATTCAGAATCAGCGTGATTATAGAAATATTCCGATTGATAAAGTCGGCATAAAGAATTTAAGGTATCCTATAACCGTTCTTGATCGCAGAAACGGTTTTCAACAGACAGTCGCTTCAATTAACATGTACGTAGACTTGCCCCACGAGTCAAAGGGCACTCACATGAGCCGCTTTGTGGAAATGCTGCATGAATTCCGGCCCGAAGTCTCATTAAAATCATTTACATTAATTCTTGAGGAAATGAAGACTCACCTGAATGCAAAGTCTTCACATATTGAGGTGATTTTTCCGTATTTTGTTGAAAAAGAGGCTCCTGTGAGCAAATCCCCCGGTCTTATGGATTATACCTGCCGGCTTATCGGAGCCAGTTCGCCTGAAGGAAAAACAGATCTTGTTTCTGAGGTCGTTGTCCCTATCTCTTCGGTATGCCCATGCTCAAAAGAAATAAGCGATGGTGGAGCTCATAATCAACGAGGCAGAGTAACTCTCAGTACCAGGTTTAAAAAATTCATCTGGATTGAGGATATGATCTCGATTGTGGAAGAAGCTGCATCATGTGATGTTTATTCTGTACTTAAACGGTCCGATGAAAAGTCTGTTACCGAGAGAGGATATAATAATCCCAAGTTTGTTGAAGATATTGTAAGGGATATTGCACAACCCCTTTATGACGACAATAATATAACATGGTTTTCGGTAAGTGTTGAAAACTTTGAATCGATTCATAACCACAGTGCATATGCCTGCATTACAAGTGGTGAACCGCCCTTATAATTGTATAAAGAATCTGATATTATGTATTTTAACCGATTGATTAATTCAGTTCGGAAATTAATCTATCGGTTATTTTTTTTGTTGTTTTCCCGGGGGTATTTATAAGTAATACATAGGAGTACAGGTCTCCTTTGCTGTTTTTGATATATCCTGCTCTTGTATTGATATTTTCCAATGTTCCTGTCTTGAAATATTCATTTCCCCTGCGCCGCATTAAATTCCTGTATGGTTTAAATTCCTGTAATATCCTGATTAGCATATTGGCGGAGATCCTGTTCTTTCGAGACAGCCCCGAACCCTCAGCCAGGTCAATTTTTTTCAAGCCCAGGTCTTTGTCAGCATATGATAATGAGGCACGGATACCTTTTTCAAGAGTTGCAGGGGGTCCGTATAATGATGCCCCGGATGTTATTAACAGTTGATTTGCCGTAAAATTGTTGGAATACAACATGAGCTTTGTAATTATTTCAGGCAATGAGAAATTTGATACATAAGTATGAATATGTTTATCTTCCTGAAAGTTGATTTTCCCTATTTTTATGTCTCCAATAGTTTTCACACCTTTTTCTCCAAGGAAAAATCTGAGAAGATGTCCGAAATACAGTGTTGTTTCATTGTTTTCAAGTGAAAGTGTTATTCTTCCCTTATTAATAGATGAATTCTTTATCCTTTTTAACATATATGGAAGAAGGGGTGTCTGGGGCTCGGCGCTTTCATATAAACCATCTTTTATATGCCGGAAATAAACAGTATTAAAGTTTGCACTCAATGCCCCTACCGGCGCATCGTAAGGTTCTGTTGACTTTTCGTATAATCCGGGGATTTTAATGTCGTTGTCGAAGTAAGAATCATCAAGAACAATATCATTTATAGTTTTTAATTTTTTATTAAGATTTTCTGCTATCTGTTTAATGTTTTCAGATATCAGAACCGGATCGCCATAACCTTTTATTTTAAGGTTTGAATCTTTATCCATATAAAATTCGGTTCTAAATCTGAAATTCTTACCAAGATATTTCAGTGCAACAAGGGAGGTTAGTATTTTAAGTGTGGATGCTGGAATAAGCATCTTATCAGCATTCTTGCTTAGAACCGTTTTCCAGTTGTGATCCTTTACAACTATTGAATCGTTTTCTCCGATAAAGTTTTTAATTGAAAGTATATCTTCAGCATAAAGGTAATTGATGCTAACGGTCTGCAAATAGACAATGATAGTAATTAAAAGAGATGCAAAGGAGACTGACTTTTTAAAATACGGCAGATTTATCATTTACTTACTCTCGACAATTAGGGTTACCGGTCCGTCATTTACGAGTGAAACATCCATCATGGCCTGAAACTTTCCTGATTTTGTAGTTATACCATGCTTTAGTACGGTCTCAATAAAGTATTCATATAGTTCGTTGGCCCTTTCTGGTTTTGCGGCATTAATAAAAGATGGCCTTCTTCCTTTTTTACAGTCACCTAGTAAAGTAAACTGGGAAACTACAAGCATTTCTCCGCCTGTTTCAAGGAGAGAAATGTTCATTTTGCCGTTATCGTCTTCAAAGATTCTCAGGTTCATAATTTTATTTGCAAGATAATCTGCATCTTCGGGTGTGTCTTCATTCGAAACACCAAGAAGAACAAGTAGTCCCTTGCCGATTTTCCCGACAATTTTCTTATCAACCGTTACCGAACTTTCTTTTACTCTTTGTATAACTGCCAGCATTTTTTGCCTTATTTTGATTTAATTTTCTCAGGTCCTTACAATTTTTTAAATGCCTCAGCAAATGGGTTGTTAAAAGCTTTAGGCTCTTCTCTTTTTTTGGGTGGTGTTTTTCGTTTTTGAATAGTTTTGCCTGATTTTTTTTCAGAATCATCAGTTTTAGGCCCTGCTTTCATGGATAGGGAGATTCTGTTCCTTTCAGTATCGATATCAAGAACAGTTACCTGAATTTTCTGATGTACTTTGACAATATCTGCAGGGTCTTTAACAAATCTGTCTGCCATCTGGCTTATATGAACCAGGCCGTCCTGATGTACGCCAATATCTACAAATACGCCGAATTTTGTGATATTTGTCACTATACCCGGTAGCTTCATGCCCTGACGCAGATTTGAAATTTTCTCTATGCCGCTTGCAAAAGAAAATTCTTCAAATTCCTCTCTGGGGTCACGACCCGGTTTTGCAAGTTCTTCGCATATATCATTAAGTGTCGGGATACCTATTGAGCCGGTTACATATTTTGATATATCAATTTTATTTCTAAGGTCGGGACTTTTCATAATATCTTCAACGGAACAGACAAGGTCTTCGACCATTGCATTAACGATATGGTATGATTCGGGATGTACAGAGCTTGTATCAAGCGGATTATCAGCATTGCTGATTCTAAGAAAGCCTGCAGACTGTTCAAATGCTTTTGGACCAAGTCCGGTTATATCCTTCAGCTTTTTTCTTGAAGTAAACGGCCCGTTGTTATCTCTGTGAACTACAATATTTTTTGCAAGCCTGGGGCCTATTCCGGATACATATTGTAAAAGCTGTGAGCTTGCACGGTTAAGATCTACTCCAACTCCGTTTACACAGCTCATTACAACATCATCTAGAGAATTCTTAAGGGCTGTCTGATCCACATCATGCTGATACTGGCCGACACCTATTGATTTTGGATCTATTTTTACAAGTTCTGCCAGCGGATCCATTAGCCGTCTTCCTATGGATACTGCCCCGCGGACTGTCAGGTCAAGGTCCGGGAATTCTTCACGGGCTACTTCCGAAGCTGAATAAATTGAAGCTCCACTTTCATTTACAAGAGTAACCTGAATGTTTTTCAGTTCCGGGATATTATTGATGAAGGTCTCGGTTTCCCGGCCTGCGGTGCCGTTTCCCACAGCAATTGCTTCGATTTTATACTTTGCACAAAGGCTCTTAATCTTTTCAGTCGCTTCAGCGGTCTTCCTTTCGGAAGTGTTCGGAAATATTGTATCATATTGAATAAGCTTACCCTGTCTGTCCATGCATGCAACCTTGCACCCTGTCCTGAAACCGGGATCTATGGCCATGACTCTTTTAGCACCCATGGGAGCTGCAAGGAGAAGCTGTCTCATGTTTTCAGAAAAGACCCTGATAGCTTCAGTATCTGCTTTTTCCTTTGATAATAACCTCACTTCAGTTTCCATGGATCTTGAGAGAAGCCGTTTGTAACAGTCTTTAATTGCTGTTGCTACCTGTTTGGAATCCTCACCTTCGCCTTTTACAAAAAGTTTTTCAAGTATTTCAATCGCTTCATCTTCTGAGGGTGAAATGGTCAAATTAAGGATGTCCTCCTTTTCTCCCCTTCGCATGGCAAGCAGCCTATGAGAAGGAACTGAAGAAACAGACTCTTCCCAGTCGAAATAATCCCTGTATTTTGCTCCTTCGGTTTCCTTATCGGTTGCAACCTTACTTTTTATTATTCCTTTATTGAAAAAAAGGTCTCTTAATATGGTGCGTGTCTGCTGATCTTCATTGATAATTTCAGCAATTATATCCCTTGATCCTGACAACGCATCATCTACAGATTCCACCCCCTTTTCATGGTCAATAAAAGATAATGCCTCTTTATACGGGTCTATCTTTTTTTGTTCCAGTATGAGTAGGGCCAGCGGTTCAAGTCCTTTTTCCCTGGCAATGATGCCTTTTGTTCTGCGCTTTGGTTTATACGGCAGATAAATGTCTTCAAGAACTGAAAGGGTAGGGGCGTCTTCCACCTGCGTTTTCAGTTCATCTGTAAGATGTCCGTTCTGTTCAAGAGATTTAAGTATAGATTCCCGTCGACTGTCAAGTTCACTTAACTGGTTAAGCCTGTCCCTGATTGCAGTTATTATGACTTCATCAAGACTTCCTGTTACTTCTTTTCTGTAACGGGCAATAAATGGAATAGTTGATCCCTGTTCGAAAAGTTCTGCTACAGCTTGAACTTTCGGTATTGTTAAACCGAGTTCTTCTGTGATCTGTTGGATATGGAAATTATTCATTATTTTATGATTCACATTTTATTAAAATTAATATTAGAATGTTTCCAGATTAATACCAGATTAATACCAGAATAAAAATTGATAGTAAAAGTATAAAATGTGGTCACATTAAAGATACTTCTTGTTATATTTAATAGCCTAAAATGAGGTTTTTTTATATAATAAAATTATTTTTTATGATTAAATCAATTGTTGATTTTGACAAAATCAGCTGTATTGGGTTTTATAAATACCAGAAAACATGCTGCGGAAATTCCTGATGCACCATATACCATACACATAACCATTATTTGATATCTGGCTGCAATAAGAGGAGAAATCCCGGATAGAATCTGACCTGTCATCATGCCGGGTAAAGAAACAAGCCCTACAGCAAAAAGTGCATTTGTGATCGGAATAAGGGAAGCTCGCAGGGCTATATTTCGTGCTTTTTCATAGACTACCCCCCTTTCCATTTCTGCTGTAAGTCTTTCAGCTGCGAGACTCACACTGTTCATTGCATTGGCAAAGATCATTCCTGCAAGAGGAATTATGTAACGTGGGTAATACCAGGGATTAATATCAAGGACAACCTGTGTAATAAGGAAAAATGTCAAACCTCCGCCGATAATAATTGAGTACAGGGTTTTTGTATAAAGTAGTCTGCGATTTGTCTCTATAGTGCGAAGAGCGATCCAGCTTGAAGCAGTTATCATTACTGCCAGAACACACATAACGACCAGGGCACTGTCGGAGTCAAAGATATAAGTAAGAAAATAACCGATGAGCAGGAGCTGGATAAGCATCCTGGAAATTGCATATAGAGAGTTCCGCCATCTAAGAGACCACTTGAAAAGAATAGCGACCACAAATAATGCGGGGATAAATGCAAACGCCAGGTTAATAAGAGGTATTATTTGTATAGAATTATTCATTATTTCGAGTTCTCCGTACTAAGAAAATATTATATGTCTTTTGTAAAACCTCATTCGTTTTAGTTCGTAAACATTCAGAAAAAATAATTCAACAAATTCGTGGAAGCTGTTCACCTGTCAACATGTCCAGAATCCTTTCACCTCCTATCAGAGTTTTAAGGATTACTTTGCCGGGATTATCTGAAATAACCTCTCCTATTATACATGCATCTTTACCGGCCTTATCCTGCTTTATAACATCAAGTACTTTATTTGCATGTTCTTTGCTGACAAATACGAGAAGTTTACCTTCGTTTGCTATATATACCGGATCAAACCCCAGGATTTCACACATTCCGGCCACTTCCTTTTTTACAGGAATACTTTTTTCATATATTTTTATACCAATTTTTGATTGAACGGCAATTTCATTAAGCGATGTTCCAATTCCACCTCTTGTGGGGTCACGCAGCACATGGATGTCTTTGGAGGCTGAAAACATATTTTTTACCATATGATTAAGAGAGGCTGTATCACTTGAAACAGGTGCGTCAAAAGAAAATTCCTCCCTCTGGGTCATAATTGTAATACCGTGATCCGCTATGGTACCACTTAAAATTATTTGATCACCTGGCCTGGCATTACTTCCTGATACACAGATGTCTTGAGATATAACACCAATTCCGGAAGTGTTTATAAAAATTTTATCAACAGCACCTTTCGGAACCACTTTTGTATCACCGGTTACAATTTTTACACCTGCTTTTTTTGCAGCCTCACTCATTGTGTTTAAAATTATTTCGAGTTCTGCCACAGGAAATCCTTCTTCAATAATAAGTCCTGCACTGAGATACAAAGGCACGGCTCCGCACATGGCAATATCGTTAATAGTACCGTTTACAGCAAGATCCCCAATATTGCCTCCTGGAAAAAATATAGGATCTACTACATAAGAATCGGTCGAAAACGCAAGGCGTGTCCCATTGATATCAAGTGATGCTCCATCATCAAGTTTCTCAAGAATAGGGTTGCTAAAAGCCGGCAGCATAAGCTCCCGAACAAGTCTTTCGGAAGCTTTACCTCCGCTTCCATGGTCAAGAAGTATTTTGTCTGCTTTCATAGTTTTTCCCGTATTTAACTCAAAATTGATGAAATCATAAAAAGTATAATTGATGGCTAAGTAAAAATCTTCATATACAAGACATAGCGGAAGGAGACTTATTACGACGCCATAAAAATTAAAACTGTTATGAAGAATACCTGTAAAATGCTGCGCATGTACCCTCTGTTGAGACCATACAGGGGCCGACAGGATCTTCTGGTGTGCATGTTTTTTTATAAAGAGGGCATTCCGGCGGTGTTATAAGTCCTGTAAGGATTTTTCCGCATTCGCATCCTTTAATGGGTTGGGAGGCGGGAATAGAGAAAACAAACTTCTCCTCCGCATTATATTCCTTAAATTTTTCCTTAATACGCAGCCCACTTTCAGGAATCAATCCTATTCCACGCCATGATGCATCTGTAATATCAAAAACGTCCAGCATAATTTGCATGGCTTTCTTATTTCCGTCTGAAGATACAACTCTTTTGTAAGTATTTACAAGATAAGGTTTTTGAGATTCTATCTGTTCAATCAAAGCAAGTATTCCCTGAAGAATGTCTGCAGGTTCAAAACCTGCTATTGCACATGGTATCCTGAATTCATTAAAGAATTGCCTGTATGCATTTGTCCCTATTACAACAGAGACATGACCGGGAAGTATGAATCCATCAATATTTACACCATCCATATTCATGAGCGCGTTTAAAGCGGGAGGCACAAGTTTATGAGCTGAAAACACATAAAAATTTTTAATGCCTTCCTTTTCTGCGGTTAGTATGGAGGCGGCAATGGTAGGGGCCGTAGTTTCAAACCCGACTCCGAAGAAGACAACATTTTTATCGGGCGTTTTTTTTGCGATTTCAACCGCATCCATTGCTGAATATACAATACGGATATCCTTTCCATTCGCCCGTTCTTTTATCAGCGATGAATCTGTTCCCGGTACTTTCATCAGGTCTCCGAATGTTGCCACAATTACATCGTCTCTTTTAGACAATTGAATAAATATGTCTATTTCCCTTTGGTCAGTAACACATACCGGGCATCCAGGGCCGGAAAGAAGAGATATATTCTCCGGCAGAACTGATCGTATACCACTTCTAAAGATTGATACAGTATGTGTTCCGCAGACCTCCATCAACTTGATCTTTTTTTTACTGGTAGCTTTTATCCCGTCAATTATTTTCCTTGAAAGAGAATCATCCCTGTATTCTTTAATGTATCTGTTTGTCATGTCTTAACCCCTGTGAGACCCTTGCATAACGCTCCTTTTTGCCCAATTCCTGCGTCAGACTCAAATTTAAATCCTCGAAATACTTAATGTATTCCTGTGGTTAAAATTTTCGCCTTCCTTGAACTTGAACAAAAATGAACATTCTGCAAAGGTCCCCCTGTTTTTCATAAGAACTTATCTTTCGGCAATAGCCGCCGCCACAACTGCCTGACCAAGTGAAAGACCACCGTCATTTGCCGGAACATTTTTGTGAGTAAATATTTTAAAGTTATTTTTTTCAAGTTCACCTATTATGCCTTTTAATAAAATTGAATTTTGAAAAACACCGCCACTTAAAACCACATTGTTTAATTCGTTTTCTGCCCTGATAGTTTTACATATTTCTGAAAACAGCCGTATAAGTGTCAGATGAAACTTTGTGCTGATATATGTAGCATCTGCACCTTTTCCCATATCGGAAACTACTCCTTTTATTATTGGCCGGACAGAAATCCTTCTAACCTCATCTTCCGTCCAGGAAAAATCATAAATTTTAGTTTTTGACTTCAATACGGCCTTATCATCAGCCAGCATTTCCAAAGCCATTGCCGCCTGTCCTTCAAAATTAACATTCATTCTTATTCCAAGAATTGCAGCAACACCATCAAACAACCGGCCAAGGCTTGACGTAAGGGGTGAGTTGATGTTTTTTGAAATCATTTCAAGAATTATTCGTGCATTTTCTTTTCCTACTTTTCTTATCACCGGAAGGTCAAGATTCCATATGTCTTCTTTAAAAGTATCGTAGAGATAGCTTAAAGCCATGCGCCACGGTTCTTTTATTGCTGAAGTACTTCCGGGCATAGGTAAATACTCAAGATGAGCTGCGCGTTTAAAATTGTCATAAGCGGTTATTAAAACCTCACCACCCCAGATATTTCCATCAGTTCCATAGCCGGTTCCGTCAAAAGAAAGTCCGATTGCATTTCCTGCAAAATTATTCTCTGCCATGCAGCTTGCAATATGTGCATGATGGTGCTGTACAGGTATGATTTTTTTATTGTGCTGTTCTATTGCGTAACGGGTGCTCATATAATCAGGGTGCAGATCATGTGCTATTATTTCAGGCTCAATATGAAGTATCTGTTTCATATGCTCAATGGTCATCCTGAAAAAATCATATGCGGCAACATTCTCCATGTCCCCTATATGTTGACTTAAAAATGCATTATTATCCTTTGTAAGGCATACAGTGTTCTTAAGTTCTCCTCCACATGCAAGAATCTGTGGTACCTTCCTTTCAAGAAAAACAGGGACAGGGACATATCCTCGGGAGCGGCGGATAATTCTTGTAGTACCGGCTGTTATTCTTGCAACGGAATCATCACTGCGTAGGTAGATGCCCCTGTTATGCATCAAAAAATAGTCTGCAATATTTGACAACCTTTCAAATGCTTCTTCATTATCTATAGCAATAGGTTCTTCACTTAGATTACCGCTGGTCATAACAAGACCTGTAAAACCGTACTGTAGTAGAATGTAATGCAGCGGCGTATAGGGAAGCATTACACCGATATATTTGTTTTCAGGAGCAACCTCTTTTACTATAAATTTATTTTGTTTCTTCTTTAATAGCACTATTGGTTTTTGCGATGACTCAAGCAGTTCTTCTTCTTTCTTATCGGTATGGGCGTATTTATTAATGGTTTTGATATCGTAAGACATCAGGGCAAAAGGTTTCTCTTCCCGGTTCTTTCTTTTTCTAAGTCTTAAAACCGCTTCTTTGTTTTCCCCGTCTACTGCAAGGTGAAAACCACCAAGCCCTTTAATAGCAATAATGTTACCTTCCCGTAAGAGTCTGGCTGTTTCTTTTATATAATCATCTGCAGGAACTACATTTCTATCTATGTCGTATAATATTACAGCTGGCCCGCATTTATCACATGCATTAGGCTGTGCATGAAATCTTCTGTCTGTAGGCTCATCATATTCTATCCGGCATTTATCACACATTTTAAAATGTTTCATTGAAGTGTTGGGGCGGTCATAAGGAATATTATCAATGATAGTATAACGGGGGCCGCAGTTGGTACAATTTATAAAAGGGTATTGATAACGTCTGTTTTCAGGATCAAACAACTCTGAAAGGCATTTTTGACAGATTGAAATATCAGGGGATATGAGAGTCGATTTCAAGTTTTGTTCACTGCTTTTGGTAATTGAAAAACTGCTGAAGTTTTTTATGGAGCCTATGTCGTCTGAAATATTT
>JABHLN010000069.1 GCA_018693105.1 Desulfobacterales bacterium | reverse complement strand
TTTTTATACAAACCCAGATTCTTTTGATGGAGAATTCTCCTTAGAACTTGATATAGACTATTACAGTATGGAAGCAAACACATCTTATGATTTTGGGAATAATTCATTTATATTTGAAATGCAAAATGAAGACCTGAACTTTATCATAGGGATGAATATCGGATTTGCATTTAGTTATGATGAGGAATCCGAAACTTCCAGCTTTCTAAACTTTTCTTTTGAATTTTAAAAAAACAGGTTTTATTTAGTGCGTTAACTATAAATCAATTTTTTTTTAACGGATGGACACATTGAGTATTTTGAGGATTAAAAGTTCAGTACCGACACCGAAATTGGTGGGGGCAAGCACAATTTATATATTCTCACATTTCCCATAGTATATCTTTCAAACCGGAAGACCTTTCAATTTTCTTTTCTATTCCAACAATAAAAATATTCTCTTCCGCCCATACCTGAACATTTTTACTTGCCCGGGATATGCCGGTATAAATCAGTTCCCTTGTTACTACTGGTGATTCATGGTCCGGAAAAACAAGAATAATGTTTTCAAACTCGGACCCCTGGCTTTTATGAACAGTCATTGCAAATACAGTCTCATGATCTCCAAGTTGAACAGGATGAATTTTTCTTAATGATCTGTTTTCTCCTATAAAAAAAACACGGATTTCATTGTTAGATTCCATATCAGGCATTGCTATACCGATATCTCCATTGTACAGCTTTAAATCATAATCATTACCTTTAATCATTACAGGACGACCTTTATACCACAATGTATCACTTTTTATGAGCCCTGCTTTTTTTAAGATATTTTCAATTTTAATATTTATATCTACTGCACCATAAAAGCCCTTTCTTAAAGCACACAAAACCCTGAACTTACCAAAAGTTTCAATTGATTCCAATGGTGTTTTCGCTTGAAGATACTCAGAGTATCCTTTAATTATTTCACTCTCAAAAGAAGAATCGGAACCTTTCATATCTGATAGGTTTTTCCAGTAAACATGTGGATAGTCTGTACTTTTAAGGATTTCAACCACTTTCAAACCATCTCCTGAATTAATCGCTTTTGTTACTTCACCAATACCGCTTTTTTCATTAAAACGATAATTTTTTTTAAGATTTATGATTATATCATGAACACCTGTTTTATCCGGCCTTTTATCAAAATAGTTGAATTTTATTCCGGTCATGTTTTCTATTTTTTTACAAAAATATTTTGAAAAATAATTTTTATTTCCTGTATTACAAATATCTCCAAAAACTGCCCCTGCCTCTACTGATGCGAGCTGATTCATGTCTCCAAGAAGAATGATTCTGGCTGACAGAGGGACTGCTTGAAATAACTTTGACATCAAGGCAAGATCTATCATTGATGCTTCATCAACTATAACAACATCAACAGGAAGTTTATTATCTGCATTGTAGTAAAAATACGGGGTGTCTGAAACGGTTCGAAGAAGTCTGTGAATTGTTGATGTTTTATGCGGTATTTTGTTTTTAATTTCATCAGGTATATCAAGCTCTTCTTTTGACCGCACGAGAGACTCCTGAAGCCTTGAAGCCGCCTTGCCTGTGGGCGTTACAAGGGCAAACCTTAAAGTCTCTCTAACGGCCTGATCAATGAGAAGAGCCATGATTTTCGAAACTATAGTTGACTTGCCTGTTCCGGGACCACCTGAAATAACGGAAAAATTTTTTAGGATTGGAACAATAGCAGCTACATTCTGCCAGTCAATTTCTTTATTTGATGCAGAACCGTGAAAAAACCTGTTAATACCTTTATTAAGTAATGAACAATCAACATTGATATTGTTATTTGAAATACGCTTTAAGATTATATCAGAGAGTATTTGCTGATATTCCCAGTAACGAAAAAGATAGAGACGTGATCTGTTATCGAGGATTAATGGTTTGTATTCACCCGGTTTTCCAATTACATGGCTTTCTTCAAGACTCCTTATCCAGATATCTTTATCCGGGTAAACAAAAGGACTATCTTCAATTTTTTCCCCACATATTTCCGAAATATCGATACATATATGGCCTTCTTGAGTGAATTTACTTACAAGCGCTGCGGCCAGAAAAACTTCAGGTTTGTCTATCTTGTTTATATTGCAGATAAATTTTGCAAAATGAATATCAAGACTTGAGATAATTCCTTTTTTATTGAGTATTTCTATGTCATTTAATCCCATAAATTACCTGAAATCATAAAGTAAAGCCTGTTAATTCATAGCATAACGATCTTATCAGTTCTTGTGAGGGTTTGTCCCTGTATATGCCCATATTAATGTCTTTTGAAGGGTCGATACCACGTAGAAATATATAAAATACTCCACCAAAATTTTTATCATAAGAATATTCGGGAATTCTTTTTTTAAGATACAGGTTAAGTGCAACACAATAGATATGATACTGTAAAAAGTAAAATTCTTTTAACATGGTATTCATCATTGCATTCACGTTATAGTCTTTTATACATCCTCCAAGATAGTTTGATTTCCAGTCAACGATGTAGTATTTATCCCCGAATTTAAAAACAAGATCGATAAAACCCTTCATAAATCCTTTAATAGGCGCCAACTCAAGTTTTTCAATCTGATCAGGAAAATCCCCTGGAATATCAGGGCCGTATTTATTAAATACTCTCTTAATGTTTTTCTTGTTTGTATTTATCGGAAAGTAAAACTCCATCTCATTTATGCGATGCCGGTCAGAAATACTTGAAAGCACCAGATCATCAACTTCAGAGTCAAGTCGGGACGACATTATTTTTTGTATCATTTCGCAAACTATTGTATTCCATGACTCTTCATAGCCATATTCAATGAGTTTATCAGAAACAAAAATTTTTAAATATGAATTGTCATTATTAGTAAAGTCAAGATGTTCAAAAAGTTCGTGGAAGAAAGTTCCCGGTTTTACGCCTTTGGGAAATGTAAATATATCTCCGGGTTTTTCAATATCAACATTCACCCCATTGCCGGTAATACTATCTTCTGCTAAATAATCAAAAGAATTAAAATCATCGGTTTCATATATGTGAGATATTGTTGAAACAATAGAAGAAAAACTTGAAATACTCCAGTTGCGATCAATATTACCTGCAAACTTCCTGCATGAAAGCTTCAAATGTTTTTCAACAGGTAGTGTAAAAGAGTATTTTTCATCGGTTCTGATATTTGAAATATTTATAGAACCGTTTGCTTCTTTTCCAAGAATATCAATATCAGATCGTAAATCTTTACCGGTCAGAACCTTATATCTCTTCTCGGTATTTTTTATTAAATCATCATTCAGAGATCTTTCCGAAAGAGATCCATCCGGTTGATGCAAAAGATATGAAGGTGCTGAGGTTTCAGCATTTTTTATCTTTCCCCATGTGAAATAACACAAATTCCTTGATCTTGTTAAAGCCACATATAAAAGCCTTATGTTTTCAGCCAGTATCTCCTTTTCAGCAGATGATATATTCTTTTCAATATCATCAGAGCCTAAATCAATAGTTAAATTCATCCCGTCCTGTTCGTCATGAAAAGAAATTGAATCAGATCCCTTGCGTACCTTTGAAGATTCCCATGTAAAGGGACAAAACACTACGGGGTATTCGAGGCCTTTGCTTTTATGAATAGTAAGAATTCTTACCGCATTTTTATCACTTTCAAGTCTTATCTGGTGTTCGTCAAGCTGATTATTTGTCTGGTTTATTTGTATTGATAACCATTTTACAAGTCCTTCCATTCCAGGATTATTTTCTACCGAGATACGATTTAATACTTCAGTAAGATGTATAATATTTGTAATCCTGCGTTCACCATCAGGGAAAATTATCAAACGATCATAAATTTTTTCTTTACTTATTATATCCCTGAACATTCTCATAAAGCCATGATTTCTCCAGGTATTATGATATTGACTAAAATTCACCAGATAGCTTTCTATCATATTCTTTTCGGCTATCAGAAAATCTTCACCTTTAAGACCCATGAAATCTGTAGTAAGTGAAGCCTTCAGGTATTTTAAATTTCCGGGAAATAAGATTGAGTTGAGTAATTTTTCCATTTCGCCGGCTTCACGAGAATCAAAAAGATTTTCAGTAGTATTTAGAACCGACTTGATATTAAATTTTGAAAGGCTTTTTTGTAACAATAGTGCTTCAGAGTTCTTCCTTACAAGAACTGCGATATCACCTTGTTGCAGAGGTTTAACACCTATTAACGCCCTTTTTTCAAGCCCCAGTGATATCAATCTTGATATTTCCATAGCTACTGCATCAGGTATGATTTTGTTTAAATATTTTTTTGTCATACCATAATCAGGTTTATTTACACTTTCCGGTTCTATAAACCACAAATGAAGACCTGATGAAGGCTTGTTATCAATAAGTAATTTTTCATGTATTTTTTCTTCAGGTGAATTAACCGGTTCAAAGTTAATATCTTTGAAAACAAAAGGATTGTCGGCAATTTTAAATATTGTATTAATTCCGTTAAGAAGCTCAGGTTCAGATCGCCAGTTATCACTTAAAGTATATCGATTATCTGCGTTCTTTGAAGCATTTATATATGCAAAAATATCGGCTCCCCTGAAGCCGTATATTGCCTGCTTGGGATCACCTATCAGAAACATGGGGCTTTTATTTTCTGTAAATATTTTTTTGAATATTTTATACTGGATCGGGTCTGTATCCTGAAACTCGTCTATTAATGCGGCTGAATATTTATGTCTTGTTTCTTTAAGAATATTTTTATTGTTTTTACTCTCAATTGAATTATGCAGTTTTATCAGCAGGTCATCAAAATAATGAATATTTTGTTTGCTTTTACGCAAAGAAAGTTGCTCTTCAGCATAATTGAAAAAATCTTTTTTAATTCCAATAAGCTTTCTTAAAAACACATTAGTCAGGTTTTCCTGTATATTATTAAAATTCTCACAAAAATTAAAAAACTCATGTTCAGGTAATGAAAAGCCCTTCTTTAAAGATGTTGATATACTACTTGATGTAAACTTGTTAAAGCCTTTAAATAAAAAGGCATATAAACTTTCTTGATTCGTATAATCATCCATTTCTTCAATCCATTTATGGATAGATGACTTTTTATATTTAGTTCTGTTCAATCCGTCGTAATTTAAAAGAATTTCTTTAACTTGCTGACGGTTTTTTCTCCATAATGATTTAAGTTTATTAGAAGCTGTTATAAATCGTTCTTCTTCAATAGTTGTGTCAGGTATATTAACATCAGGAATAACCTTACAGTTTTGACCCGGCATGTAATTTCTTAAAAAATCAAAAAGAGACTCAGTATTAAATTTTCTTTCAATAACAAAATTTACAAAAAGGTTTGAAGCGTTATAAAAATGAATACGCCAGAAATCTTCACAAATAGATTTTTTCAGTTCTTCCTGGTTTGTAACAAGTTTTGTATCGAAAACAGAACCTGTTTCAAAAGCATTTTCTACAAGTATTCTCAGACAGAATCCGTGTATTGTAAATACAGCAGCAAGGTCAAAAGAACGAATTCCGTTTTTAAGCTTATAAAGTATATCTTCTTTATCCAAATATTTATTTAAAAGTCTGTTTAAATAAATATCGTCGCTATATCCTATGGAAAAGGCTTTAACAGCCTCACCAAGCCTGATTCTAATTCTGTTTTTTAATTCCTGCGTAGCAGCCTCTGTAAATGTTACAACAAGTATTTTTTCGACCGGAAAATTCTTTTCTATAAGAAGACGAAGGAATAAATTTGTAATGGTATATGTTTTACCTGTACCCGCGCTTGCTTCAATAAGATTTGATCCTTCAAGAGGTGTATTTATGAGGTCGATTTTTTTCATAATGAAAAACTTTCGTATAATCCTTTTTTACAGAATCTTTAAACCGTATTGTAACAATGGCCTGAAAATTCTGACTGCCGTATCATGAAATATATCATCAAAAGGATCTGAATGTTTAAAACAAAGGCTGTAATACAAATCATCACTTTCTCCCCTGCCCCTGCCAGAATCATTTTCAGCCCCCCATGACTTTTCAGCAGCTTTTAATGCGATATCAGGTTGTTTCTTTTTTTCTATGAGCTCATGTGCATATTTAAAAGATGTTTCGGGGAAGAATTTTAAAGGTGTTAAAAGGCCTTTAAAATATATATATAGAAGGTCTTGCAGCATTTTTTTGCTGCTTTCAACCGGTTGAAATTCCCAGGCGTTCCATCCACCCTTATTGCTATCAAGCCCTGCAAAAATACTATCTTTTTTATCTTTATCAGCTGTGACGGAGTTTAATGCAAGATGATAAATCCACGTTTTTAAAAGATCTTTTGTCTTTATTTTTGTATGTCGGTATTGAACAGATCTTCCTTGATAAACACCTTTAATTATACCATAAATACTAAAATCTGCTATCTGTATATCCATTTCAATAGTTTCGGGTTGTTTCCCTTCAATATGCGGTAACAGTCTTTGTTTAAAACCGGTAACCCTGTCCCCTATTTTATTAAATGCATTTTCTCCGTAACTACCGTGGGGTATTCTACCGGAAGCTTTTATAATTGGAAATAAATCGCAACTATTTATCCCGTCAATTGAACTTTGCAGTAAATGCTGCTCAAGTTTATATTTTTCTAAACCGTTTATATCAAAAATTTCATTGTCATTTAATTCTTCTTCATTTTGTTCAAGATAAATACCTAAACGTTTATTAAGAAGATATTTTGACGGATTTGTAAAAAAAAGACATAGATCATTAATATCAATAGTCTTATACTCATTTTCTGGTTCACTAAGGATAGAAGTAAAAAAAGGTAAGGGTTCCTTCCTTTTATCAAGAAGTCTTTTCGCAGCATTAAAATTTTCCAGGGAATAACTAAACAGTCTTTCTTTTTGAGTTTTTTCAGTCAAATGAAAATAATCGGTATTAAATGCCTGTAGTTTGTGTTTAGTTATAATATTATCAAAATTCTCACCCTTCCCCGTTTTGTAGTTTTCTTTTATATAATCTATCAACTCACTTACAAGTACGGACGGCGGTATCATGCTGTTGTCATGGATACTTTGTCCTGTATAACTTATATAAAGAGAATTCCTTGCTGATAATATAGACTCAAGGAATAAATACCTGTCATCATTTCTTCGCGACCTGTCTCCCTGCTTTGGTTTTTTTGCAATAAGGTCAAAACCTAATACCTTATTTTGTCGAGGGTATGAATTAATATCCATACCTATAATGCATATTACCTTGAATGGAAGACTTCTCATAGTAATCATGGGAGAAAAAGTTATGTTCCCTGATAATGAACCAACACCTGTTTTCATTCCTGAAAGGTTTAATTCAAGGTGGTATTTTATAACATTAACATCAATTTTTTCATGAAATAAAGCCGTCTTCTCCATCTTTGAGAGATTTTTCAATGATTGCCTTATTAAATGTTTTTCTCTTTCAGTATCATTATTTGTAATAAAAAAACTATCGAGAAAGGAATTAAGGTTTTCTGACCATTCTTTTAGGGTTCTTAATCGGCCAAGCTTTTTAACAAATACAAACAGCTTTTCTGTAAAATCAAGCAACTTTCCCAGAACCGCTGCTTCTTTCCCCTCAATATAATCATATGGAAGAATCCCGGCAAATATTTCTCTTTCATAGCCTGGCATTGCATATCCAAGCAGAAGACGTTCAAGGCCTGCTTTCCATGTATTTTCATTTAAAGGCGGTAATCCCAAGTCTTTACGGTTCTCTGAATCTATACCCCAACTTATCCTTGTATCATTTATCCATCTTAAAATTACCTTTAAATCATTTTCCGAAATCCCGAACCTTTTATGTACACTGCTGTTTTCAAGTATCGCATAGATCTCTGAGGACTTAAATTTACTTTCGTAAAGATTAAGTATATTAAAAAAAGTTTTAACAATTTGACTTTCATTAATTATATTTTTTTCTGCTATATGATATGGGATATACTTTTTATCATCATGTGATATATCAAAAACAGCCTGTATATAAGGGGCATATAGTTCAATATCAGGTGTCATTACTATAATATCATGCGGTTTCAGATGAGGGTCGTTTTCAAACATTTCCAACAAGTTGTCATTGAGCACTTCAATTTCACGCATTGGACTATGACATGAATGGACATTTATTGAAGGTTTATTATGCTCGTCAATAAATTTCTTCTCAACTGATATAGTATCGTCACTTACTTCAAGCCTGTTTCTCAGGTTCAGTATATCGGACTGAATGCATTGAAGAAGAGTTTTGTCACCGGGATCTTTAAAAATATTTGTCTCGATAAAGTTCATTTCACTGACAAGTTCAAAAAAATCTCTTCCGAGTATTCCCATTGAACCAAGCAGACTATTTCCTTTTTCAATGTAAAGTTCCTCAAGAGATAAATCGTTTTTTCTTTCCTGTGCAGTAGTTCTGCTGATTTGTATATTAGAAAAAATATCACCCCAATATTCAGAACAGGGATTCATAAGATATAGATTAACCTGCACATAATCGGATAAAAATGAGAAAAAATGCATGTGAAAAGGCGGCAGCGCTGAGACACCAAAAACAGAGATCCTTTCAGGTAATTTTTTTCGAATGGAAACATTTTCTTTTATCGTTAAGATAAATTCATTAAATAATGCAGCACGATGTCGTTTTCCATTATCTTTTACAAGTTCTCTCCACAATTCTGCCTGCCAGTGTTTTTCTTTACCACCTTCCCATTTGAATATCATTTCAGGTCGAAAAATAATGTACTGGTCAAAATTATCAGCAATACGTTTGGAAAGTTGATAACACTTTAAATCATAGCCCGCAGTATCTAAGTAATTTTTTATCACTTCAAAACCAGGACGATTTATACAGGATGGAAGACAATTCATAATCTTCCAGGTCATAACTTCAGGATAATAAGGTGAGGGTGTTGGAATATCGGTTATAATTTTGTTAAATATATTATCGATAAAATCATTTGGATAGTAGTGAGAAGTATTGGCACATATTCCATGAATTCCTGCAATCTCCATTGAAATCCATTTTTGAATACCTTTGTTCTGGGTTATTATTACTTCGCTTTCAATAGGAGATCCAAGCGGATCAGAGAGAACTTCACATAAAGCTTCGGAAAGTTCTTCAAGTCTGTTACCTGTATAAAGGTTAAGAGTTGTCATAAGAATCTCTAATAAATTCCTTTTGAATCATCAAATCCAAAACGTACATGCAAATGTATGTCTATATTATTTTATCCTGATAATACCGATCAAAGGAGTTTTTTTTCAATACATCTCAAACATCAAATTTTTTTATGTTTAATTTTTAAGAATAATACCATGACTATTGATGAACTCGTAAAAAGTATTAACGATGGCTAAGTAACCCCGCAGTAGCTGGGCATATACAAGGCATATTGTTTATCAGGCGAAAAGGCATACATGTAATATTTCGAACGTATTACCAAATGCTATAATACAGAAGAGTGAGACTTTCTATTACGCTATCAAGCTTTTTTATATTTAAGTTCTTTTCTATTCTCAAACATATAATATAAGCATGGTACAAGAACCAGTGTCACTAGTGTAGATACAGAAAGCCCTCCAAGCATTGTAATTCCTATAGGATTCCAGATTTCAGCACCAACTGATGAAGAAATAGCCATAGGAAGCATACTGAAAAATGTGGTAAATGTAGTCATAAGGACCGGTCTCAGGCGATCCCTGCCGGCCTGTGTAACGGCATCAAATAGCCTGAAGCCTCTTTTTTGTAGAAGTTTCGTGTAATCAAGTAGGACTATTGCATTGTTAACAACAATACCCATAAGCATTATTATGCCCATAAATGACATGATACCAAGGGTTGTACCCGTAAAATAAAATGCATAAAAAACACCTGTAAATGCAAATGGAACGGAAAACATGATTATAAACGGGTCTCTTAAATTACCAAAAAGTGATGCCATAAGCATGTAAACAAGGAGAATCCCTATTATTAGAAGTGTTGTAAGATCCGTGAATGCTTCGGCTTGTTCTTCAATGTCTCCGCCGAAATTTATGGTCACTCCAAAAGGTATATTTACATCAGGCAAATGTTTGTTTAATTCATTTTTTGCATTTCCAAGAGAGGTATTATATAAAGCTGCTTCAACAATAACGATATTCTGCCGATTCTTTCTCTCTGTCTCAGTTGGACCGTAACCGCGTACAATTTTTGCAATACTGCTTAGCCTTATCATTCTTCCATCAGGTGTAAAAATTGGTATATTCTTTATATTGTCGATATTATTTTTCTCTTCTTCCTTGAATCGTGTAACTATTTCATAACTTTTTCCTGCATCCCTGTATCCGGTTGCTTCAACACCGTATAAATAATTTCGCATGGCAATTCCGACCATCGCTGAGTTGAGTCCAAGAGAAGAGGCTTTTTTTCTATCCACTTCTATCCACAATTCAGGCCTTTTGTCCTTTTGCGATATTTGCACCTCTACCAGGCCAGGAATACCTTCCATAGTCTGCTTAACTTCCCTTGCAACCTTCAAGTTTTGTTCAATATAAGAACCCTGTATTTCAACAGATATCGGTTTTGCACCGCCGGAGAGTGCCTTTTCAGTAACATTCTGTACAGAAATTTCGATATTATCAAGCCCCGGGATAACGTTTACTGCTTTTCTTAATGCCTCGCCTATTTCTTGTACCGATCTTTCACGTTTATCACGATCTACAAGCTTGTAACCAATAATACCTATATTTGGACCCTGATCAAAACCCAGAGCGATTCCAAACCCCTCCTTATCCTCACCATCATATGCAAATGAACTTCTTATCTCCTCGGGTTTCATAACAGTATCAATTTTTTTCAATAATTTTTCTATCATTAGATTTGTAACATCAACTTTCGTACCTTCAGGAAGCCGAAATTTAACCGTCACATCACCACTGTCGGATTCCGGAAAAAATGAAGTCGAAAGCGAGGGGATCATTACAATGCCGCTGATAAAAAAAGCTAAGGACAATATTATAACTGTTTTTCTATGATTTATTGCCCATTCAAGAAGCCGTTTATACCAGTTTTCAACACCTCTGAACATATTTTCTGAAAAAGCATACAGATTTCCAGATAATCCCCCGCCCTTTTTTATTTTACCGGATTCTACTTTTATCAGTTTTGATGCAAGCATAGGTGTAAGCATAAGAGCGACAAGAAGAGAGGCAAGTAACGTTACCACCATTACAAAACCCATGGGTTTAAAGACAACTCCTGCGATTCCTGAAAGAAACATAAGCGGAACAAAAATTACCACGGTCGTCATTGTTGATGCAGTTATTGCAAGGCCTACTTCTTTTGCACCAATTACAGCACTTTTAAGTTTTGTACTGCCGCTTTCAATGTTTCTCATAATATTTTCAAGAACAACAATTCCATTATCGACAACCATACCGGAGGCAATTGCAATGGACATGAGAGTAACAAGATTGAGTGTATAACCGAATGAATATATAAGAATAAAAGCAATAATAAGTGACGCCGGAATAATCAGGGCAACAATAAATACGGTCCTGATCTGTCTGAGAAAGAAGATGCTGACAAGAATTATAAGAACAATGCCCCAAAATAAAGTGGTTTTCAAATTGGCCAGACTGCTCAATACATTCTCCGAACTATCTGTGGAAATTGTAATTTCAAAATCTTCCGGAAGGCCCTCTTTAATTTTTTCAAACTTCTTCTTAATTCGTTGAGCTACTTCAACAGTGTTTTTCCCGGACTGTTTTTGAATAACAAGGACAACAGCTTTTTTACCATTGCCCCATGCATTTTTAGTCAAAGGTTCGAAATCATCTTCAACTGTGGCTACATCCTTTAAGTAAATAGCCCGTCCATGGGAACCTCCAATAACAGTATCCTGAATTTCTTTAATGGATTTATATCTGGCAGGAATTCTCACAAAATAGTCCATTGAACCGGTTTTGATACTTCCTGCAGGAATATTATTATTTTCAGCGGCAAGAACGGCATTCACTCTTGCAAGGGAAAGATTAAAAGCCTCGATCTTATCCCTGTCGAAATAAACATTAATTCTTCTCCGGAGCCCTCCGTTAATCATAATGGCTCCGACACCGGGAACACGTTTTAATTCATCACCTATGACTTTATCCGCATAATGAAATAATCGGGTCCAGTTCTTTTCGGCAGTAATTGAAACAAACATTATTGGAGCCATTGCACTGCTGAACTTAAACGGAATTGGTTTTTCAGCATCGTCAGGCAGGTCCTTACTGGCAATTTCGATGGCGTCACGAATATCACTACTTGCCACATCAAGATTAGTACCCCAGTTAAATTTACAGGAAACGGCGGATATATTATCAATTGATTTTGATGTAAGTGTATCAAGATTATTTACACTGTTTACAAAGTTCTCTATCTTTTCAGTTACTTCCGTTTCCACATCCGAAGCACTTGCTCCAGGCCATAATGTTATTATTGAAACAACAGGGGGTTCAACTTCCGGATACATATCCACACTGATTTTTGATGCTGAAAAAGCACCAATTATTCCAAGTGCAAGAAAAAGCATTATAGTAGCAACCGGTTGTTTCACTGAAAAATCAGATATATTCATTAGACTAACCTACTCTCATTATTTTACAATTTCTACTTCAGAACCGTCTTTCACCCTTGTCTGTCCTTTTATTATTACTGAATCACCTGCTGCTATTCCTGCAAGTATTTCTACATAAGGACCTGCAAATTCACCAACTTCCACATTTTTCATAACGGCTGTATTGTTTTGAACTATATAAACGAAATAATCTCCAGTACCGGGCACCTGGTTAATTCCTTCACCTGGTATTACAAGTTTTTTCGTTTTACCTAACTTTAATTTTACCCTGGAAAACATACCAGGACTTATTTCACCTTTTTCATTATTAATATGGATCTCTATTTCTCCGGTTCTTGTTAGAGGGTCGATACTGGGGCTGATAAGTGTAATTTCACCTGAAAACAACTTTCCCGGGAAAGCATCAACTTTTATTTCTGCTTCAATTCCCTTCTTGATATTCGGAAAATCTCTTTCTGTGACAGTTGTGATGATTTTTACAATGCTTTTATCAATTATCTCCACAAGCGGACTTCCTGGCGAAGACATTGATCCTTGATCTACAAAACGTTTTGAAATGATACCGTCAATTGGAGCTTTGATTGTATGATTTTCACTTAAAACATTTAATTGTTTGATAACAGCCTTTGCCCTTTCAATCTGTGCATTTGCAAGATTAACACTTTCCTGCATCATATTATACTGTGCCAATATATGATCAAGCTTCTGTTTTGCCATTGCTTTTTGATTGTATAAGCTCTCTATTCGTGATTTGTCATTCTCAACAACAAGAAGGTTGGCCTCAACCTGTTTAAGATTGGCCTTTGCTGATATCAATCCTGTTTCAGCTTCACGTAATTGCGCATCAACAACATCCCTTTCAAGAAAAGCAATAACATCTCCGGCTTTAACTGGATAACCTTTTTCTATGACAATTTTTTTAATAATTTTACCTGGAATTTTACTAAAAACCATTACTGACTGTACCGGTAATATATTACCGGTCTGAATAATCTGTACGTCAATTGGCTTTAATTCGGCTTTTTTAACTGAAACAGGAAATTTTTCAACCCTATTGACCGTTACTACTTCCTTGTTTATGTATTTCAAATAATTATAAATACTGAAACCGGAAAGCATTATGATGAGTATAATAGCTATATATAGACCGGTTTTATTTTCTTTTTTGTTTTCCTCTATCATTTGTCATTCCTTATTAAATTAATTAATCTTTTATTCAGTATAGGATGTCTGTTATTTATCAAATAAATTCTATAGATTCTTCGACAAAAGCATAAGCCCCGGTATGTTGTAGATAATTATAAAGGTGAAATAGCCTCATTTTATATGGTGATAATAATCTGATAAATCTACCATTCAGGAAACATCCGGAAATTGATTAAGCCGCTCAATTATTGATTCCTTATTTTTTAACTAAAAAAAATACATTGTCATATTTTGACTGAAATATCAATAAGTGATGACGTCGTAAAAAGTCTCCATCTACTGCATTATAACGCCTGGCCAAACGTTATGCCTTGTATATGAATATTAATATTTAGCCATCGGTTATGCTTTTTACGATTTCATCAAAAATTACGATCTTACTTATCAGGGTTTCTTAAATGAAAGATCATTTTCATTGACACTTTAAGACCTTTCTATTATATAACGGGATTTATTGATCACGTGGGATATATATTTGAATATACGAGGAATTAGCATGAATTTAAAAACGATAAACTATAACAAGGCGAATCTTGAAAAAGGATATACAGACAGGATTTTACATATCAATCTAACCGATATGGAAATATCAGTAAAAGAAATACCTGCAGAAACACGCAAAATGTTTGTAGGTGGTCGAGGGTACTGTCTGAAACTTGTTTATGACGGAACAACTGCTGACACGACATATGATAGTGACGAAAATGTTCTTGCTTTTGCCGGTGGGCCTTTATGCGGAGAAAGCGGATTTGCAGGAACTGGAAAATTTATAATCGGTTCAATTTCACCACTTACAAACACATTCTGCGATTCAAACGTGGGTGGTTATTTCTTTCCACTTGTTAAACAATCCGGCTTTGATGCAATTTCTGTGACCGGCAAATCAGATAAAGACGTAGCTATTGTTATAGACGGAGATAAATGTGAAATCAGTATTGAAAATGCTCCGGAAATAGGAAATACACTTTTTGAAGCAGAAAAGCTTGTTGAAGAAAAAAGAGGTGATAGTAAACCTTCAAATGTATCTTTTGTAAGTTCAGGAATTGGAGGTAAAAACACAAATTTCGGATGTATTAACAGTGTATACTTCGATGTCAGAAGAAACCGCTGCAGGGCTAAACAGGCAGGTAGAGGCGGACTTGGAACTGTTATGAATGAAAAAGGCCTTTGGGGTATAATTGTAAAATATGATACTTCAGGAGGTTTTTCAAATAAGCCGGCAGATAGAAAAAAGCTGCGTAATGCCGGTAAGGAATTACGAAATGTAATAAGTGAAGTTGATCCAAAATCCATGCGTTTACGACAACAGGGAACAACATCCCTGCTGGATATGATGAATTCCAATAATCTCCTACCGGTAAATAATTATCAATATGGTACCGACAGCCGTGAAAAGAATGTATCAGGGAAGATATTCGAAGATAAAATATTCGAACAGAGTAAACCGGACGGTTGTTTTGCCGGATGCAACCTTGGATGTACAAAGGCGTGTGAGGAGCATACATTAAAAACAGGACCGCTATCCGGGAAAACAATTGCAGTAGATGGGCCGGAATACGAGACAGCAGCAGCTGTTACTAATATAGGAATTTTTGACATCGACACCATGCTTGAATATGCCTGGTATTGTGATGAATACGGTCTTGATACAATAAGTGCCGGGGTTGTGATCTCATTTCTCATTGAAGCATACGAAAGAGGTTTTTTAACAAAGGAAGATACCGACGGTATTGAGTTGAAATGGGGCAGTCCTGAAACAACAATGGATCTTTTACATCGAATGGCTTCAGGAGAAAAAGGTTTTCCTTCTTTAGCCGGCCAGGGCATTCGCTACATGAAAAACTGGATAGCAGGCCGTGTATCATCTCGAAACGGACGAGTTAAAGAAAAAGTTCTTGAGGAGCTTTCTCTTTTTGGTATGGAATGCAAGGGTCTTGAATTTTCCATGTATATCACAAAAGAATCTCTTGCCCAGCAGGGAGGATACGGTTTTGCACTTAAAGGTCCTCAACATGATGAATCCTGGCTAATAGGAATTGACCAGTTAAACAATGAAATGCCAACATTTAAGCAAAAAGCCAAAGCGCTTAAATGGTTTCCCCTTTTTCGCACCTGGTTTAATATCGTAGGATTATGTAAGCTTCCATGGATTGATGTACGTCATCCTGATGCTGCTAAAACTGATGAACCAGCAAAAAATCTCCCGACCATAGATTATTATCTGGATTTCATAAATGCTACTTTAGGAACTGAGAAAATCGAAGAAGATCTTCTTGAGGATTCGGAGCGCTGCTATATACTTCATAAACTTATAAATATTCGTCAGGGCTACGGCACCCGTGAACATGACATAATCCCTCTTCGTGCAATGGCACCTGTTTTTATAAACGAATTTGAATCACGCAAAGACTATTATTACGAATACCTTAAAAATGAAACACCTAATGATATTGAAAACAAATCAGATGTTGAATTGTTAAAAATACTTCAGGATTATCGTATAAAACAATATGATAAACTCACCGATGAGGTGTATAGAGAAAAAGGTTTTGATATGAATGGTATTCCAACTGATGAAACAATGATTCGTCTTGGATTTAATAATGACGAATATATGGAAATAGTCAGATCCGCCCGTACAAATAAATAATCATAGTTTAATATATGATGAACTCGTAAAAAGTCAACTTGGGATGGCAAAGAAAAAAGTTCAAGATCAAGGCGTCGCAAAACCCGAGGAATGAGGCGTACTTATCGTACGCCGC
>JABHLN010000068.1 GCA_018693105.1 Desulfobacterales bacterium | reverse complement strand
TTTAACAGCTGGGTTATCAGATGTAGACTATAAGTGGAATTTCGAAGAGGATTTTCCTGTAATTGAAAAGAAAATAGACCTTGTTGTAAGTCAAGCGATTTTAGAACATTTAATAAATCCATATAAACATCTTCATGATTTAACTAATCTAATCTCCAGTAAGGGGTATATAATGATTCATACCGTGACACCAGGTTTCCCTTACCATAGATATCCAATTGACTCTCTCCGTTTTTTTCCAGATTGGTTCGAAGAAGTTGCAAAGAGATTCAATTTAAACGTTATAAATAGAAAA
The DNA here is from genome assembly GCA_018693105.1 of Desulfobacterales bacterium. Lineage (GTDB taxonomy): Bacteria > Desulfobacterota > Desulfobacteria > Desulfobacterales > SURF-7 > JABHLN01. The sequence goes on along the minus strand of JABHLN010000068.1, from coordinate 17,170 downwards.
ATACAAGACACCCACATTTTCTACATGTATCAAAAAATATAATCTGGAGTACTGCGTCAGTTTATTCATAGTATCATTAAAATTGAGGAACTCGTAAAAAGTATAACCGACAGTGTTGTAAGTTTAAATTAAACAGTTCATACAATACTTATTGACAATTTTTACTAAACCGAATACTCATTTATTAAATCAGTCACCTGTTAACCTCCGCATAGTTAGTACCACATTTAGGATATTATAATAAAAAACCAGAAAGCCATCTCTATTCAGGCGGCAAATTAATTTTCTGTGTTTATTAAGGGAACTAAACAAACATGAAGAAACTTTCCGGAATCATCATTAAACTCGCACCGCTTTTGATTATCCTGAACATAGTAATCACATGTTTTTTTGCTTATCAACTTCCAAAAGTAAAAATAAACAACGAAGTCGACAAATTCATCCCTGATACTAACCCGATGAAAATTACCAATGATTACCTTAAGGAAAACTATGGGAGCAGTAACGCAATGTTTCTGGTTATTGAAGCTATAGAAGGGACCATATTTAAAAAATCTATTCTAAATAAAATAGCTGAACTGACGGAAGAGCTTGAAATACTTGATAATGTAGAAGAAATCACCAGCCTTTCCAATGTTGATAATATTGTTGGTGTAGAGGATGGAATGGAGGTTGACCCGATATTTGATCCTGATGAAGATATTGATGATGATGTGCTTTTAAACGTAAAAACGGCCCTTGATTCATGGGACTTCTACAAGGGAAATATGATAAACGAAAAATACAATGCAACAGCAATTATAATTGAGTTTCCCAAACTAGCAGATATAAATGAAAAAGCAGCTCTTCATACTGATATAACAAAACTTATGAATCGGTCTCCTTTCCCTGAAGCCAACCTTTATCTTGCCGGAAGGCCGTCCGTTGAAGTTGAGATGGGAAATTACATGCACAAAGATCTTAAAACCACTGTCCCTTTTGTTCTTGTTATTATGATTATAGTTCTTTTTCTTTCTTTCCGCTCATTTTCCGGAGTTATACTTCCCATGCTCTGTATTATAATTGCAACAATTAACTCCATTGGACTAATGGGATATCTTGGGTTGGAGATGTCACTTCTCGGAATTGTTATCCCGGTAACATTGATAGCAGTAGGAAGTGCATATTCTATACACGTTGTGCGTTATTATCTCATTGCTTTAAAAACAGGTATAAGCCCGAAAGAAGCTGTTGAAGAAACATATATAAATGTCGGGCTGTCTGTAATTCTTACCGGCGTCACCACCATGTGCGGATTCGGATCACTTTCAACATCACCCGTCAACCCAATAAGAGAATTCGGAATTTTTGTTGCAGTCGGCACCGGTGTTGCCCTGATTGTATCAATGACATTTATTCCTTCACTTCTTCTTTTTTTTGTAAAATCAGACAGGCCGGAAAAGGATAACCCCACTAAAATAAAAGACAGACTTTCAGTTATTGAAAGTGTGCTTTTCAATATAACCCGTAAGGTAATGAATAATCACAGAAAAGTCATTACGTTTGGAGTTATCCTTGTTATTCTTTCAATCATTTCAAGCACCAGGCTTGTCTCATATAATGATATGATTGAAGACTTCCCAAAAGATTCTAAAATAAGAATAGCAAGCACCTGGATTAACAATAATTTCACAGGTACCACTGATATTTCAATCCTATTAACAGGAAAGAATGACTCCATAAAAGAACCCGAAGTTCTCAGACAGATTGAAGGCCTGCAAAATTTTGTAGAAGAAAAATATCCTTTTGTAACAAAATCGGTTTCAATTGCAGACTTCATAAAACGCATGAATGTAGCAATGAATGCAAACAATCCGGCTTTTGACAAAATACCCTCATCAAATGAACTTATTGCCCAGTATCTCCTCCTTTACAGTACCTCCGGTGATCCTGATGACTTTGATCCTTATGTTGATTATGATTACAAAGAAGCCAGAATCCTTTTCATGTCAACAAGATCAAGGTCAACAGAGAATCTGAAGGTTCTTAACGGGATAAAAGAATATACTGATAAACATTTTGGCCCGAACTTTAAGGTACAAATATCCGGGAATGCAACAATCACGAATGCTTTAGCAGCACTTATTATGAAAGGACAAGTCACAAGTATTATCGCTTCAATGATAGTTGTTTTTCTTTTAATGACCTTCATTTACCGTTCAATATTCGGGGGGATACTTTCAGTCCTTCCCCTGAGCCTTGCCATATTAATAAATTTTGCAATTATGCCCATCGCTGGTATCCCTCTGGACGTATCAACATCAATTGTTGGAAGTGTTGCCGTAGGAGTAGGTATCGATTATGCAATTCATTATATTAACAATGCGCGCCTGAACGCCGGAAACCATACAACAATAGATGAATTGTATCTTCATACGTCAACAACTTCCGGAACGTCGATTTTCTATAATGCACTGGCTGTCACAGTAGGATTTCTTGTATTACTTTTTTCAAACTTTGTGCCCCTTGCAAAACTTGGCGCCCTTGTTGGTTTAACAATGGTAACTTCAGCTCTTGGAAGCCTAATATTTATACCTGCAATATTAAAAATTTATAAACCGGGTTTTATTAAATTGAAAGCACCTTAATTATTAATAGCCCCTTAACAATTATGGTTCCTTAATATTCAAACACAAATTTTGTAAGGAGAAAAAATGAACTTAAGAAAAAATATCAGATTGTTTATTCGGGTTATATGTACGGTTCTTTTATTTTCTTTTTCTGCAAGTGATATATTTGCAGAAACCGCTTACGATTTCAGAAAAAAGGTCATAGACAGATATGAGGGTGAAGATTCAAACTCCAGAATTGTTATGAAACTGCAGAAAATCATTCACAGCAAGAAAGACGGAGGTATCAAAGTAAAGGCCGAGCGTGAAAGAAAAATCGTTCAATACAGGAAAGCCTACGGGAAAGATGACAAGATCGTTATGTTTTTTCTTGAACCTGCCGATGTGCGTGGCACCGGGTTTTTAAGCTATGTATACGACGATAGTGAAAAAGACAATGACCAGTGGTTATATCTGCCGGCCTTGAAAAAAATAAAGCGGATAGCATCCGGGGATAAAAGCGGATCTTTTATGGGGTCAGATTTCAGCTTTGTTGATGTAAGTGATATAAAGATTGATGAGTATAAGCACAAGTTTCTAACTGATGGTGACCTGAAGGGCCTTTTAAAAGAAAAATCAGTACAGTCTATTTTAAAGAAGAAGTTCGGCAAAGATGGCTTTTCCAAAGCAAAAATATGGTTGACAACAGGCGGAATGAAAGTTGTGGAATCAATACCTGTTGACAAAAAGATTTTAAAAGACAACGGTTATTCGCGCATAATATCCTGGATTAAACCAGACAACCTTATCATTGAAAAGACTCTTTATTTTGGAAAAAATAAAAGAGCTTTTAAGGTAAGAGAAACTATAAAGTCAGAAAAAATTCAGGGGATATGGTCATTTACGGAAATGAATATGGAAAACTTCAAGAAAAAACACCGCACCATTATTAAATTTGATGATACAAAATACAATCTTGGAGTAAAAGACAGCTATTTTACCCAGCGAACACTTGAAAGAGGCCTTTAGAAAATGCGTTTTCTGACTACAATACTTATCTTATTATTGTTTTTTTCATTACCTGGTACTTTTGTATGTGCCATGAATAATGATTCCTCCGATAAAAGAATCGAGGAAAAATCAGATGACTGGGGAAGCGAGAATGACGAAGAGGGCTGGGGCGAAGATGATGAAGATGAAGGTTGGAATGACGAAAGTGAAGATGAGGACTGGGGAGAAAGTGACAGTGGGGGTGACTCTGATGAAGAAGAATTTGTTGCAGGAAATGATTACGGTACAAAAGAAAAAAAGAGATCCAAATTAATTCCAAAAGTCAAACTCCCGTTTCAGGGTTTTTTAAGATTAACTGTTTCAAATCACCTTACAACCAAATCCAAACCTAAAAACCTGTCTTCAGCACAACTTGCTTTAGAACTTGAGTATGATAAAAAATTTGCAAGGGATTTCCGCCTGCACTTTGTAGGGCAGGTTTTTCATGATTTTGTTTATGAACTTGAACAGAGAGGGAACTATCATGGAACCGAGCTTGACAAGCTTGAATCAGGAGGTAAATTAAAAGAACTCTGGTTATCCTATTCTCAAGATAGTTACGATTTATACATCGGACGTCAGATTGTTGTATGGGGGGAATCGGACGGCCTTGCAATTACAGACCTGATAAACCCGAGGGACAGAAGCCTTTTATTTTTTCAGACCCTCGAAGAATCCCGCCTTGGTGTGAACATGGCCCGCTTCAATTATTACTGGGGTGAAAACACATTATCTCTTATAACCATAGGGGAGTTCAGACCCAATAAAATGGCTGTGGAGGGCACCGAATTTGATTTCCGCCCTGACCTTCTGAAAAGTTTCAGCATCCTGCCGTTTAATTTTATGATAGGTGATCACATAAAGCCGGAAATCGGTTCAAGACCGGAGTGGGGTATCAGAGTTATGATGCCGGGTGAAGGATACGATGTAAGCTTTATGGCGGCAAGTCTTTTTGATGATGATTTTGTGCTCTCACCATCACCAAACGGTGTAATTAATATGGCGCATAACCGGTTTGACATGTATGGTTTTACAGCAAACAAACTGGTGGAAAAGTTTGTTTTTAAAATAGAAGCTGCATATTATCATGGGAAGGCATATAACCGCATCAACCCGATATCACCCATGCTGATTACACCGGGGAATTTCCTTATTGTCGAAGACAGAGATGTAATCAATATTGCAGCCGGTTTTGATCTTACATTCAACGACAACCTATCAATTTTATTTAATCAGCAGTATCAGTTAATCCTGAATTATGACGATTACCTGCTTACAGACCGGGAAATACTACTGACATTTGTAAATTTTTCATTCTCGTTTTTAAATGATACATTAAAGCCGAGTTATACACTTTTCTTTCTTGCAAACGGCAAGGATTTTATTCATAAGATTGCCTTCGAATATCAAACGGAAGCAGGTTTAAGTCTGTCCGCAGGTATGGACATCGTAATGCCGTTAAGTACTGACAGCACAATGTCAAATTACGAAGATACGTCAAGAGTCTGGGGAGAAATAAAAAACAATTTTTAGGAACAACAGGCATGGAAAAAACGAAAGATCTGATTTTAACAAGTGCAATGAAACAATTTGCAAGATACGGTTTTAAAAAAACCAGCCTTGATGATATCGTAAGGGATGTTAAAATCAGCAAAGGAACAATATATATTTACTTTAAAAACAAAGAGGATCTTTTCAGGCAATCAGCTGAGATAGTAGTCAATTCAATGCTTTCAAGCCTTAAAGCAAATATTAGCCCTGAAAATAACACAAAAGAAAACATAGTTTCTTTTACATGCGGCCAGATCCAGTTCATTCGTAATTACATTGCCGAAGAAGGCAGCACGATTGAAATTTTTAAGGAAGTAAAAGAAAATGTTCACCTTCTCAGTACTTTCCGTAAAAGAATGGCCGGTTTAATACAGGAAATCCTTGAAACCGGTATAGAAAGGAACTTCATAAAAATAACTTCTCCCCACAAGACCGCAGTCATTATCATACAAATACTTGAGCAGTTTGAACTCAGGTGGACCGAAATGAGCCGGAAGGATTCGGATAAGGAAATCCATAAACTTTTTGAACTTATTTTTCACGGGATTGAAGAATAAGCTGCATTATTTTACGCTGAAAAACCAGCAAGTTTTTCTGTATAGCCCCTTGAAACTAAATTTCAAAATATAATTTTTCTTGACATAAAACCAGATTTATTTCTTATAGGGATCAATAATATTGTTATTGTACAGATTATTAATTATTGATGAACTATTAAAAACTACAACCGATGGCTAAGTATCAAGTTTACACTACTACGCTATCAATTATTGATTCAGGACCTGATTTAAATGCTTTTCAATTCATATGACTTTGCTGTATTTTTCCTGATTGTTTACGGAATATACCGCCTGCTTCCTCATAGAGCACAAAACATCCATCTTCTTGTTTCAAGCTACATTTTCTATGGCTGGTGGGATCCGCGATTCCTTTCACTGATCCTTATTTCAACCGTTGTCGATTTTCTCTGTGGAAAAACAATTAACACATCCGGTATCAGTCAATCACGAAAAAAACTATTTCTTGTTCTAAGTATATGCTGCAACCTCGGTTTACTAGGATTTTTTAAATATTATAATTTCTTTATCGGCAGTCTTGCAGGCTCACTTTCAGCGGCAGGTTTTAATCCTGAAGTACTGCACTTAAACATCATACTACCTGTAGGGATTTCCTTTTATACCTTTCAAACCATGAGTTATACAATTGATATATATAGGGGTAAATTAGAACCCACAGAAAATTTTCTCGATTTTGCTCTTTTTGTCGCTTTTTTCCCACAGCTGGTGGCAGGCCCTATTGAACGGGCAACACGCCTCCTTCCGCAGATTACATCCCCGCGAACAATTAACAATGAAATGACCAGAAACGGTCTTTCTCTGATCATCTGGGGTTTTTTCAAAAAAATATTCGTAGCTGACAATATGGCAGTAATTGTCAATCAGGTTTTTTCAATGGATTCTTCATCCCTTAACTTCTGGTATGTTACCCTTGGCGCATATGCTTTTGCATTTCAGATATATGGTGATTTTTCGGGGTATTCGGATATAGCAAGAGGTGTAAGCAGACTTCTGGGCTTTAACCTGAAAATTAATTTTAAGTCTCCATATTTTGTCAGATCCCCCGGGGAGTTCTGGCGGCACTGGCATGTTTCGCTGTCAACCTGGCTAAGAGATTATCTGTATATATCCCTTGGCGGCAATCGTAAAGGCGAATCCCGTATGCGGATTAACCTTTTAATTACAATGCTTCTGGGGGGCCTGTGGCATGGTGCTGCATGGAACTTTATATGGTGGGGACTTTATCACGGTATTATCCTTATTGTTTTCAGGAAATATGATGAAACAAATAATCATGACACATTCAGCATAAGAAATTCCCTGAAGTGGATTTGTATGTTTCAACTGACCGCATTTGGATGGCTAATTTTCAGGGCAGGAGATGATGGCCAGTTGACAATTATGCTTATGAAACTTATGGATATCGCTCCACTTTCCATGGAAATAATATATAAATTTGGTGCTTTGGCATTTTTTTCATTTTTTGTCATCTGGGAGCAGTTCAACAAGCTCGGCCATGAACATGAAACCGCCTTTGCCGAAAGCAGCTTGAAATGGAAGGTTCCGGTATTTATTTATCTATTATTTTCAATAATATATCTTGCTGCACCAGCACAGCAGGAGTTTATCTATTTCCAGTTCTGATGGTGTGATTTAGAAACCGGTATAAAGGTCTCTGGCTATATAATCTCAAAAAGAATAATTTCACCAATCTTTTCATGTTCCCATCTTTTTAGTTCCTTAAAATACCTGTGATTATCTTTTTTTATAAAAGAATAGCTTTTATGTGGCCAGAGTTTTTCTTCCCAAAGGAAATACTTTACGCTCCTTGCCTTTATACGTTTTAAAAAGCTATTATAATTTCTCCGCGCCATCCGGTTTATTGCATTCCTTAACTGCAGGCATGACGCCCCGTTTGAGTTACTATTGGAATACAGGGCAACCCAGCTCTGGGAAAATTCAGAGGTTGCTACGGCAACCTCATTATTACCCTCTCTTTCTGAAATAAACCGGCCAACATTTTTATATACAAGGTCCTCGCCCCTTCTGTCCTGCAGGTTTTTCGACAAACCAAAAGAAAATATAAACAACAAAATTAAGATCAAGGCAACAGGTGCCTTGGACCTGGACTGCAAATAGTTGAACGCCTTTTCCAGTCCAATCCCTGTGAAAACCATACCCGGAAATATCACAAGCGCAAAATACCGATATTCAAGAACCCATCTTGATAAAATATAGCAGTACAGTACAATCAGTCCCGAAAATACTAATAGTAAAAAATAAAAAAACCTTTTATCATTTTGTAGTTTTTCTCTTATACCGATCAAGCCAAGGGCAAAAATTAAAAAGAATGGGTAAAAAAAGGATTCTAATGTACGATTTAATAAGGTCCCGAAAGCAACAATCCAGATATTTGTTCGGGCCTCTGTTAAAAAATAATTTAAAACCCTTTCTTTGTTTGTTCTGTAAGGTTGTCCGGCTGCTTGATCTGCCAGTTTGTCACGAAGTAGATTATAACTTTCCGGAATCATCTTAATTGACCTGGACACTTCTTCAGTGCGGCTGATTTTCCCGAAAGATGAGTCTGTTGACATACTGAATATGGCTAAGCATACAATTAATATAAACACCGGAGAAATAAAGGCACATAATCTTTTTATCTTATCTCCTTGTATTGCGACAAGAATATGAAAACTTGACATAACTATAAAAAAAAGGGCATCAACTCTTGCCCAGGCTGCCATTAAAAAAGAAATACTTGCAAAGACAAGAAAAACAGGCTTTTTCTTCTCAAGTTCAAGAACATAAAATAATAATCCAAGAACTAAAAAGAACCAGTAAACCGGTCCTTTTACAACATCAACGCTTCGACTTACCAACACTGGAGTAAAGGCAAAAATCAATGTTGCAAGGATGCTGATTCTTTCATCAAAAAATCTTTTCAATAGTAAATATATAGGTATTAAAGTAATTGTTCCAAAAAAAATTGAAACCGACTTTGCTGCAACTTCCCAGTCATTAAACAGTGCATATGCGCCTGCAATAAAAAAAGGGTAGTTTGATAGATACGGAAGAGCACATGACGTCAGGCTTTCAAATTGGTTAAAAAATAATGCTTTTGCCTGGTGTATATAATAAGCACCATCCTGGTTTACAATGTATGTGTTAAAAAATGCAAACAAACGAACCAGAAAACCCGCTAAAAAGACACATAATATTCCGGGGGGGAATTGTAATTTTAATATTTTAAATAATGACAATATATTCATCTTTTTTTGTTTTTCGGGCACTTATTTTCAGCCCATTATTTTTACACCATAATGACAGGGCAAAATCCATTCAAATGATTCAGTTTCAATTACCCTGATTTTTTTATATCGGCAAACTCCAGTTGTTTGTCAATAGTTCCTTTTATTTCATCAAGAGATAATTCATCAAGACATTCACTAACTTCACTGTTATTACATCCTTTTTGTCTGCAGGGAAGGCAGGAAATATCCTTTGAAACTATACTGTGGATATCGCCCCTTGGGGCCCAGCATATAGCAGGTGAAGGCCCGAATATACCAATTGTAGGTTTATCTAAAGCTGCTGCCATATGAAGTGCGGCTGTATCAACCCCGATAAAAAGTCTGCATCGATTAAGAACACCAGCAAGCTCAATTATTGACGTTCTACCTGCAAAATTATGAACATCTGAAGAACACTTATAAGCTAGATTCCCGGCCTGCGCTCTTTCTTCAGGCGCACCTGTAATAATAACTATACAATCATACTCTTTGTATAAGTATTCAATTAATTCAACACAATGATTTATTCTCCATTCTTTATACTTCCATAAAGAAAATGGATGAAATACGATTATGGGTTTATCAGGGTTTATTCCTTCTTTTTTAAAAACTCTGGAAATTTTTTTCCCAATTTCTGATGTAATAGTAATTTCAGGTGTTTTTATATTTATTTCAAGGCCAAGGGGTGAGATAATATTAAGGTTATGTTCCACCGAGTATTGATACCCTTCGTTGTCAGGATTTACAAGATGGGTAAATATTCTGTTTCTCCAAAACCCGCCGTCTGCTGCATAACGTCCAATTTTGTATTTTGCTCCTGAAATAAAGGTTATAAATGATCCACGTGTTCCGGTTCTAAGCTCAATGACAAGGTCAAATCGGTATTTCCGGAGTTCCCGGAAAAATGAAGTCTGATATCTAATATTATATAATATACTTCTCTTTTGTTTGTTAACAGAAATAATGCCGTCCGCCCAACGGTCTCCTTCAATAATTCCTTTTGCTTTTTCCCTGACACATACAATAAGACGGCTTCCCGGATAACTTTCCTTAAGAGCTCTTATAGTAGGCGTTGTGAGGACGACATCACCGATATCACCCAATTGAACAAGAAGGATGGTTTTGAATTTATCAGGCAGGTTCTTTGTATCCTTAACAGTCATGGCATTATTCATCGGGACACCCCTTAAAATGCCATATGATCAGCTGAAAATAAACCTTGAACCTGTTAAGAAGCTCTTTGTTTAAACCCAGGGTAAATATGATGCCAATTAATGAAAGTACAGTATTTATAAGAAGCCGTATAAATAGAACAAAAAAATATATCGGATATGATTTTGGATTCCATTTTTTAAAATAAATATATCTTGACCTGTAGAACATAATTCTTGATTTTGCGCTTGGCCCTGCACTTTTTCCCTGTGCATGAATTATCTTTGAAGTGGGAACAAAGCAGACCTTCCACCCTTTTTGGTTCATCCTGTATGCCCAGTCTGTTTCCTCGAAGAAAAAGAAGTACATCTCATCGAAAAACCCGACTTTATCCATTGCTTCCTTACGGACCATCATACATGCTCCGATACAGGATTCAATTTCAACAGGTGAGGAGTATTTCCTCCTTTTACTCGGGTATCTTTTCGGGAAAAGGATTCGCAACAAAGTTTCATTCGAAACAAGAGACAAAAGTGTAGGGAAGTTTGCAATTGAATTCTGCTTTGAATTATCTGTATTCAATAATTGACCACATGAAGTTCCTGAGTCCGGATTTGCTTCCATATAATAAAAAAGTTCCTCAACTGCACCATCAAGTAAAATTGCATCAGTATTCAGCAATAACGCATACCTGCCTTTCATTTCTCTGAAAGCAATATTATTAGCTGCTGCAAAGCCCAGGTTCCGGTTATTTTCAATATAATTAACTTTGGGGAATTTGTTATTTGCAACCTGGACACTGTCATCTGAAGAGGCATTATCAACCACCCAAACCTCAAATGTTATTCCTTTAATTGTATCGTAAACCGAAGCAAGGCTTTCCAGAAGTAAATCTTTTGTATTCCAGTTTACAATAACAACAGATAAATCCAAAGGCTTCATATCGTTCATTTAAAATCCAAACCCCATGCCACCTAGTTTCCATCCAGAAATGAGGATTATTGTTCAAGATCAAGGCATGCGAAAAAAATAACCACAGGCATATGTTTGATATTCCGAGGATTATTTTTTGAGCATAACGAAGATATTGGGCAAAAAGATCATTTCCGGATGGGCACTACCTAGTAACCGTTTAACCGATTCTGCCAGCTTTATCGACAATTCCTTTATTCAGCAATCCAGTATTCTTAATGCCTTCAAAGACATCCTGAACACTAATCATTTCCATGCATTCATTAGTCTCACATTTACGTTTAAAACAAGGGCTGCATTCAAGCTCAGTACGTATAACCTTATGGCCCTTACCGTAAGGTCCTGTTCTCCATGGGGCTGTGGGGCCAAAAATGGCCACAACAGGTGCCCCTACAGCAGCTCCGAGGTGCATTGGCCCTGTATCTGTTGAAATCAGTAAATCAGCTTTTTTATAAAGCGCTGCAAGGGTCTTTAAGGTTGTCTTTCCTGCAAGATTGACAGCATCACATTTCATGCATGAAATTATTTCCTGCACAATATCAAAATCTTCAGGTCCGCCTGTAAAAACTATTTCAGCCTCATATTGTTCCACAAGTCTGTCGGCAAGCTGAGCAAATTTCTCCTTGCTCCAAAGCTTTGTGTCCCATTTTGCTACAGGGTTTATGGCCACAAGAAGACCTTTCTGTTTTATACCATACTGCTTCAGCAGGTTATCAATTTCTAAGAGTTCATGCTCGGCAACAGATATATTATATTCAATTTCATCCGTATAAATACCTATAGAATCAAGAAGCATCAGCCCTCTTTTCAAAGCGTGTATTTCCATATCAACAGGTGCTATACGCTCATTCAAAAACAAATAACTATGCTCCATATGCTCCATGCCTTTATCAAAACCTATCTTGCGGTTCCCTTTAGCTATAGCAATCAAAACTCCGCTTTTGAGCAATGCCTGAAAATCAAGTATGAGATCATATCTTGTATCACGTAATTCCTTAAAGAAATTGTATGCTTCTGAAAAGCTTTTCCGCCATGACGGACTTTTAAGGTTTCTCAGCCAACGTTTCCTTTTAGATACAAGAACACGATCCAAAGAGTTGTGACCTTCAATCATACTTGACGCTGTCTCTTCAACAAGCCATGTTATTCGGGCTTCAGGATACTTCTTTCTTAAAGCAGTTAACGCTGGGAGAGTATGGATTACATCACCGATGGCGCTTAGTTTCACGATAAGAATATTTTTGATTTCCACATTCACTATTGATGCACTCATAAAAAAGTATAAACAATGGCTAAGTAATAATCTTCATATACTATGCATAGTATTTGGCCAAGTGTAAAGATATACATGCTATCTTATTCTCTTACTACTATTTAATTGCATACACTACAATTGTACGACCCAAAAGAACAGGTAAGGAATTTAAGCTTTTAACAATATGCCTATTTGATTCATCAATAGTTTTATATCTCCTTACTTCTTGATACCAGATTTTCATACCAAATATCTTAATAGGTAACCAAAAGAATAATGCCTTTCCAATGCCAGACCTTTGATATTTATCAAACGTAAAGTCAATTTTTCGGAAATTCATTTCATATAGCGAATGGATAATATAAAAAGGAGAGACAGGATTAATATGTCCTGCACATGACTCAATTTTTCTATCTTGAATTGGTAGCGGACCCATAAGTTCTGCAAAGCCGAACCATAAATTTCGTAAACGAGAGTTAAGGTTAATGGTATTAGGCGTACTTAATACTATCATTCCGTTTGGCTTGAGTATGCGATAGATTTCTCGTAAAATTGCACGAAAATCTTCAAGATGCTCAATTACTTCTGTTGCCGTAATGATATCAAAAGAATTGTCATCATATGGAAGTTTTTTATTGATATTTAAGTCAATAATTTCAACTTTTTGATCTGGTATCTGCATTAGCTCATCTGTATAATCACAGCATTTTGAGTTGATATTAAATTTAGTTTTCAATAGGCTTATTAAATCTCCAGAACCAGAACCTATATCAAGATGTTCGAGTAAACCGGTATTATCAAAATGTTTTTCCATTTGTGATAGAGTTACATTATAAATTTTTTCTGTACTCACACTTTTTCTCCAAAATAGTTTTATTAACTGAGACCACACTCTAAATAATGATATTATAGTTATAGATTATTTAAAATTTGTACTATTAAAAAATATCAGCATATCAAGTGCTACGGCATTTCTGTTGACATGTTATTTTCTATGTAATTATTCTCCAGTCTTAGAGCTTCTATTTCAGCGTATTAATGGGGTATTTCAGTTTAGTTTTAGCTATTTTATGTAAAGGTCTTTCACTGATACAGGTTAAAATCGTTGCACTTGTGACACTCAAAATGTCATATAATGTCCTGTAATAACGATATGTAGAACATCTGGTCAAGCACTATAACGCAGTAGATAGAGACTTTTTACGATGCCATAGCTATTTATTATTCTCCGCAAGAAGTTTTTCAGCAGCATTAAAAACCATATCCACAGTGACTCTCTTCATACACCTGTGATCCTCCGGGCAATCCGGCCTAAGACATGGGCTGCATGATGTGGGAACACGAACAATACTGCTCCTGGGGTTGACCGGGCCGGTTGCAATATAGTCGGTTGAACCTATAATTACAACCTGCGGTATATCAAAAGCAGAAGCAACATGCATCAGGCCCGAATCGTTGGTTATAAAGAGGTTGCATTTTTCAATCAAAGCCAGAACTTCCCTTAAACTGGTATCCCCGCAAAGATTTACGCAAATATTTTCCGACATCTCTGAAATATTATTGCCAAGTTCTTTATGGCCTGACGTTCCGAAAATTATAACCTTTGCGTTGCCTGATACCGCAAGTCTTGAACTCAATTCAGCAAATCGTTCGGGAAGCCAGCGTTTGGCAGTCCCGAACTCTGCCCCTGGATTTATACCTATAAGCCTGTCCTTCCCGGAAATACCATACTTACCCAATATTTTTTCAGCAAGACTACGTTCTTTTTCAGTTAAAAACAAATCAAGTCTTCTGTCATCTGTTCTAAGTGAAGAACCCTCCATTATTCCGAGATAATAATCAATTAAATGTCCTTTTTTCAATACAGGATCAAGTTTTATACTATTGGAAAGAAGAATCCCGCGTGTATCAGTATCATAACCGACCCTTTTTGGAATCCCTGCAAGGAAGGTCACAAAAGCCGCCTCAAAGGCATTCTGAATAAGGATAGCAAGTTCAAAATCATGCTTTCGTAAATCATTACCGAGCCTTATTTTGCCTGCCAGCCCTTTGTGCCTGTCTTTATCTTCATATAATAAGATATCATCTATATAAGGATTATTATAAAATATTGGGGCGACCCAGGGTTTTGCCAGGACACTTATATGAGCATCAGGAAAATTCAATTTTACAGCCCTGTTAACAGGTGTACTCATTATGGCATCACCTATCCAGTTTGCAGAACGGATAAGAATCTTTTTTGCACCTTTTAAATCAGAATTTTTCATCTATTAAACACTTAAAAACAGTTATGAGCTCTTAAAAAACAATCAATAACTAAGTAACCCTCGCTATAGTTTGATTTACGACGCCGTAAAGAGTTCCTAATCAATTATTGTTCCTTAGGCCACGGCTGGTAAGGCCGGGTCTTCCACCTTTGATGCACCCAGAACCACTGCTCAGGATAACGGCGCACATAAGTTTCAATAATATCATTATAATTTTGTGTATTTATTTCAATATCTTTTATCTTATCAGCGGTTTTAACAAGCGGAATTTCTTTCCCGATTTCTCCCCTGAATAAAGATCGGTCCCGCACCATAAATACAGGTACCACTGGAGCACCGGTCTTTCTTGCCAATAAAGCCAATCCTTTATTTGTACATGCCGGCCTGCCAAAAAAATCCACAAAAACCCCGTTATACCAATCGACATTCTGATCCAGCAGGACTACAACTATTCTACCCTGGCCTAAATTATTTAAAACTTTGCGCATGGAACCTACTGAGGGAATCAGTTCCACCTCGAAGCGTTTTCTTGCCTCGGAAACAAATTTGTCAAACGGCTTAAAATCCATTGGACGTCCGATAATACTGCCGGGGTAGCCCGTTTTGGATAAAGCGGCAGTCCCAACTTCCCAGTTCCCCAAATGAGCTGTAACTATTAATACCCCTTTACCCTTTTCATACGCAGCCCGTAAATTCGATAAACCTTCAATCTTGATCTTTTTAACAATTTCTTTTTTGTTCAGCCTTACAAACCACCCCATTTCAAAAATAATCAAGCAGATATTACTAAAAACCTTTCTTGCAAGATCATGTATCTCAGATTGATTCTTTTCACGGCCAAATGCTCGAGTCATATTATCTATTGTAATTTCACGATGTTTTCTATCGATAATAAACCAAAGCTGTCCTATAAAACCACTCAAGACAATAGTCATCTTTCGGGGAATTAATCCAACACATAAAAAAAATAGCTTTATTATATTATAGGTAATTACATCAAAATTCATAAGAATAAAAAGAACTTAAATTTTTAATAATAAAAGAGGAGCATAATAAACTTAAAAAATATTTTGTAAGTGGATGTATAAAGTTATGAAAGTAAAGTGTCAATGCTAATATTTTCAAAAACTTGTGATTTTGCATCTGAAAAAACACCCCCCACTTTAGCCTTGACCTGCAACATTAACTTGAAACCCTTTTGTCATTAGTTCATATTTTTTTATTAACATAAAAGTAAACCTTTCATTTCACACAGTTATATGCTAATAACATTTCATTGAATATTACCATTAAGCAACATTAAATCACAACATGAATATACAATAAATAGACCGTCATATATATAAATTCAATACTTTATGGACAATACTCCTCAATGCCATATTACATGAGCATATAAGTTTTTTTTTTATATAGCCTTGTATATTAATTATTTAATAATTTGAACAATTGATATTTAATTCCTACATATATTTATTCATTTTTTTACCTCTTGTATCAATAATTTATTTCTTTTTAAACAGAATGAAGTATTTTGGTACAGGTAAGATTTGGTTAATTGCCTGTTCATTATTCTTTTATTCTTATTGGGATATAAGTTATTTACCAATAATACTGTTTTCGATGATGTTTAATTATTCAGTCAGCATATTATTGACTAAACATACATCAAAAACATCTCTACCTGCTTCAGGCAAATGGACTCTTGGATTTGGAATTTTAGTTAATCTTATTTTACTTGGATATTTTAAGTATACAATATTTATAATATCAAATATTAACAATGCTTTTAACACTTCGATTACTTCACCCGACATCCTCTTTCCTCTAGCGATAAGCTTCTTTACATTTCAACAAATTGCCTTCCTTGTTGATAGTTACCATAACGAAACCGGCAAAACTAATATCATTGACTATTTTTTATTTATTTCCTTTTTTCCAAAATTAATATCAGGGCCAATTGTAAATCACAAAGAAATGATGCCTCAATTATTGAAGACAAATAACATTCATCCCGATTGGAAAAATATATTTACGGGCATAATTCTTTTATCAATCGGCCTTTTTAAGAAGGTAATAATTGCTGATAACCTTGCTGAATATGTAAGCCTGGGTTTTGATTCAACAACTCAAACTCTCACATTTCTGGAATCATGGTGTTCATCCCTTAGTTATACCTTTCAAATATATTATGATTTTAGTGGTTATACTGATATGGCTTTAGGCGCCGGTTATATTTTTAATATTAAGCTGCCAATAAACTTTAATTCACCTTATAAAGCCTTAAATATACAGGATTTTTGGGATAGATGGCATATAACCTTAAGCCACTGGCTAAGAGAATACCTTTATATACCGTTAGGAGGGAACAGAAACGGTAGTTTCAATACATATAGAAATATTCTGATTACTTTTTTAGTATGCGGGATATGGCATGGAGCAGGATGGACATTTATAATCTGGGGGATGTTACACGGTTTTGGTTTAG
>JABHLN010000067.1 GCA_018693105.1 Desulfobacterales bacterium | reverse complement strand
TACATGTAGTATTCCGAACGTCTGGCCAACCGCTATAACGCAGTAGATGGAGACTTTTTACGACACCATCAAAGATATTTTCGGAGTCATAATAATATGGAAAATACATTAAGGAGAAGAGCTTTCCTTAAAATGATGGCTAAGGGGTTATTTGTTTCATCGGGATTGCTGGTTTACCCCTCTTTAGGCTGGAGTGAAGATGCAATGGGATATGCATTTGAAGGGCAGAGCCTGCTTCATAAAAAGTACTATATCAAAGCCGTTCAAGTTTTGAAAAAGTCGGTAAACCTTGATCCTGAAAGTGATTGGGCACAAGGGCTTCTAGGAAGGGCTTATGCAGGGCTTGGTCAAAAAGCTGAGGCTGTCGTCGCTTTCAGAAATGCTATTCGGATAAACCCTGGTGACACATATTCCAGAATGATGATTGCAGAAATGACACAAAAACCGATAACCGGAACACAAAAAGAGAAAAAACCTCTGACACCTCTTGAAAAAAAAGCGCTTGAAGAGGAAGAGGTAATGCTTAACAGGCTGAACGCTAAAAAAGGTCTTGGATATAATGTTAAGCGTGTTGTTATTGATGCCGGTCACGGAGGTTTTGATCCGGGTGCTGTCGGTCAGAGCGGGCTTAAAGAAAAAGATGTTACACTGGATATTGCATTAAAACTAAATACTAAACTGAATTCTATCGGGAAAATTAAATCTTTTCTTACCCGAACAGGTGATTATTACATGCCTCTGAGCGCACGCACGGTTACAGCCAACCAGCATCAGGCAGATTTATTTATTAGTATTCACATCAATGCTAATAATAAAAGGTCTGCCAACGGTTCGGAAACATACTTTTGTTCTAAAAAAGCTTCAAGCTCTGAAGCTGAAAAAGTAGCAGCCCTGGAAAATTCGGTTTTAAAATTTGATGAGACTCATAAAAAGAAGCCGGGATATATTAATATTGAAGAGATCCTCTTCCGGTTTGAACAGAAACTGTATTGGACTGAAAGCGGTAAGTTTGCAAAAACATTCCAGGACAGATTTAAGAAGAACCTTCCCTTCAGAAGCAGGGGCGTTCATTCAGCTAATTTTTATGTGCTAAGAAGAGCAAAAATGCCTTCCATTCTTCTTGAAACCGGTTTTATTTCCAATTCAAGTAATGAGGAAATGCTTAAGAAGCCAGCATTCAGGGATAAAATCGTTGATTCTATAGCAAGGGGGATCTCATGAAAAAAGCATTGTATTTTAGACTTAAGCACAATGTCCCCATAATATTAATTGTTGTCGCAGTAATATTTGGCACCGGCACAGCGCTTTGCCAGGATGTGGATTCCCTCGTATTTGAAGGTTATGATGCCTTATACAGGGGTGACTTGAAAAATGCCCTTTTAAAGCTTGAGGCCGCTGTGAAAGTTGATCCTGAGAATGAATTCGCTCATAATCAGCTTGGTATTGTTTATGCCAAGAAAGACAGGTTTAATGATGCATTCAATGAATTCTTAAGGGTAATAAAACTTGACAACCGTAATACTTTTGCCCAGAAATGGCTTGGAATTCTGTACTTGCGTAAAGGTGAAATGAACAAGGCATTTGAAAGGTTTAATGAAATAATCCTGATTGATCCTGAAAATGCAGATGCATACTATTTTCTTGGGGCAATTTATAATTTCAGGCATAACCAGGCAAAGGCTATAGAATATCTTAAAAAAGCAAGAGACGCTGCTTCACAGGAAGCGGATACCCATTACAGACTGGCAAAAGCATTTCATAATGTTGATATGACGACCAATGCATTGCTTGAATATCAAAGAACTCTTAAAATAAAACCTTCATATACAAAAGCAATTAATGAGATCGGCTGGATAGCTTACAATCAGGGAGATGTTGAAACGGCAATATCCTACTGGAAGAAAACTCTTAAAATGAACAATAAAAACAGGGAGGCAATTTTTAACCTCGCCAAGGCATATAATGAAATAGCCCTGGTTGCAGTTAAGGAAGGAAAAAAAAAGGAGGCGATAAAGTATTGGAAAAAAACAATCATCATTAATCCAAGTAATAAGGCTGCAAAATATTATATTAAAAAATATGGCAAAGGGTAATTTTTTTGCTTCATTGAGTTTTATACTGAATGCTGATATATGAAAGAGCGAATTTAGAAACTATAAAAAATTAAATAATATTTAACATGGAATGATTTGTATAAAAAAATTTGGGAGGAAATCATGAAAAAGAGATCTTTTTTAGCGTTGGTTGTTGCAGTATTATTTATTATCCCTGTTTCAGGATATGGAGTTGAGTACAAGCAACTTTTTGAGCCCATTGCAAATGGAGGGGTCAACTGGACTACAGGTATCATCCAGGCTAAAGGTATGGGAGCACCTCCTGAAAGATATTATGGAAAACCCAATGCCAGACCTATGGCCATTCGGGCGGCAAAACTTGATGCAATGCGTAACCTTCTTGAAGTTACAAAAGGTGTAAGGGTTAACTCAACAACAACAGTTGAAAACTATGCAGTATCAAATGATGTGATTATTACAAAAGTTTACGGATTGGTTAAAGGTGCCCAGGTTGTAGATACACAATATATGTCCGACGGAACAGTTGAAGTTACGATGCAAATGAGCATTTACGGTGCATTTGCGCAGGTAGTTCTTCCACAGGATATAAAAAAGCTTGAACCTATAAAGACCCATACACCCACCCCGCCTCCTGTAAAAAAACCGGATACAAAACCTGCTGATAAAAAATCGGTTGATACAAAGCCTGTTGACACCAAACCTGATGATACAGGAATGGAATCCTTATCGGAAGTATATACAGGCCTTGTTGTTGATGCCAGGGGGCTGAATGCCAGGCCTGCCATGTCTCCAAAGATTGTAGATGAAACAGGTAAGGAGGTATATGGTTCAGCATATGTAAGTCGTGAATTTGCTGTTCAGCAGGGTATGAGCGGATATGCCAAAGAGCTTACTGCCGCCCAGAAAAATCAGAGAGTAACCGATAAACCTTTAACAGTTAAAGGCATATCCACTAAGGGCTCCGGTCGTTCAAACATAGTAATCAGTAATGCTGATGCTGACAAGCTCAAAAGTGCTTCAGAAAATCTGTCTTTTATGAAAAAATGCAAGGTAATGATTGTAGTTGACTAGTTTATATAATCTATCATCTTTAATTATTGTGGATATAAACTAATTTAAGAAACAGGTAGTTATGAAAGCTGATAATATTGATAATGAAATTTATTATATAGTAATGGGAGGGAGTAATGGTTACTAAAAAAATATTGTATTTAATAGCGGGTATATGCCTTTTGTTTCTGTTTGCCTGTGCTCCGAAACCAAGAGCCCCTCAGGCTGTACTTGATACTCCTGAGCATCATGTGTCCAATGGAAATAAATTCCTTAAGGCTGAAAGGATAAATGAAGCTTTCAGTGAATTCAGGAAAGCAATAGAACTTGATCCAAAATTTTCGGCTGCTTATGCTGGACTTGGTCTCATTTATGGGCTGAAAAATGATCTTGAAAACGGTTTTGAAAATATGAAAAAAGCTGAGGGTTATGCCGAAGGTAATACTCAGGAAATGGCAGTACATGTCGGCTTTATGCGTCTGTATACAATGGGTGGGGAGAAGGTCGATAAAAAATGGTTGAAAAAGGTTATAAGCCGTTTTGAAGATGCTATAAAGATAGATCCTGATGCAGCGGCCCCTTATTTTTATATGGGTATTGCCTATAAGATGGCTTTTGAATTTAACGATTCAGCAAAACAGTTCAGTAAAGTACTTGAACTTGACAAACTATTTACCGCAGAGGCTGATAAGGAATTTGCCTTGATACAGAAGATACAAAGGGCCATGCCCGGATCAAAGGTCGGTAAAGCTATTGCTCTTCTTGAAAAGATAACAAGGGCGGATACTGCTGCTCTTTTTATTGAAGAATTAAAGGTTGATGAACTATTCAGGAACAGGACAAAGAAAGTATTTGATACATCTTTTAAAAGCCCTGAAGCTGGATTCAAGACCGGGGAGTATGGAAAAATTGCTCCTGCTACAGACATTCAAAATCATGTTCTTAAAGCGGATATAGATGAGGTGATAAAGCTTGAAATTAAAGGTCTTCAGCCTTTTTCTGATCATCAATATAAGCCATATGCAAATATTACACGTGCAGAATTTGCTATAATGATAGAAGACATACTGATCAAGATTATCAGGGATGACAAACTTGCAACAAAATTTATAGGGTCTGAATCTCCTTTTCCAGACTTAAGAAACGACCTTCCATATTTTAATGCTGCCATGGTATGTACAACAAGAAATATAATCGAAACTATTGATGTGGCAACCGGTGAGTTTTCACCCAGTGGAGTGGTTTCAGGTGCAGATGCTCTTCTTAGTATACGTATTCTTAAAAACCAGCTTAAGAAATATTAGAGATCAGGAATTATTAGTTTATAAAATAATGATGACTCGTAAAAAGTATAATCGATGGTTAAGTAGAAATCTTCATATACAAGGCATAGTGGTTGGCAAGGCGTGAAGGCTACATGTGTATGTCGAACGTCTGGCCAAACGCTATAACGCAGTAGATGGAGACTTTTTACGACGCCATCAAATAATAAATAAAAACAGGGTAAGGGAAATGAAATATTTATTTAACAGAACAGTGCTTATTATTTTGCTTTTGTTTATCATGGTTCCTTACTTGTCTGCCGAAGAGAATATAGTCAAGGTGGGAATCAGCAGTAAAAAAGCAAAAGTTACTTTTCTTGAAGGGTCTGTTACCCTGATAAGAAAAGGTATTGAAAAAGTCATGACTGTTTCTACCGGTGACTACCTTATTCAGGGTGATCGCATAAACACTGAAAAAGATTCAAAAATAGAGATCCGGTTGCCCGATAAAAGCTTTATAAGGTTCGGAGAAGAAACATCTTTTGAGCTTGAAGCTGTTGCTTATAACCAAAAAACCAGGAAAAGAAATATCAATATTAACATGATTCTCGGTAAGACATGGGCAAAAGTTGCTAAATTGTTTGGAGGGGGCAGGTTTGATATTTCGACTAAAACAGCTGTTGCCGGAGTTAGGGGTACTGTTTACAGGGTGAATGTTAATGAAAACAACTCTGCTGTAGTAAAAGTATACTGGGGTGAAGTCGCTGTAAAAGGAAAACCCTCCACAAACAACTCAGGGCCGGAAGAGTCGTATTCCAATCCGGTGCAAGTGCTTGGCCCTCATCCTGTTGCCGGGCCGCGTCAGGTATCAGCGGAAGAGTGGGTTTATATGGTAAAGTCTTTGCAGCAGATAAATATCAGTCCTGATGGAAAAGCAGAGAAACCGTTTAACTTTGATATTGAAAGTGATTTAAACGACTGGGTCAGATGGAACAAGTTACGAGATGAGCAATTGAAAAACGAGAACGATTAGCAAACTGATACTAGAACAATAAAAACAAAAAAAGCTGCCCGTTATTACGGACAGCTTTTTTATTTTATTAATTAATGTGTTACACCCCGCTTTTTTCCTTTATTATATCTACCATATCTGTTTTTTCCCATGAAAATTCCGGCTCATTTCTGCCGAAGTGGCCGTATGCGGATGTTTTTTTGTATATAGGACGTAAAAGGTCAAGTTTTTCAATTATTGCGGCCGGCCTTAGGTCAAAGACATCTTTTATAGTTTCGGCAATTTTTTTCTGCGGAATTACGCCGGTTCCCATTGTGTCAACAAGGACAGAAATAGGCTCCGCCACACCGATTGCATAAGCTATCTGGATTTCACATTGAGTCGCCAAGCCTGCTGCAACAATATTTTTTGCTACATATCGTGCCATATAAGATGCGCTTCTGTCGACTTTTGATGGGTCTTTTCCTGAAAAGCAACCACCTCCATGACTGCCTTTACCCCCGTATGTGTCTACAATAATTTTACGACCTGTAAGGCCGCAATCCCCCATGGGGCCGCCAACAACAAATTTCCCTGTAGGGTTAATAAAGTATCTGGTGTCTCCATCAGTCATCTCAGATGGGATTACTTTTTTAATTACTTCTTCAATAACAGCTTCTTTTAGGTCATCGTAAGTTACATCCGGTTTATGCTGCGTGGATATTACTACAGTATCTATCCTCTTTGGGGTATTATTTTCATACTCAATAGTAACCTGTGATTTCCCGTCAGGTCTCAGGAAATCAAGACCGGCGTTTTTTCTGACTGTTGAAAGACGCTTACATAGTTTATGGGCAAGTGTTATAGGCATGGGCATTAATTCGGGTGTCTCGGTGGTTGCATAACCGAACATTATTCCCTGATCACCAGCACCCTGGTCCTTAAAAAGGCCCTCGCCTGTATTAACTCCCTGGGCAATGTCCGGTGACTGACGGTCGATGCTTGTGATAACCGAACAGGTTTGCCAGTCAAATCCCATTTGAGAGGAATGATAACCAATATCTCGTATAGTGTCCCTTACAATCTGGGGTATATCAACATAGCAACTGGTTGTAATTTCACCGGCAATAAAAGCGATACCGGTTGTTACCATCGTTTCACATGCGACTCTGCATGCTTTATCCTGTCCCATAATTTCATCCAGAATTGAATCTGATATGGCATCGGCAACCTTATCAGGATGTCCTTCAGTTACAGATTCAGAAGAAAAAAAGTAAGTGTCGTTACTCATAACTGCTCCTTTTATTTTTATAAGTACACTGTAAGTTATTTAACTTACGTTGTTAGTATCATATTATCTATCAAATGGGCTTTACCGACATTGACAGCTAAAGCCATTAAAGTCGGTCCATTAACCGTATTAACTGCATCAAGTGTTTCAGGATCACAGATTGAGATATAGTCTATATCTGTATCAGGATATGAATTTATCAGTTCGGTTGCGGCTTCTACAATAGTTTTAGCCTCTTTCTGCCCTCTATTAACCAGCTCCTGCGCTTTTTGAAGGGAACGATACAGACTGATAGCTGAATGTCTCTGCTCAGAAGTAAGATAGGTGTTTCTGGAGCTCATGGCCAGGCCGTCATCTTCTCTTATAGTCGGTGCGCTGATTATCGCAATGTCGAAATTCAGGTCTTTTACCATTTGACGTATAACCGCAACCTGTTGAAAATCTTTTTCACCAAAAAGAGATATATGAGGTTTTACAATGTTAAAGAGCTTGGAAACCACAGTTGCAACTCCCCTGAAATGTACCGGCCTTGTAATACCGCAAAGGTGATCAGGGAGTTTTTCCAATTGCACATATGTTTGAAACCTTTCATCGTATAATTCATCTCTTTCAGGACTAAAAACAGCATCAGCACCAATATGTTTGATAAGTTCAAGATCTTTGTCAAGATCCCTGGGGTATGCTTCAAAGTCTTCTCCAGGGCCAAATTGGGAAGGGTTTACAAAAATACTTATAACGAGAGTATCTCCACGTTCTTTCCCGATTCTCATAAGAGATAGATGGCCTTCATGGAGAAATCCCATTGTTGGAACAAAAGAAATAACCTTCCCAAGTCCCCTTTCTCTATCTGAGAAAGAATGCATTTCCTTTATAGTTTTTATAAGCTTGATTACAGCCGCCTCATAATTTATTAAAAATTATTTAATAATCAAAAGTTATGTGTGATGATAATTGCTTCTTTTTAAAAGCTTTAATTTAATTCAACATCTCATAAATGTCAACAGGGTTGAGGGATGGCAAAATGAAGATTCAACCTTTCCTTTCCGCATGGCTGTTTACAACTGAAAATGCCAGAAAATATAAAGTAAATCGAATTGAATAATTAAGAATGATCTGTTATTTACCTTAGTAATTGGAGGGAAATACATGATAAATCATATTATTACACATCCCGGCGGTGCTCATTTTGATGAACTTTTAGCAATTTCACTGATTACTGCCAGTTATAAAGATATTGAATTTAAAATTCATCGCCGCAAGCCAACCAGGGAAGAACTGAACAACCCGGAAATATGGGTTGTAGACGTTGGTAACAGGTTTCAACCGGAGTTGAAAAATTTTGATCATCATCAGGATCTTAATCTATGTGCCAGTTTTGTTCTAATAGCAGATTTTCTTGAACTTACTGAAAAGCTGAAAGCGGCATCCTGGTGGAATTTTAAGGACAGGATTGACAGGGTTGGCCCAACCGCAATGGCAGAAGAACTTGGGATAGATAAACTGTCCCCTTTATACAGTCCTTTTGAAAGCTGGTTTCTTAATTTATTTTCAGAAGACCCTCAATCGGTATATGAGTTTATAAGAAAATTCGGACGTGACATCATTCATCAGGCTGAACTTCTGGAATCACAGATTCAATTTTGGAAAAGTTGTAAAACGATAAACATAAAGAACAAAATTATAATAGTAGGGTTGACTGATGATTCCGGCGGACTGCAGGAATATTGTGACAGCCTTACATCTCCGCTGGATGTTTCAATAACTTACGACAGGCGTGGAGGAGGGTGGAGATTATACCGGTTTAATGATTCCAAAGGTGTGGATTTCTGCAGGATAAAAGAGTATGAATCTATTTCTTTTGCTCATTATGGCGGGTTTATTGCAAAAACAAAAAAGCGAATTCCGTTAAATGAAGTTTACAAACTTATAGATTTTGCAATAGAAGAAAAATAATTATTCTGTAAAAAGTTACTTATTCAGGGGGATCTAATCCCAGTGTAACAGTTATTTTTTATCAAACCGTCTGAAACTCGGATATAATAGATCGTAATGAAAGAGCAGGCTCATGTTTTAAATTATAGCCTGTGGAAATTTCATCTTTTAGAATCATGAAAATATTTCAATGCTCTTTCACAACGCTCTATAATATCCTCAGACAGTCAGGGAGTTTGTCCATGGAAGCCGCTCCATGGATAATTATAATAAATTCGTAAAAAGTATAATAGCTGGTTAAGTGAAAACTTCATCCATAATATATAAAATTGATAAGACATAAAGAAGTAACTATGGAAAATTCAGGAAAAATATTGAAAAGAGTTTTTGGATATGATGAATTTCGACCTCTTCAGAAAGAGATAATTGAAAATATACTTAAAAAAAACGATGTGTTGGTAATTATGCCTACCGGTGGTGGGAAGTCACTTTGTTACCAGTTACCGGCACTGATTTTTCAGGGATTGACTATTGTGATTTCGCCTCTGATTTCGCTGATGAAGGATCAGGTAGAACAGTTGCGTGAGTTGGGTGTTGATGCCGTTTTTCTGAACAGCTCATTGGCTCATGAGGAATACCAGCGAAATATCACCCGGATAAAAAGCGGAAAGGTGAAATTACTTTACATTGCCCCTGAGGGGCTTTTACGGCCCAATATGCTGGATTTTTTTTCATCAATGAGGGTAGACTGTCTGGCAATTGATGAGGCTCATTGCATATCAGAGTGGGGGCACGATTTTCGGCCTGAATACAGGGCTCTTTCAGAGGTCAGGAAGCGTTTGCCGGATGCGGCATGCGCTGCGTTAACAGCTACGGCAACCACCCAGGTACGAACTGATATAAGGAATACACTGGAGCTTGGCTCTGCAGGTGAATTTTTAGGAAGTTTTAACAGACCAAATCTGTTTATTCGTATTGTACCAAAAGTCAATCCTGTAAATCAGTTACTTCAATTAGTAAGAAATTATCCGGATCAGTCAGGAATTATATACTGTTTTACACGCAAAAAGGTTGATGAACTATACGATGTGCTGGGGAAAGAAGGTTTTTCAGTAAAGCCTTATCATGCCGGGTTGCCGGATAGTGATCGAAAGCAGAACCAGGAACTGTTTATCCGGGATGATGTCAGGATAATTGTCGCTACTATTGCTTTCGGTATGGGGATAAACAAGCCGGATGTGCGTTTTGTCATTCACTATGATCTACCCAAAAATATTGAGGGGTACTACCAGGAAATTGGAAGAGCCGGGCGCGACGGTCTTAGGTCAGATTGTACAATGATGTTCAGTTATGCAGATATACATAAGGTCAAATATATCATAAGTCAAAAAGAAGAAAGAGAACAGAGAATAGCCCGGATTCACTTGAGCTCTATTCTGCAATTTGTTGAAAGTGACATGTGTCGCCGAAAGCCCCTTTTGGATTATTTTGGTGAGAAATATGCGGGGAATAATTGCGAAATGTGTGATAACTGCATGGATGATAAAAAAGATTCAGTTGACATTACAATTCCGGCACAGAAATTTCTTTCATGTGTCAAGCGAACCGGTGAAATTTTCGGAGCAGGCCATATCATTGATGTATTAAGAGGTTCCAAATCAAAAAAGATTTTAAAGTTCGGGCACCAGAAGGTGTCAACATACGGGATAGGGAATGATCTTTCAAAAAAGCAGTGGTTTCAATTATCGAGGCAGTTTATCCAGAAGGGGCTCATGCTTCAGGATATGGAATTCGGTGGACTGAAACTTACACCCGGGGCTTATGAAGTTTTCAGGGGTAATGAAACGATCTTTGGTGTCTTTGAAGAAACAGATGAACCGCCTGAAGTACGGAAAAAGGCTACTGATCTTGATTATGATGAGGAACTTTTTAACAGGTTGAGAAAAAAAAGAAAGGAACTGGCAGATAAGTCAAGTATGCCTCCATATATTGTTTTTTCTGATAAGAGTTTAGTTGAGATGTCCGCTTTTCTTCCCATGAATCATAGCAGTATGAAGAGAATTCATGGTGTCGGAGAGGTTAAACTTGAAAAGTACGGCGGGCATTTTCTGGATATTATCTGCAGATATTGTGAAGAGAACGATATTGATGAAAAACAACCTGATATAAAGAAAAAAAGTCCTGAAATCACCTGATTAATGATTTCTATTTGAGGACCTTTTCGATTACAGTTACCGTGGCTGTATTTTCTTTTACTTCCCATTTGATATCAAGATCAAAAAGCTTCACCCCAAAGGTGCTGCGCTTTGATTTTTTAGGATAATATGAGGGTCTTGGATCATATTCCAGAATCTGGGCAATGAGTTTTTTTAGAGCCGGGTGTTTTTCTTTCAAAGACTCGCAGGAAAGACTTGCTTCATGTGAAAAAACAATTTCCATTGAAGGGGTGGGTGGCCTTTTGGCAAAGCTGCATTCTGCTTCAGGGATGGAATCACCGTATGCAATGTATGGTTTGATATCAAGGACTGGTGTGTTATCAAGAAAATCAACACCCTTAAGATGAATAAATGCCTTTTCATTCTTTTTGATAATATCTTCAATTTCTACTGCTGAAAGACCTATGGGGTTCGGCCTGAACGGTGAGCGGGATGCAAAAACACCAATCCGTTTATTTCCACCCAGTCTTGGAGGTCGAATAGTTGCTTTCCAGCCTTTTTTTTTAAGTGCATGAAATATAAAAACAACCCAGATATGGGAAAAGCCTTCAAGGCCTCTTAAAGCTTCCTTCGATGCATATGGCGGGTAAAGTTCCAGAATTGCGCCTGCTTCGGACACGATTCCCGGTTGTCTGGGGATGCCGAAGTTTTCTTTAAAACACGAATGTATTATACCTATAGGCTTAAATTTGTATTCCATAATTGCAGGGAGCCTTTATTATTTATGCTCATTAAGTTTGATGGCGTCGTGAAAATCTCCATCTACTGCGTTATAGCTATTGATCAGAAGTTCGACATACAAACATGTATTCCCTCACTCCTGATCAATAGCTATGCCTTGTATATGCCCCGCCAATGCGGGGTTACTTAACCATTGGTTATACTTTATACGGGTTAATTAATTTTATAAAAAGGATTTATTTGTTTTGCAACCCCCATGAGCGGTATGGGAAAAATTTGCTCTGCCAATCCCGGGGGAAAAGCAACTCATTTAACTATACAGGGATGTGGGGGGTGAAAGATGTCGTTCCTGTGGGATACAGGCAGAGCAGGCTGTGGAGAATTTTAAGGAAAACTTTCACCTTGGTCCTATAAATGCGTTTACTATAAAAAGAAATAATCCCGCACCAAAGAGTAAGAAAATCAAAGGTATTGATATGAAATCATTAATTAAGTTCTGAAAAACAGTCAGGGTAATCCCTTCAACCCATAACAAATATTCCCTTCCGATCACATCTGAAAGACTGATATGTTTCCAGCCCCATGCGCCCCCTGTGCTCACTATCGCTTCTATAGCCTGAAAACATGCAATAACAAAACAGCCCAGCCAGGCAAAAAGTCCGAATGTAGTATATTTTGACATTTTAATAACCTCCTTTATTGGTTCTTATCTGCTGCCAAGTTTAAGTGTTTGCGCAATAAAGACTTAATGCGCTAATATTTAATCAGTTCAGAGGCTCAAAAACTATGAGGTAATGCCCCTCAAACCTTCCTTCTTTATCTCTTTCAATATACTTAACTATTGTATCCATGGATTCTGCGGGATGTTTGGCATCCGCATGGTAAAACTTCATATTAAGAACATCTCCTGCATTTACCCAGTTTAGAATTTCTGAATTTTCTTTTACCAATGCAAATAATGAATCTGATTCAATTGTTCTGATTTTAAAATGGTAAAGAGTTTTAACCTCATCTATCAGGAATTCACAGCTGTAGAACTGTTTGAAACTTAAATCATGCCTGTTTTTTCTTGTGCAGAGATTATTATTTAATAATTCATTTTTCATCCAACCACCTCTAAGCAAATATAAAGAGTTATTTTGATATCTGGTTAAATGATATATCACTAATCATGCCAGAAAATTAATAAAAGCATAAAGATTTGTAATAAATACATATAAAACTATTTTAGACAAATTGAGGGAATTGTTTAAATATAAAATAATTATTATATAACCGTACAAATAACTAAATAGCGTTAGATTAATTAAATAGCATTAATCCCCTTTTCTGATTTTAATATAAATTTACTTTATAGTTGAGAAGGTTTTTTGGCTGGTGTTTTAACAGTTTGTATTTATTAATATATATAATATCTCCTTGACATGGGTTGCTTTCCCGGCATATTCAGACAAGATAGTGTCGTAAAAAGTCTCCATCCGCTATTTTAATTTTTTTTCTCCACGGTGGTTTACTTAACTATTGAATATACTTTTTACGAATTCATAAAAAACAATTTAATTATTAATCCATAAAGGAATAGTAGGTATGAAAAGGTCTATCTTGATCCTCCTCGGCCTTTTATTTGTGCATATAACCTGTACACCTGTTTATTCACAGGGACATGCGCAGGCTGATATATATTGGGACAAGGCACAGAAGCTTCAAAAAGAGGGAAAGATCTTTACTGCTGCAGAAATGTATGCAAAATCAGCCGAGGCTGAGAAGAAAAGCTCCTGGCCGCGAATAATTGACCTTTTTTCAGAATTATATCTTGCTGGTCATTTTTATGCTCTGGCCGGCAAATATGAGATTTCATATAAATATCTTTCAGAGGCTCATGAAACAGCTGTTAAAGCAGGAGATCAGGAAAAGATTTCTGCTGTTTGCAATCGTTTGGGCTTTGTTGCTGAAGAGCTTGGTATGGCTAATTTACGTATCGGAAAATATGGATCAGCATTGCTGTTTTTTAAAACATCCCTTGAGAACTATAATGAGTTGGAAAAAAAAGAGCGTTTTGCTGATCTATTAAACAGTATCGGTATGTGTTATCTCCAGACAGGGCTTCTGAAAAAGGCTGTGAAATATTTTGACGAGGCTCTTCTAATTGCCATGGGAAAAGGGGATAGTGCAAAGACAGCATTGGTTCTTGGTAACATAAGCATGGCCTATTATGATATGAAGGATTATGAAAAAGCCATCCTCTTAAAGGAGGAAGCAATAACAGCTCTAAAAAAGCTTGATGACAAGAATGGTATTGCTAAAGGACTTCTCACAATTGGTTGTTTTTATGAAGAGGTTGGAGAAAATAAAAAAGCGGTTGAAAGCCTGGAAAACGCCCTTGCCATTAGAGAAAAAATTGGTGTTACTACTCATAATATTGCCGATATTCGAAAAAGAATAGAAAAAATAAAAAAAGAGCTTGGTAAAAACCGCTAAATATTTAAATTGATGGTTTCGTCTAATCTACGTTGCGTCCTTAATCACTGGGGTGTACGATAAGTACACCTTGATCTGAACTATTTATTTTGCCTTCTCAAGCTGACTTTTAACAAGCTCATCAACATCTTATACATATAAACTCATTCATATTTTAACTACCTAATGGTAAAAGATTTTCTATAAGGTTTGTCCAGTAAGAAACACCTATGGGAATGACTTCGTCATTAAAATCAAATTTCGACTGGTGCATCATACCCCCCGGCTTTGGATCTCCGGCTCCAAGGGCAATATATGCACCGGGCTTTTCTTTTAACATAAATGCAAAATCCTCAGAGCCCATTACAGGGGGAAGGTCTGTTAGTACCTTTTCAGCACCTGTAATCATGGATGCTGCTTTTATTGCTTCGTCTGTTTCATTGCTGCTGTTTACAGTGGCCGGGTAGCGTCTTTCATATTTGAATTCAGTATTTACACCTGTTGAAGATGCTACACCATCTGTTATTTCCTTGAGACGCTGCTCAACCATATCCTGGATATGGGGTTGGAAATGACGTGTTGTACCACGTAGATTCACAGTTTCAGGAATAACGTTATATGTAGTTCCTCCATGAATATCGGTAACGCTAACAACTGCTGACTCAACAGGGTCTGAATTACGGCTTACTATGCTCTGAAACTGGTTTATCATATATGATGCAGCAACTATAGGATCCCTTGTAAGATGAGGCATAGCTGCATGACCACCTGTTCCATTAATTTTTATATCAAATATGTCAAAGGCGGCCATCATAGGACCCTTTCTTGTGGCAAAATATCCTAAAGGCAGTATGGGAAAACTGTGAAGACCGAAAACAGCTTCTACCGGATATTTTTCAAAAAGCCCGTCCTTTATCATTTCATTGCCACCCCCTTCATTTTCTTCAGCGGGCTGAAAAATAAAATGAATAGTTCCGCTGAAGGTGTCATTCCGGGAAAGATATTCAGCTGCACCAAGAAGCATTGTCATATGTCCGTCATGGCCGCATGCATGCATTTTACCTTCATTTGTTGACTTATAATCAAAACTGTTTTCTTCATGAATGTCCAGTCCATCCATATCTGCGCGGAGGCCAATAGCCTTTTCTCTTTTTCCTTCACCTTTTGTCAGGGTCGCTACAACACCTGTGCCGGCAATACCCTGCTCAACTTCAAGACCTAAGGATTTCAGTTCTTTTGTTATAAAATCCGAAGTTCGGTGTTCTTCAAATGCTGTTTCAGGCCATGAATGAAGTTCGTGTCTACATTCAACCAGTTTGGGAACCATTGTTTCTATTTCTTTTTTTATATTCATTATTAATCCTCCGGTAATTTGAAGATTCTACAGCTGTTTCAGTAAAAAGTATAGCCGATGGCTAAGTATAAATCTTCATATACAAGGCATAGTATTTGGTCAGGCGCGAAGGCATACATGTAGTATGTCGAGCGTCTGACAAAAAACTATAACGCAGTAGATGGAGACTTTTTACGACGCCATCAGATTTTATTATGTTTTCTGTCATTTATTAAATATTTTATCAACCCAAGAAAGGTTGGGTAATTGTTTTATTATTGCTCAAAAGCAAAATGTTCTTTATTAAAATGATAATATTAATGACGGGGGTGAATGATGGATAGAACTGTTAATACTACTATTGATAAAGAACTTTGCAACGGATGTGGTTTATGTGTTGAAGTCTGCTCTCATGACACAATTTCAATTCAGGACGGTATCGCATGTGTGACCGGGGAAGAGTCGTCAAATTGTGATCATTGCTCTGCGGCATGTCCAAACCTCGCGATTCGTGTGGAATGCGTAGATTCCTCCATGTCTGAATTTAATACTTTTGAAGCTGATGGGAAATGGCTTCCCCATGGAAGGTATGATATCAGGGGACTTGTAAATCTTATGCAGTCACGCAGGTCCTGCAGAAATTTTCTTGAAAAGCCTGTTGAAAGATCAAAAATTGAAGATCTTGTTAAGATTGGCATTACAGCTCCGTCAGGAACAAATTGCCAGATGTGGACATTTACGATACTACCTGACAGACAGACCGTTGATACACTAGGGGAAAGTATTGCAAAGTTTTATAAAAATATAAATGGTCTTGCGTCGAAATTCTGGATCAGGTCTTCATTAAAGCTTTTCGGAAAACCGGAATTATCCTGGTATTATGAAAATTATTTTGAATCGGTAAAAAAAGGAATTGATGACTGGGAAAAAAACGGGAAGGACCCTCTTTTTCACGGAGCAACCGCTGTTATTATTGTAGGTTCAAAAAAGGAGGCAAGCTGTCCCGCAGAGGATGCTCTTCTTGCTACACAGAATATACTTCTGGCAGCCCACAGTATGGGGCTTGGTACCTGTCTGGTAGGATTCGTAGTCAATGCCATGAAGAAGGATAAGAGCATTTGCAGACATGTAAATATCCCTGATAATGAGACACCTTATGCAGTTATTGCCATGGGTTATCCTGATGAAAAATACGTACACGTCACAGGAAGGAAACCTGTTGAAATGCGTTACTTTGCTGTATAAGAGTCTTTTGGAAAAATAAAATGAGCAATTCAACATTTTAGCTCCATGAGGGATTTGTCAGATCCTCAATTGAAATAGTTTGTATAGTCCATTATCCCTTTAATATTTTTGAAAAAGATCGAATATATCCAGCACAAACCTTTGCGCATTCCGAAATATTGAATTTTACCCGGAAATCTAAGAAAATCATATCAACCTGGTCATAGAGAGAATTTTATATTTATATGTTTGGTTTATGTGATTGATTTTAGTGCGTTTTTCAGCTAAATATTAAGTCCGAGATGAAGACGATGTTAGATTATGATGATTCTTTTTTGAATAAATTAAACAAATTAACCCGGTCATGTTTTAATAAACTCGTAAAAAGTATAACCGATGGCTAAGTAATAATCCTGATATAAGGGGCTTATCTTGAAAAAACTCACTATTTCTTTTGTATATGCTCTAACTTTATTTTTTCTTGCAGGTTGTGGTTTAAAGAAAGAGGCCACATTTACCGGGAAGACCATGGGCACAACCTACCATATAAAGGTTGTTACATGGTTGAATAAAAACACTGATTCTCTTAGAGAGAAAATTGAGCAGCGGCTCAGAGAAATAAATTCAAGTATGTCAATCTATATGGAAGATAGCGAAATAAGCATGTTTAATAAATATGAAATCATTGATAAGGATTTTGCAGTTTCTGATGACTTCATAAGGGTGGTCACAATAGGTAAAAAGTTATATGAAATTACCGGGGGAGCCTGGGATGCTACTATTAATCCTTTAGTAAATATCTGGGGTTTTGGAAACGATAAAAAAAAAAGAAAAATTCCGTCAATAGAGCAAATAAAGAAACTGAAGGAAAATGTCGGTTATAATTATATAAATATTTCAGGTGACAGGAATATTGCTAAAAAGAAAAAAAAGATAGCTATTGATTTCGGTTCCATCGCAAAGGGGTATGCGGTTGATGAATTGTCTACACTTATCTTGAAATCAGGTATAAACAATTTTATTGT